>JAUIEM010000069.1 GCA_030428695.1 bacterium
TGCGGGTCCGGTACGTGTTCGCCGACGGCCCTCCCCACGGGATGTCGCGCGGCCCCTCCGCCGATGCGCCCGGGCGTCCGCCCGGAGATCCGTTCGCCGTGGAGGTGCGCTCGACCGACACGGACGGCGCCGCCTGGAGCCGGCGGCTGCCCAGCGCCCCCTGCGGCAGCCGGGCAAGCTCCGAGGCCTGCCTGAAGCCGGTGGCCGGCGACGGCCCCTCGGCCCTCTCGTTCACCCTCCGGGACCTGCCGACCGACCCCGTGGTCGTCCGGACGGACCCGCCGGCGGAGTTCACGGTGCCGGGCCAGGTCCTGGTCGAGCCCGGCGGGGCCGCCGTCGAGGTCCCGGTGCGGCGCAAGCCCGGCAGCGGCTTCGGGTTCCGCGTGCTCGACGTCGCCACCGGTCGAGAGCTGCGCCACTACACACTCTCGGCCGCCCGCGCACGGGCGGCGTTCCCGCTGCCGCTCGGCGAGCACGTCTCGAGCGAGCCGCTGGTCGAGCAGGCCCCCCCGCCGGGCGTCGGCTGGCGCATCGACGCGCCCGGGTTCGCCCCCGCCTTCGGGTTCACCGACGCGTTCTCCGGCGAGGCGCTCGTCACCGTCGAGCTGCAGCCCGGCTGGGGCACCGAGCTGGAGGTGCGGGACGTCGAGGGACGCCCGCTGGCGGACGTGGAGCTGCTCGCCGACGGCGCCCGCGTGGCCGTCACCGACCGCTCCGGCCGGGCGCGCCTGACCCTCCCGAGCCGGCCCGGCTCGATCGAGGTCCGCCACCGTGGCTGGGTGCGCATCGCGCCGCGGCCCGACCAGCCCGCGGACCGGATCGTCCTCGCCCCCCCGCTGGAACCGGCCTCGCTCTGAGGCGCGGACGCGCCGCCGGCGAGAGGCCGCGGACCGCGACCGCGGCACGCTCCCGGGGCCCTCGCGCGCCTCGCCGAGCCATCAGCTTCCGGTATGGCAAGGCATGGAGGGATTCGCGGAGTGGATTATTCTGCGGCATGGACCTCTCCCAGCTCGCGGCCTTCGTGGCCGTCGCCGAGGCCGGCGGATTCAGCCGCGCGGCGGCCAAGCTGGTCTCCACCCAGCCGACGCTGAGCCGCCAGGTGAAGGCCCTCGAGGTGGAGCTCGGCCGGCCGCTGTTCGACCGCCTGGGCCGCCGCGTCGAGCTGACCACCTTCGGCCGCGAGAGCCTGGACCGCGCCCGCGTGATCCTCGCGAGGGTCGGGGAGCTCGCCGACAGCGCGCGCGTCGAGCCCGGCCAGGCCACCGGCAGCCTCAACGTGGCCGTCGCCGACAGCGTCGTGCTGAAGCGCTTCCCGCGCATCGTGCAGCGCTTCCAGCGGCGCCACCCCGCCGTGCGCGTGCACGTCCACACGGCCTCGTCCCCCGACATCCTGAACGGGCTGCGCGAAGGTCGCCACGACGCGGGCCTCTGCATGCTGCCCCGGGTGCACCCGGAGCTGCGGCTGACGCCCATGTGGCTCGACTACTTCGTCGGCATCGTGCCGCCGGAGCACCCGTTCGCGGGTCGCTCGCGCAGCCTCGAGGAGTTCGCCGCCGAGCGCATGCTCGCCATCGAGCCCGGCACGATGTCGCACCAGGTCCTGACGTCCGCCTTCCACGCGGCGGGGCTCTCGATGGTCCCCGACATGACCTTCGACGGCTTCCACCTGATCGTCGACCTCGTCCGCGCCGGGGTCGGCGTCGGCATCGTCTCCAAGCACGTGGCCGCCACGGCCCTGCGCCGCAACCAGGTCGCGCGCGTGCGGATCAAGGAGATCGACAAGCTGCGCCGCGTGCTGGGCCTGGCGGTGCACGCCGAGCGCGCGCTCGAGGGCGCCCTGGCCGCGTTCGTCGACCTCGCCGAGCAACAGGTCGAGGTAGGATCCCCCGCATGATGCTCGCCGCCTGGGCCTGGCTCGGGCTGCTGCTGGCGCAGGGAGGGACGCCCGCGGGCCAGCCGCTGACCCTCGGGACCGCGTACGCGGGCGCCGTGGACCCCGACGGTCCCGCCGCCGACACGTCCGGCCTGCCGCCGGAGACGGCGCGGCGCGTCGGGAGCGCGCGCCGCTTCGTCCTGCGGACCGCCGACGCGGGCCCGCACGCGTTCGACCTGCGCTCGCACCACTTCGACGCGTACCTGGTCGTGCGCGACGCCGACGGCGCGCTGGTCGCGGCGACCGACGACGGCGGCTTCGGCACGCACGCCGCGCTCGACGCGCTGGAGCTCGACGGCGAGACGACGTACCTGGTGGACGCCTGCGCGCCGCCCGGCGCCGGCGGCGAGCTGACGCTGGTCGTGAGCGCGGGCGCAGCGCCGGCGCTGACGCGCGCGGAGGAGCGCGCGGCGCGGCTCGAGGACGCGCGCCAGCGGATCTTCGCCGTCGAGCGCCGGGACGGCTACCTGGCGGACTCGCTGGCGGACGCGTGCCGCCTCCACGGCGACCTCCTGCTGCAGTACGACCGGCCGGTCGAGGCGCGCGCCTCGTACGAGCGCGCCCTCGGCATCCTGCAGGAACTGCACGGCGCGGAGGCGGGCGAGACCCTCGAGGTCGCGCTGCTCCTCGCGGACACGTACGTGCGCACCGGGGACCACGAGGGCGCGCGCAGTCGCTTCGAGCAGGTCGCCGCGGCGCTGGCGGAGGTGCACGGCGCGGAGGACCCGCGGACGGTCCGCGCGCGGCTGGGAGCGGCCGTCGCCGCCGCCGCGCTGGGCGATCCCACGGCGCTGCCCGCCCTGCGCGACGCGGCGCGGGCCACCGCGGCGCTCGGTCCCGACGGCGCCGTCCTCGCGGAGGAAGCGCGGCACGCGCTCGCGGCGGAGCTGGCCCGGCACGGACGGCTCGACGAGGCCGCGGAGCTGCTCGAGCAGGTCCTGGTGGCGGCGCCGCCCACGCGCGCCGCGGCCTCGGCGGCGCTGCTGTCCGAGCTGCTCGCGTGCCGCGGGCTCGACGACGAGGCCGCGCGGTCGCTCGAGGTGCGCCTGGCGCGCCTCGAGGAGACGGCGGGCCGCGACCACCCGGCCGCCCCCGATCTGCTCGAGCCCCTGGGCGCGCGGCACGTCGAGGCCGGGCGCTTCGACGAGGCCTTCGCGGCCTTCGAGCGGGCCTGGCTGCTGCGCGCCTCGCGCACCGACCCCGACGACCCGGTCCTCGCCCGCGCGGCGCTCGGCTCGGCGGCGGCCCTGGCCGGCTCCGGCGAGCTCGAGGGCGCGATCGCGCAGCTCGAGATCCTGCTGGGCGGCCGCACCGCGCCGACGCCCGAGGAGCACCCGGCGATCCTGGGCGTGTTCGCGAACGTCGCGCGCCTCGAGGCCGCGCTCGGCGAGACGCGGGACGCCGCGGAGCGGCTCGAGGCGCTGCGCTCCCTCTGGGCCGCGCGCGCCGGCGACCCCGCCCTCGGCGCGCAGGACCTGGCGGTCGACGCCGCCCTGGTCGCGCTGCTCGCCGGCGACGCGGAGTCGGCCTGGTGGGGCGCGCGCGGTGCGCTGGACACGATCGGCGCCACGCTGGGCGACGACCTGTGGGCGCTCGCGCCCGAGGCGCGCCTCCTCACCGGCGAGGTGGTGCGCCGCGCGCTCGACGTGCTGGACACGGCGCTGCCGCTGGTGCCGCGGCCCGAGCGCGAGCTGTTCGCGTACCGCGCGCACCTCGGCTGGCGCGCGCTCTTCGGACCCGAGCTGCTGTCGGCCGAGCGTGCGCTCGCGCGGGGCCGCACGTCCCAGCAGTGGATCCACGTGCTGCGCCACCGCGGCCTGGCCGCGCAGATGCGCGCCCTGCTGGACGTCCGCGGGGTCGAGGACCTCGCGCTGAACGTCGAGCAGGTGGCCGACCTGCGCCGGCGCACCGGCTACCTCAAGTGGGAGGTCGACGTGGTCGACGGCCCCTCGCGCGCCCGCGTGCTGCCCGACCTGCTGCGCCTCGTCGACGCCCTTCCCGCCGGGACCGTCGTGCTGGACCTGGCCACGTACCGCCCGTGGGTCGCGCCGCGCGCGGTCGACGGGGCCGTCGAGCAGCCCGCGCACCGCGGTCCGACGCGGGCGCGCGCCTGGCTGCTGCGCTCCGGCGTCGTCGAGGTCGAGCGCTTCGAGCTGGGCGCGGTCGACGACGGCCTCGCGCCGCCGCCGGCGCTCGCCGCGACCCTCGCGGACGCGGCGCGCGTCCTGGTCTGCCCGGCGGAGGGCCTCGACGCTCCGCTGCCCGACGCCGTGCGCGCGACCCTGCCCGCGGCGGCCGAGGTCCGTCTGCTCCCCGACGCGACCTACGCGGCCCCCGGCCTCTCGCCGGCGGCGGCCGCACGCGAGTCCGCGCCGGGGAACGCGCGGCCCGAGCCGGACGCGCCCCCCGGCGCGTCGACGGCCCCGTCCGCGGGCGACGCCGCGCAGGAGTCGACTTCCAGAGATGCGCGGGGTGAGGACGGCGTGTCCCCCGACTCGCCGTCGACGGCGGCCGGGCGCGAGGCCGGTTCCGCGGCCGGTTCCAGCGGGGAGCCGGGCGAGGCCGGCGCGGTGTCGAGCGCCGGGCCGGAACGTCCCGGGGCGGGGTCGGCCGGGGACGGCGTCGCGACACGCGCGCCGCGCGGTCTGGTTGTCGTCGGGCGGCTCGAGGGCGAGGCGGAGCTGCGCGAGGCGCTCGCGGGCGCGGACCTCGACGTCCTCGTGCTGGCCGAGCCGCTGGCCGGCGAGGCGCCGCCGCGGCTCGACCGCTGGAAGGCCGTGCTGCGCGCGTGCGACTCGCTCGTCCGCGCCGCGCCGCGCGACCGGCTGCGCGCCGGTCGTCCGCGCGGCGTGTTCCCCCGCGTCGCGGCGGGGCTGCCGCAGCTCGACGCGGGTGCGCCGCTCGACGAGCTGGACCTGTCGGGGGCCGCGGCCGTGCTGACCCGCGGGGCGACGCCGGAGCTCCTGCGGGTGCTGCTCGACGCGGGAGCGGCGACCGTGCTGGTCGCGCCGGCGGACGCCGCCGACGCGGACCTGGTGGCGGTGCTGCGCGCGCTGGTCGACGGCGAGCCGCCGGCGGCGGCGGCCACGGCCGCGGGCTGGCTGGTCGGCGGGCGCTGACCGTCAGGCGCGCGGCGCCAGGTCGAACACGCGCACGTGCGAACCGGCCATCAGCGTGCCGGGCAGCGGCTCGCCCGGGTCGGGCTGCAGCGTCTCGGCGTCGAGCCGCAGGAGCTGGGTGCCGCGGCCGAAGGTGATCACGAAGGCGGACTCGTCCAGGGTCACGTCGACGCCGCGCGGGTGCGCCAGGTCGAGGGTCGACACCAGGCGCCCGGTGGCGAGCTCCCAGAAGGTGACGAGGTGCCCGAGCGGGTTCGTGGCGGCGACCACGCCGGTCGGCTCGTGGATGGCGACGCTGAGCGTCTCGCCCTGCATGCGCTGGACGACCTCGACGGGGCTCTCGGCCGTCACCAGGGTCCCGCCGGCCGGCCGGAACGAGATCCCGCCGCGCGCGTCGCGCGGCAGCCCGTCGCGCATGGCGGACACGATCACCAGGTCGCCCGCGCGCGACACCGCCAGGTGCCCGGCGTTGAGGCGCGTCGGCAGCACCACCTCGTCGAGCAGCTGTTGCGTCTCGACGTCGACGTACGTGACCGACGCGGGCCGGCCCCCGTCGACGTCCCCGCCGCCGTTGGTGACCACGAGCGTGCGCCCGCCGTCGCGCAGGACGCAGTCGTGGGGCGACTCGCCGTGGCTGGGGAACTCGCCGAGGTCCTCCAGGGTGCGCCCGTCGCGCACGACGATGACGCCGTCGTAGCTTCCGTCGCCGACGACGGTCTCGGTGGCGAAGAGCCGCGCGCCGTCGGGCGAGAAGGCGCCGTGGCCGTAGAACTCGCGCACCAGCGGGGTGCGGATCGGCGCGATGACCCGCCGCTCCGCGAGGTCGACCACGCAGGCTCCCGGGCCGCGCTTCTCGAAGACGGCCATGCGCGTCGGGTCGGTCGGGTCGAGGGCCAGGCCGTGGCCCAGGAAGTCGAGCTCGACGCGGTCCACGCGCGGGTCCGCCTGGTCCAGGTCGAACCACGAGAGCACGTAGCGGTCGGCGCCCGTCGTCTCGTCGGCGAACGAGCCCGGTCCCATGGCCGTGCCGCGCCGGGCCGCGGGCGCGCCGTCCGCCTCGGCACCGGGAGCGCCGACGACGACGCGGCGGCAGCCCAGGGCGAGCAGCGGGGGCAGCGCCACGCCCGCGCGCAGCAGGCCCCGGCGCGAGATCCCGCTCGCGCGGGTGCCGTCGGCGGCGGTGGTTCGTGCGGAGCTCGTCATGGCGCCTCCCTCAACCCCGGCCCAGGACGTGGGCCTGGTAGAACCCGGTGCGCTCCTCGTCGACGCTGCCGTCGGGGCGCCAGAACCGCCACAGGCCCTCGCGCAGCCCGTCGACGTACTCGCCCTCGGAGGCCTTCGCGCCCCCGGGGTGCCAGGTGATCGCGTGGCCGTGGCGCAGGCCCGCGCGCATCTCGCACGACTCGCGCCGCGTGCCGTCGTCGAACCACAGGGTGCGGGTCCCCTCCGGGAACCAGTCCGCGATGCGCTCGCCGGCCTCGTACACGCCGGTCAGCTCGAGGTCGACGCGGCCGTCGGGGAAGCGGTGGACCCAGACGCCCTCCTTGCGGCCGGCGAGGAACGCGCCGCGCGCCTGAACCGTGCCGTCGGCGTACCAGACGGTCCACGGGCCCGAGCGCTCGCCGTCCACGTGCCCGCCCGTGGCCAGCGGCTGTCCGTTGGGGTGCCACAGGGTCCACGTGCCGACCTTGTCGCCGTTCTCCCAGGAGCCGCGGCTGCCGAGCACGCGCCCGGGGTGCCACTGCGACCACTCGCCGTGGCGGGCGCCGTCGACGAACTCGCCGCGCTCGCTCGGGGTGCCGTCGGGATGCCAGGCCTCGAAGCGGCCGTGCGGCACCCAGTCGTCGCCGCGCCGCACCTCGACGCTCTCCGAGCGCAGCGCGCCGTCCTCGTGGTAGGCGGCATGGACGCGCTCCCCGGGGGCGCAGGCCGCCCCGAGCGCGAGTGCCACGAGTGCCCAGGCACGGGTGTCCATCGGCGCGACCAGACCACCAGGCACGCCGCGGGATTTCAAGGCTGCACCGGCTCGCGCGTCCAGCGCGCGCCGCCGCGCGGCCGCCAGGCGTCGAGGCGGTCCAGGATGGCGGGCACGGTCGTCTCCGCGAGCAGCAGGTGGCGGCTCGCCGCGGGCACGAGCTCCTCGGCGAAGGCGCGCTCGAGCAGCTGCAGCAGCGGGTCGTAGTAGCCGGCGACGTTGAGAAGCCCGCACGGCTTGCGGTGGATGCCCAGCTGCCCCCACGTGATGGACTCGAACAGCTCGTCGAGCGTCCCCACGCCCCCCGGCAGCGCGAGGAACCCGTCGGAGAGCTCGTGCATGAGCTGCTTGCGCTCGTGCATCGAGTCGACGTGGTGCATCTCGGTCGCGTCGGGGTGGGCCAGCTCGCGCTCGACCAGCGCGTGCGGGATGACGCCGATCACCTCGCCGCCCGCCGCGAGCGCCGCGTCGGCGAGCACGCCCATCAGGCCGACGTTGCCCCCGCCGAACACCACGCCGACGCCGCGCTCGGCGAGCGCGGTCCCGACGTCCCGGGCGCTGGCGGCGAACGAGGGATCCCGGCCGTTGCTGGCCCCGCAGAACACGCAGAGTCGGCGCATGCCAGGAGGGTAGCGCCCCGCCGCCGGCGCTACGATGGGCGACCTCCCGCGGCGCGGCGGGACCCCATGGACGACGCCTTCCGACTGGCTCTGGTCACCGACGTGTTCCCCGACCCGGCGGACGACGCGCGCCTGGTCGAGCGGCTGCGCCACGCCGCCGCGGAGGGCGCGCAGCTCGCGCTGCTGCCCGAGATCCCCCTGAATCCGTGGTCGCCCGCCACGCGAGAAGCGCGCGACGAGGACGCCGAGGAGCCCGGGGGCCCGCGCCACGCGCGCCTCGCCGCCGGCGCGCGCGCCGCGGGGCTGGCCCTGCTCGGCGGGGCGATCGTCCGCGAGCCCGGCACCGGGCGGCGTCACAACCGCGCGCTCGCGTTCGACGCCGAGGGGCGGCTCGTGGCGCACTACGACAAGGCCCACATTCCCGAGGAGCCGGGGTTCTGGGAGACGAGCCACTACGAGCCCGGCGGCGAGCCCGCGCGGCCGGTGGAGGGGCTCGGGATGCCCCTGGGCGTGCAGATCTGCTCGGACGCGAACCGGCCGGAGGGCACGCACGCGCTCGCCGCGGCGGGCGCGGAGCTGGTGCTCGTCCCGCGCTGCACCGAGCGCGCGACGTGGGAGACCTGGAAGGTCGTGCTGCGGGCCAGCGCGCGCACGAGCGCGTGCTTCGTGGCCACGGCCAACCGCCCCGGACCCGAGGCGGGCGTCCCGATCGGCGGACCCAGCGCGGCCTTCGGACCCGACGGCTCGGTGCTGGTCGAGACGGAGGAGCCCGTGGTCGTGGTCGAGCTGCGCCGCGAGCTCCTCGCGCAGGCGCGGCGAGCGTACCCGGGCTACCTGCCGGTGCGCGCGGAGCTGTACGCGCGCGCCTGGCGCGCGCTCGGCGACTGATCCCTGCACGGCGCGCGCGCACGACCCCCACCGGGAAAACCTTTCCGCCGGCGCGGCCGCGGAGGTGTCCGCTCGCCCTCAGTTCTCCGTCCGCGGCGGACCGATAGAACCGGCGAGGTCCTCGTGGGGAGGGCCGCGGACCGACTGCCCCCATGGGATCCACTCAGCTCAACAAGGCCGACATCCGGCGGATCGTCGAGACCGTCAACATCCCGACGTTGCCCACGGTGGTGACGAAGGTGAACCAGATGGTCAACGACCCCAGCATCGGCCTGATGGAGATCGGCGCCACGATCGCGCAGGACGCGCCGATCGCCTCGCGGGTGCTGCGCATCGCCAACAGCCCGTACTACGGGCTGCAGAACCCGGTGCGCTCGGCCGAGCAGGCGGCGGCGGTGATCGGGGCGCGGGCGCTGCAGAGCATCGCCATGCAGGCGTCGGTGATGAACCAGTACGACCACCTCAGCCACGTCGACGACTTCGACCTCGTCTCGCTGTGGCGACACGCGATCCTGACGGCGCAGCTCTCCCAGCTGATCGCCCAGCGCTACGAGGGCGAGTCCGAGCTGGCGGCCGAGGAGTACTACACCTGCGGCCTGCTCCACGACATCGGCAAGGTCGTGCTGCTGGACAACTTCCCCGACGAGTACCTCGAGGTGTTCCGCGACGCGCGCGAGCACGGCCGGGCGGTGCACCTGAGCGAGAAGGAGATCCTGGGCACCACGCACACCGAGATCGGCGCCCTCGTCGCGGTGCGCTGGGACTTCCCCGAGGAGGTCGTCCAGGCGATCCGCCACCACCACGGGCCGCGCATCGAGCTCGTCGGCCACCCCAACGTCGCGATCGTCGCCCTGGCGGACCAGATCGGCTACCGCCTGCAGCACCCCGAGACCGAGGAGTCGCGCCTCAAGCTGGTCCAGCTCGCCGAGACCATGCTGGAGCTACCCGCGGCCACCACGATCGAGGTCCTCGACCAAGCCGCGCGGATCTACGACGAGATCGACCTGTAGCCAGCGGCCCTGGCGAACGTCTTTCCAACGGCGGGTGTGGAGTCCGCTGCGCGTCGTTACCGGATTCAAGGGGTGGCAGGCAACTCTCAGTCTCGCTGAGTCGGATGCACTACGGGGGGGTGGCAACTTGGCCCCGCATCGATACTTGGCTAGCGCCCGGTGGGATTCACTTGGCCGTTGGCGACCTTGTGCTCACCGGACTCTCCAGCGCCGCGGATCGGCTGCGCGATGGGCGGGGGCCCGCCTCCATGAGCCCGGACAATTTGTTCGATTTCGAGGGTCGAACTCACGATGGACGGGAGGTGCAGCAGCATGACAAGAAAGACGATGCATCGAAGGAACACGACCAGTGCCCTGAACGCCGGACGCTGGGCCTCACGACCGAGGTCCGAGCTCACTTCCGTCGGCTCCATCCAGAAGAACACCAGGATGATGCAACAGAAGATCGCAACCCCCCCGACCGAGAGCGCAGTCAGCTCCTCAAGCATGTAGGTTCGAATCTGGCCTTCCGGGTGTTCGTCGATGATCGTGTCGCGTCGACCGTAGAGGAGGGCGAGATACTGGAAGTCCACGAGCAAGAGCCCGATCGTTCCAAAGAGAAGGCCGCCCGCCTCCTTCGAGTATCCGAGGCCATTGCCGGCCGCATTCCCGGGATCCTCGAGCCCCTGCAACACGGAGGCGTCTCGCCCTTTCACCCAGGCGTACCCGAGCACCCAGGTTGCGAATGGGAGGCCGAGGACCACGGCGACGATCAGTGTCCCTCTCCAGGAGAGCTCGTCGAAATGGCCGGATACGTCCCGCAAGACGTACCAGACGATCCCTGCGAGCAAGCCAAACTCCCCGACCGCACTCGCAAGGTAGGACCATCTGCGGCGCTCCGAGACCGGTCTCACCACTTCGACCTTCGTCATTCGATTTCTTCCGGTTGAGACCTGACGTCGCCCCTAGTCGGTGAAGCCCGTGGAGTACATGTCACGCGTGTACTGCTGGCCTGCCTGGCTGTCTCTCCAGCTCGACTTGCTCTCGGGCTTGGAGCGGTCGGCCCGGGCAGAGCTCGAGGAACCACCCGAGGAGGTGAGGAACCCATCGAACGCCTTGCCCAGTCCGCGGCAGCCACTACTCAGACAGCACACCGCGACGATCCCCAGGAGGCACACCTTCCGATTAGCGCAAGTTCTCATGGCTGTTCTCTCTCACCCAACAGGGCACGTAGGTCTGGAGAGAGCGAGCTCGCGGCAACCGAGCTGATGCATCTCTCGTTGCATCCCTGAGAGCGGAGGGGGGCCAGCGCGGAGACCGCCCTTGCCGCCCGGAGAGCGAGTCGCGCCGTTTCCTCCTGCTGCGCAAGCACTTGCGGCAGTCCATTCTCGCCCGGGGGGAGGGGTCCGGGGGAGAGTGGCTGCCCCCGGGAGACCCGGCGAGCTAGTCGAAATCGGAGGATCCGAGCGGTGTCCCGTCGGCGCAGGGGGGCACTCTCTCCCGACCTCGGGTCGACGCGCCTTTCAGCGGGGAGCCATAGCGCGGCGTCGACCAGGCCCTCGATCGTTGACAGTGAGCTGGCAGCGATCGACCTTGTCCTCGTGCAGTCCGAGAATCCCTCGCACTTGGTCGAGGCCGCCGCGAGCGGTGACGCCGTCGCCATCCAGTCGCTCCTCGAACGACACCTGCCGCTGGCACACGCCCTCGTCCGTCGGCGCATGGGTCCTGTTCTGCGGGGCCGCGAGGAGAGTGCGGACATCGTCCAGTCCGTCTGCAGGAGAGTCTTGGAACGCGGAGCCCTCTACGATCATCGAGACGACGTCCGCTTCCGGCGATGGCTCACCGAGGTCGTCGAACGCAAGATTGTCGACCGCTACCGGCTTCTCGGTGCCCAGAAGCGCGACGTACACCGCGAGAGCCCTCCGGAGCGGACGGGTGCGCCCCCGTCCCCGCTCTCCGATGAAGCCGATGGGCCGAGCACCGTCGCTGAGCGGGTCGAGGAAGTCGACCTGGTGCGAAGTGCGCTCGAGTCCATGGACGCCGAACTGAGCGAGGCCCTGAAGCTGTCGGCCTACGAAGGGCTCTCCTACGAGGCAATCGCTGCTCGACTTGACTGCACTCCGAAGCAAGCAAGACGACGCGTTAACAAGGCCAAGCTCGTCTTGGGCGCAGCCCTCCGATCTCGGAAGGAGCACTAGGCTCGAGGCGACGGTCGCCACGAGGATGCTATCGACCTGCCTCAGGAAAGCCGGGAACGCGCTCCAGCAATAGCGTGTGCCGGTCGTGCCCCGCCAAATCCGGAGTGCTCACCTCTCGGAGTTGCCACGCATAGAGCCTGGCGGCAGGAAGATCCTCTTGCTCGTCGAGACAGATTATGAGGAGGGTTGCTAGCGTTCGCGCGAGACCGGCTCGGTCTTCGGCTCGGCCCCGCTGGCGAGCGTCGAGCGCCTTCTCGAGGACGGCCCGAGCGCGCTCAGGATTCCCCAACTCCCTGTGTGCGTCTGCCAGATTCTCCCGCGCCTGAAGCGCGTGCATGCCGCTGGCCCCTTGGATCGACTCGAAGGCCGATGCGATCGCCTCCAGCTCGGGAAGCGCTTGCTCGGATCGCCCCATCCCGCAGAGCGCTGCCGCCACATTGCTACGAGCGACCAAGGTCTGGGGCGAATCGGGTCCATAGGCATGCTCGAGTCCCGCGACGACTTGCTCGAACAGCTCGAGGGCTCGAGCCGCGTCCTCACCATCTCCCATCAGGATCACCGCGAGCTGGTTGAGGACGCCCAACCGGACAGGGGAGTTCAACGCGAGCGCTCCATCCATCCGGGGGATCGCCTCCTCCAGGACACCGCGAGCTTCCTCTGTCCGCCCGAGTCCATAGAGGACGGCCGCGACGTTGCTCTCCGCGATGAAGGTGCTCGGATGCAGCGAACCACGGGTCCGTGCGAAGCCGTTCCGCACACGATCGAATAGCTCCAGAGCGGAAGAGAGGTTGTCCTGCCCCCCCGTCCTGTACAGGAGTTCCGCGAGGTTATTGCGAGACACATGGGACAGCGGGTGCTCCTCCCCGAAGACGAGTTCCCTCCGCTCGAGGACTTCTTCGAAAGCCGTCCGGGCTTCGTCCAGTCGGTTCTGAACCAAGAAGAGGTTGGCCAGGTGGTGCATCGACTGGAGGGTGTCCGGATGGTTCGGCCCGAGCACTTCCGCTCTCAACGATAAGGCCTCGAGCTGCAGAGGCTCCGCCTCGGAGAGCCGACCTTGGTCGCGGTAGATACCAGCTAGGGCCTGGATGGAGGAGATCGTCTCGGGATGGGACTCCCCGAGGACGTCTCGCCGACCCTCCAGGGCGGACTCGCAGAGCCGGACGGCGCGATCTGGCAGCTGCCGCGCCCACTCGACGTGCGCAAGATCGGCCATGACCGACAGGATCTCCGGGTCGGTACTCGCACCCTGCTTCTCGAGCACGTCGAGGACGTGCTCCATGAGCGTTGCTGATTCGTCGTACTGCGCCCGCTTGTACAGCACTCCAGCGAGGTCCGCGCTCGCCTCGAGCGTCAAGGCGGACCCAGCTCCGTACACACGCTCGCAAGTGGAGATGACCTCCTCGAGGAGCGACTTCGCTTCTACGAGTCGTTCTCGCTGCGATTGGATCACTGCCAGGTCCTTCTTCGCCCGGATCACTCGGATGTGATCCTCTGGGAAGAGCGAGCGCAACAGGGACAGCGACTTCTCCAAGTGCCCGAACGCGAGGTTCGGAAGGCCCATGTTCGCGTACGCTCGCCCCACGCTCTGTGCCATCCTCGCGGCTCTCAAGGGCTGCTGATCGAAGAGCGTCTGGTAGGTCGCGGCCATGCGGTGAAGGACGCTGTTCCGCTCGAGGGACTCTGGCTTCGTGAGATCGGTCGAGGCCGGCCGGAACATGTCCACGAAGACGTCCAAGGCGGTGTCCGCGGCATCACGATCTTCACGGGCGAGCCTCGCACTCCTTTCGGCTGCCCCCCGTGCGCGTACCAGTTGCTCGTTCAGTCGCCCAAGGCGTCCGTTCAGATAGAGTTGCTCCTCGTTCGCAGCAGCCTGAACGTAGGTAGTTCCCCCGAGCCCACCGATAGCAAAGACGATCGCGATGGCGCAAGCCGCGGCGGTTCCCCTGTTGCGGGTCACCCACTTCCTGAGCTCCACCCAGGCACCCACTCGGTGGGCTCGCACGACCCGGTTCTCGAGGAACGCCCGCAGGTCCTCGGCTAGCTCCCGAGTAGTCGAGTAGCGAGACCCGGGATCCCTCGCCATAGCTCGCTCGCAGATGGACACAAGCTCGGGGGCGGAGCGCACTCGAGATTCGCTTGCCCGCCGGGCGCCACGGTGGAGCTCCCCTGCCAACGGAGGCTCTCCAACAATGAGGTGGTGTAGGATGGCCCCCAGGGAATAGACATCGGCTCGAGCGTCCACTTCCCGCGAGTCCCCGCTGGCCTGCTCGGGAGACATGTAGGCGGGCGTCCCCATGACTTCTCCCGCCTTCGTCTCCAGAGGCTCCTCGCCTTGGCATACCTCCAGATCGTCAGGCTCCCGGTCCGCCAACCCGATGACCTTCGCCAAGCCCCAGTCGACGACATACACCTCGCCGAAGGCGCCGACCATCACGTTTCCGGGCTTCAGGTCGCGGTGCACGACCCCTTTCGAGTTCGCGAAGGCCACTGCGTCGGCTGCCTTGAGCAGCGAGTAGAGTGCGCGGGTCAGAGTCCACTCGGGGCTGTTGGCATGGACTTGTTCGATTATGTCGGCGAACGTCTGGCCAACGATGAGCCTCATGGTGAAGTAGCTGTGTCCGCGTGGATCCCGGCCCAGTTCGTGGACCGGCACGATCCCAGGATGGTCGAGGCGAGCCGTGAGTCGAGCCTCCCGGTGGAACCGCGCCAGGCGTCGCACTCGGCTGCCCTCGTCCAAGGCCGCAGACTGCCGAATGAACTTCATGGCCAGGTCACGGTGCAGACTCGTGTCCCAGGCCCGGCGGACCACTCCCATCCCGCCTCGGCCGATCTCCTCGCCCACGCGGTAGCGGCCGTAGCCCAGCACCTCGGAGGGCACGCGACCCTTTGCGCTCACCTCACCATCGACGTGCAGTGGCTCGCAGGCCTCGGAAAGTACGCTTGCAGCTCGTAGCCAGTCCGCGTGGAGCAGGCGGAGCTCGGACTCGAGCTCGGGGTGGGCCTGGATCAACTGTTCGATCCTGTCGTCGCTCACCTCGTCGAGCCCCGCCAGGTACGTGAGCAGAACATGCTCGGCAGCTCGCTGCTGGGGATCCGGGTCCATCTTCAGGCCTCCGTCGAGGGGTATCTGCCAGGAACGGAAAGGCCGGTCCCAGCGGCCCTTCTTTCCTTCGATTCTTGGTGCAGTCCCAGCCCGGCGTGTGAGGCCTTGGCTCGTGCTTGAGGAACAAATGCGGTCCATCGAGGGCAGGTGGGCGCGCGCTCCCCGTTGTGGAGGGCAGTCCTCCAACCACGAGAACACGACTCCCATGAAGAACCTGAAGACCCATTGGTTGATGACCCTGCTGATCGCCGTTCCGTCTCTCGGCTGCCAGGCCATGGAGCGGCTCGGCCTGTCGGAGGCGGAGATCGAGGTCGGCGACCCGGATACCGCGGCCCTCAAGGCCAAGATCGAGGAAGCGGAGGATCCGCGACCCTATCGCTTCGCCTACGTCCACCGCCTGATCCAGGCCAACCAGCCCGAGGAGGGGGTGCTCGAGCTAGCCCGCGCTCAGGACTACCGTGTGGACGAACGGGCCCTGGCTTGGTCTTCGCTCCTGGAGTCCGACCGCCAGGAGATGCTGGAGCTTGCGAACCGTGCCCTGGAGCTCAGTCCCACCGATCCCGATGCGATGTACGCGGCGGCTCGCGCCCACTACTGGTCGCGCGCCTTCGACGATGCGACCGAGCAGATCCTGGAGCACCTCGAACGCGACACGACCTCGACCCGCGGCTGGATCCTGAAGTTCTTGATCGAGGCGAAGGGTGGGCGTCGGGATCTGGCTGTCGGAACTGCCGAGCAAATCGCCAGAAACAACTTCTACTTCGAGCGGAGGGTCGCGGGTGAGGACTGGTTGCGGCTCGCGGGCCTCTATCGCGGGGACCCGGACTGGACGAGCAGCTTCGACCGCCTCTGCGCCCTCGGGGAGCTGGAGGCGCCCGTCACCGACGTCGACCCCAACGTCGGGTATCCGCCCTCGCTTGGGCAGCCACTCCGGCGCCCCATGGACGAACGGCCGTACTTCGGGATGGACCTCGACGTGTCCACCGGCGCGATCCGGACAGTACACGCCGGCTCGATCGCAGAGAGCGCCGGCGTCTCGCCCGGAGACGTGCTCGTCTCGATCAACGGACAGGAGCTGGCGGGGGGTGCGACTCCGCGATCCATGGAGAGCCTGGTCAACAAGGGCGACGAGGTCCTGTTCGAGGTCCTCCGAGACGGCCGCCCGCAGTCCATGCGAGCCACGGCGACCACCTGGGTCCACGCCCTGAAAGAGGCCGCGGTGGCCCTCGAGAAAGCGGACGAGCACTACGCAGGGGGCGAGTACGCCGAGGCAGAGATCCTGTACCGGCGAGCGCACGCCTTGGTCCGCGGGCGAAGCACCGCGATGCTGGACGCAGCCATCTGGAGTCGGATCCAGAAGGGTGAGCGCGAGGATGGCCTCACGGAACTGCGGGCCCTGATCGACAAGTATCCGGAGGACGCTCGACTGCGGCACACCCTGGCTCAGCAGGAGTTCCTCCGGGGACGCCCCGCCGAGGCCGAGGAGACGATCGCGCACCTGGGCGACCGGTTCCCCTATAGCGGACTGGTGCCCGCCTACCAAGGATTGATCGCCTTGGCCGAAGGGGACCGCGGAGCTGCCGTGGAGCTCGCGCAGCAGGCTGCGACCATGGGCGACGGCGGCTGGGCTCTGAACACGCTCAAGTCGAAGCTGGAGACACGGAAACAGGTAGACGATTCGAGCTTCGCAACGAACTTCTTCCGCGGGCTCGCCATCGGGCTGGTAGCCGCCTCCGCGTCGAGCGGCAGCTCGTACTCCAGCTCCAGCTCGTACATGCCGAGCGGTCCGGGCATCACGCAGCCCGACCCGGTCGGCGACCAGGTGTTCAGCAACTCGATCAACGCCTGGTACCAGTAGGCTGGGTTCGGGTCGACACGACTCTGGCCCGTAGCTCTCGGTTGAGGGCCCTCGCGGCTCCGGCTCCGTCTATTCGGTGCCGGGGCCGCGACTGCATTCTGGCGGCTCTCCCAGCTCGACGTCGGGGGCTTCCGGGTTCGCCCCTGCGCCCTTACCCTCTCTTGGTGCGGAGCACGTCACTCCGTTTCAGGGTACGCGCGTAACGCGCAAGGGGGAGCAGGAGATGAGTTCATCGGACGCAAGCCCCGATCGAGGCGAACGAGCGCTGGATGTCTACGCATCGTTCCTCGAGCGGCAGGAGACCGGAGAAACCGGAGACCTGGATGCCCTCATCGAGGAGCACCCCGAGCTCGAGGAGGAGCTACGCCACCTCCACTCCGACTGGAACCACGTGGAGGGCCTCCTGGATCGGCTCGGGGTCGGCTCCGTGGCTCGCCGACTGGTCGAAGAGTACGGGGAGGACGCGGCCCTAACGGTGCGACTCGCCGGGGGTTCGGACCCCTCTGCGCAACTGCTGGAGCGGCTGGCGGACCGCAGCGACTCGCTGGGCCGCTACCGGATCCATGGCGAGCTCGCGCGGGGGGGGATGGGCGTGATCCTCCGTGCCTGGGACGAGGATCTCCACCGGCCCCTCGCGATGAAACTCCTCAAGGGCACGGAGCTGTCGGGTGCGGAGCGCCCGTCCCCTCGCAAGCTGGCCCGCTTCCTCGAGGAGGCCCAGGTCACCGCGCAGCTGGACCACCCTGGCATTCCGCCCGTCCACGAGCTGGGGCTCGACTCCTCCGGCAGGGTCTTCTTCACCATGAAGCTCGTCGACGGGGAGACCCTCTCGAGCATCCTCGAGCGGGTCGAACGACGCGAAGAAGGCTGGACCCTGACGCGAGCTGTCGGAATCCTGCGACGCGTCTGCGAGGCGATGGCCTACGCCCACGCCAAGGGTGTCGTCCACCGCGACCTGAAGCCGTCGAACGTGATGGTCGGTCGCTTCGGCGAGGTCTACGTCATGGACTGGGGCCTCGCCCACATCGAGGGTCACGAGGAGCACAAGGACATTCGAGTCCGCCCTGTAGAGCCCAGCCGGTCCGAGGGGATCCGCTCGATCCGTACGGAGCATCGAGACTCGGACACCGACTCGCCGCTGTACACGATGGACGGCGACGTCATCGGCACCCCGGCCTACATGCCACCCGAGCAGGCGGCAGGTCGCATCGGCTCGGTCGGGCCGGCTTCGGACGTGTACTCCGTCGGCTCGATGCTCTACGAGCTGCTGATGGGACACCCCCCGTATCGAGACTCGGCAGGTCCTGGTGGCCACCACGACATGCTCGCGAGAATCGTGCGCGAGGCCCCCACACCAGTATCGCTATCGCCCCGACTTCCCGCCGAACTGAGCGCCATATGCGAGCGCGCGATGGCCCGGGATCCCGCGGACCGCTATCCAGTGATCGAGGCACTCGGGAACGATCTCCAGGCCTACCTCGAAGGGCGGGTCGTCGCCGCCCATCGGGTCGGCCCCTTGGCCAAGTTGGAGAAGTGGATTCGGCGAAAGCCAGCCGCCGCCGCTGCGCTAGCACTGGCACTCGTAGCGTCGTACCTAGGCGCGGAAACCGTGTCCGCCGGTCAGCGGGAAGCCCGGAGCCGTGACCTGGAACGTTGGCAGCAGGCGTTTCGAAACGGAGAAGCCCTGCGAGTTACCGACGAGTGGGGAGACGCAAGTCACTTGGTAGCTCGAAGGGTCCGATCAGCGGAGCTCTTCCGCCTCTGCACGGAGCTGCGTCCCGATCACCCCAACGGCTGGCTTCGACTTGCCGAGATGCACGAGCGCCTTCACGACCGAGAAGAGGCAGTTCGGTGCCTGGCACGAGCCGAAGCTCTAGGGGCGATAGGCTGGACCACTGCCAAGCTGCGGAGGAGCCTGCTCGATGGAGAGAAGCTCGTCCTGCCATCGGGCAGGGAGTGGATGACCTGGAGCGAGCTCGACCAGTTCGGCCTCGCAGAAAGCTATCGAAGCCTCCAGAGACCTTCCGATGCGCTACGGATCCTGATGAGCGGGGACGTCCAGAAGAGCCCCATTCTGGTTCCTGCCGTATTGCTCGGAGTCTCTCTGCACGACGACATCAATGGGAGTGGTGGTGCAGGGCCGACCTTGCTCCACGACCGGGAGATGCAGATCGACTTGGCCCTCGTCGGCTACGACGACGCTCTCCGGGAGATCCCTGAGGACCCCGTAGTCGGCTACAATCGTTCCAGCCTGATTGTCGACTACGTGAAGGCCGACATGTCGCTCGACATGGACCCGCGAACCCTATGGGACGACGCAGGAGAGTATTTCCTGGCACAGCGGGACGAGGAGCTGATCGATCATGCGGACGGCTACTGGGCCAAGTTCAAGTTCGTGGAGTGGGTCGTCTGGAAGAGCCCGGACTCCCTTGCGGACAGCGCAGCGCAGCTGGAGAGCACCAGCGACGAGCGGATCCTAGAATGGGAAGATCCAGCCGTCTATGCCTCCTCGGTGCAAGCTCTCGTCTGCACTCGCAACTACGAGCGCGCCTTCGGACTGTTGAGCAAGAGAAACTTCGACTGGATGGGCCCGGAGGGACCCATGCACATGCTGCTCAGGATCTACGAGGTTCGCGTAGGCGAAGAATCCATCGACCCGGATCCGGAGGGGCTTGCCACTCACTTGGAAGAACACCTGAACGCTTTGACGCCTGCAGACCGGCTCGCAGCGGTGGATCTCGCCGCAAGGCTCGGAATCAGCGTGTCGAGCCGATGACGTTCTCGGTGACTCCGGCCGGGACCCCGCAGCAGTCATCTCCAGAACGCTTGAGCTGCGCACTCCAGGTCCATTCAAGGCAAGCCTGGGACTTGGTCCATCCATGACGGAAGATCGTGCAGCTACCAATATCCTCGAGCGTTGGTATGCCGGCGACGAATCCGCGTTCGCCGAGCTACTGGACGCCCACGGAGAGTGGCTCCGCGAGCACGTCCGCCGGCGCATGGGCCGGAAGCTCCGCGCAAACCAAGACTCCGGAGACGTCGTGCAGGACGTGCTCGTGGACCTGCTCCGGAACGGGCCGGCGTTCGTCCCGGCCAACGATCGTCAGCTCCGCGCGCTCCTGGCCAGAATGGTCTGCAACCGCCTCGCCGACCTGGCCGACTATGCAGGTGCGGTCAAGCGGTGCCGGGACATGGAAGTCGTCCTCGACTCGCGCTTCGTCTCGAGGATCGGCCCACAGGACGCATCGGCCCTGCGACCCTCACGAATTGCGGAGGCGGAGGAGGAGAAGGCGCGCGTCCGTGTGGCCCTGGAGCTCCTCGAACCCGCAGACCAGCACGTCATCTGGCTCCACAGGTGGATGGGCAAGCCCTTTGCGGAGATCGCGGAGGAGCTCTCCATCGAGACGAAGGCTGCCAACAAGCGCTACCAGCGAGCGGTCCTTCGGCTAGGCAGAGAAGTGCGACGGTTGGAGTCGGGCGAAGTGGAGGAGGTCATCGAGAACGAGGGCTCCTGAGCGGTCGAGGTGTCACGGCGTTTTCCAGCCCGTACGGGGGACCGGGGAGAGGGTTAGCTCGACCCGACCTAGCGAGGGTCGAGCGTCCACCTCTGCACGGGCCAAAGCCTCGAGGCTGTTCCTGGTCCTGCAAGTGAGCTCGAGGGGGCCAGAAGGTGCCAGCACAGCGAATCGACCTTCGACGCCAGGAACCGGACGCGCCGCTCCCCGAGCCACGACGCCGCCTCTGCTCCGCCAGGTAAGGGAGTAGCTCGGCACCGACTGCTCTGGGTCACCTCCGACGACGTCGACGAGGAGTTCGGCGGGGTCCGGCACGTCCAGCACGAAGGGGCCCGTCCGATCGGAGGACAGCTCGAGAATCTCGTGGACTCCGCAAGCGACGATCCGCTGCTCGTACTGCCCTTCGGGAACAAGTCCGGCAGTCCAGGTCCAGCGGTTCGCCCCCATGGAGGGGTCCTGAAGCATGGGTATCCGACGCCAGGCCTCAAGGGCACCAGTCCTGCGGATCTCGAGCACGGGGTTGCTTCCCAGCCAGGTGTCAGAGATTCGCACGATGCCGTTCAACTCGACGTCTCTCCGGCCTTGGCCGTGCCGAAGCCGCAGGAGGACGTTCGTGCGCTCGCCTTCTACGAGCACCTCCTTCTCGGCGAGGACACTTCCCGGACGACGTGAGGTCACCAAGCTGACCTTGAACAATCCTGCGGGCACGCTGTCGAACCTCACCAGGCCCCCAGGCCGCACCGGCCGCGACAGCTGCAGGCTTCCCGCCGCACCCCGGGAGGGTCCTTCCACCAGCTGGAGCACGACCTCGAGGGGCTCGGTCGTCGGCAGATCGGGCAAGGCGACCCTCACTTGCCGTCCCCTGTCGAGGGATACGGTCGAGCATCCGCCTGCCCGAAGATCGACGAGGACCCGTTGCCACGCGTGCCGCGGGGTCCGGACCCAGTACGCCTCTCTGACACTCGTGGCGGGGCCTTGTCTCCTTGCGGGGCCCAGTTCAACCGGAGAAACGGCTCCGCGCGTCACCGTTCGGGGGCTCGATCCGATGGGGAACACACTCCCGGGCTTCGGGCGACCGGGCAGGGACAAGGCGATCTCGACATCCTCGAGCTCGGCCCCCGAAGCCCGGTCCAGAACACGGAGACTGGCGGGCGGTCGGGATGCTCCGACTGCCTGTCCGCTTGCCTTGACCACCACCCAGGAGGCTTCGGCCCGCCCGGAGTCGTCCCACAGCGAGCCCTCCGCGACGCTGGAGGTGACGACCTCCGCGCGCGGAGCGGCCTCCGGGCCGAGCATGGCGACTTCGGGCTCGCGCCGGCTGCGTGCCGACTCCACGCGCGGGCTCGACTGCATGAGGTTCGCGGCGGGGCGGGTCGGAGGAACGAGAACAGCGATTCCTGCGATCAGCGCCGCCGCGCCGACCAGGGTGACCGCCAAGGCGCGACCTCGGGAGGGTCGTGTCCTCATCTCGGCAACCCCGGACATCAGTTCCGTCGCCAGGCAGCGAAACTGCAGTCCTCGGGGAACATCCCACTCGAATCGCACGCCCAGGACCCGGCGAACTCCTTGTCGGGACTCATGAGCACCCAGAGCGTCCCGGTCGAGAAGCCCAGCGGGCCATTCGACTGGTACTGGCCGACCCAGCTACCGTGGTGGCTGTCGAAGAGGATCAGATTGCCCCCGGGCGCATGGGAGAACACGGTCCCGGCCGAGTCGGAGCCGTCGAAGGCACCACTGACCCACAGCGTGGCTTGCGAAGAGACCACGGTGTCAAGTTCGAAGAAGGGATCGACGGTGACGGAGATGCCATCGAACGAATCCCCGAGGTCGATCTGTCCGTATACGGGCATGGCCGTGGCCCCGCGCTCCAGAACAGCGAACATGTCCCAGTCCGCAAGGACGGCGTGACCCGCCGCCTGATCCAGGTAGAAGCCGCCTTCCGTGCCATCGGAGAGCTGGTACGAGTAGATCTGCGATTGTCCGGGAACGATCTCGATCGTGCCCGTGACTCCCAAGGGTGACCCATCGATGAGGATGCTGGAGACCGCGTTGCCGCTGTCCACCGTGACCTGCACCTCGACGAAGCCGCCTGCACGAGCACCCGCGCCGAACCACGTGCCTGCGAGGGTCGCGGGAGCGCCCGAGGACCCGCCACCCCCCCCGCCGCCACACGAGGAGATGGCGAGGATCAGCGCTGCGGCGGTCAGGGAGCACATGGACTTGCGAACGGACGTTTGCATGATGACCCTCCTCAGGTCGGGGCTGGCACGCGGTCGGGAACGCCGAACCGCACGCGATCGTCTTGCCGTTCCGAGAGGAGGTAGGCGGGTGAGGAGACCGGGATCCGGCGAATTCCGGCAGCAGCGGCTCGGTCCGCCAATGGGCCCGCTCTGGGGGACGTCGGGGAGCGCCGAGGAACCGGGGACCATCGCCCACGCCCATCTGCGCTTCCCAGAGGAGCGCGACCCTGCGCCCCTGGATGGGCCGCGGCCCCGGCGCTCTCCTGCGGAGGCGCCGAGACTCCCGCTCCTCGCGCCCTCTGCGGAGGAGAAGCGCTCCAGAGCGCGTGAGGCGCCCGCGGCGCTCAGATCCGCAGGCGCTCGAGGATCGCGGCGGGCTCGCCGGAGTCGAGGGACTCGGTGGCGGCGGATACGCCGTCGGCGAGGGTCGGGGCGCGGCCGGCGGCCTTCAGGATGAGGGCGGCGCCCAGGAGCGTGGCGCTGCGCGCGGGGCCGGTCTCGCCGGACAGCACGGCGCGCGTGACGAGGCCGCTGGTCTCGACCAGGCTGGGGTTGTCGCCCGTGCCGTAGCCCTCATCGGGCGGGCCGTAGAAGGGCATGTCCGGCTCGGTCTCGGCGTGCAGGCCGAAGTCCTCGGGCTCGACGCTCAGCGGGACCTGGCGGCCCTCCGCCAGCTCGATGCCGCGGCTGCGCCGGCGCAGCGAGGGGATCACGCTGCCCTCGACGCCCTGGATCGCGATGCCGCGGGCGTGCCCCAGGCTCTGGATCACCTCGGCGGCGAGCCCGAGCACGGGGCCGCTCTGCGCCCCCACCAGGAGCGCGGCGGTCGGCGGGGCCAGCAGCTTCTCGACGGTCGCCAGCGGCGTGCGCACCCCGAGGTCGCCGCGGACGCGCCGCATCCCCATGAGGGCGGGCAGCATCCCCGAGGCCGCCAGGGCGGCGAAGCGGTGCCTGGCCACCTGGCTCTCGGCCTCGTCGGGGTCGTACGTCATGTGGACGTCGAGGCTCTCGAGCACGCTCGCGGCGGTCAGCCCGCGGCGGGGCGGCACGCAGCGGTCCGACACGATCAGCACGCGGACGCCGGCCCCGGCGGCGACGAGCCCCGCGGCGACGTCCAGCGGCGGCACCTGGTCGACGCCGTCGTGCGGGGGCGCCACGCACACGAGGTCGGGCATCTCCCGGCACGGGATCTTGGCATGGGCACGCGCGGCGCGGGCGAAGCCGGTGACCTCCTCGACCGTCACGCCCTTGAAACGCAGCGCGATCAGGAAGGCCCCGATCAGCGCGTCGCTGCCCTCGCCCGAGAAGATCGTCTCGAAGGCGCGGTACGCCTCCTCCTCGGTCAGGTGGCGCCCCGCGCGGCCGTTGGTCCCGAGCAGGCGCAGCAGGTCGCGCAGGATCATGCCGGTCCGCCGGTGTGCTGGAGGGTCGCGGGGCCCGCCGTGCTGCCGCTGCGGCGGTGCGGGCCGCGGTCGTCGGCGGGGCGCGGGGAGTGTCGAGGATCGATCGCGGGGCTCAGGGGGCGCCTCCGGGGGTTCCGGGTGGGGCCGGAGATCTCCGGGAGGGGTGCTGCGAGCACGCAACCATCTGCCAACTCGGGAGTTACCATAACCCGGCGACCCACGGGGGACAATCCGGGTCCAGGCCGCCCGGCGGGGTTAGGCATCTGTTCGTAGCCGCTCCAGGTGGGGCCGTAAGCCCCTGCAGGGAAGCACCTTGCGGCGCCCCGGCGGCTGGGGAAGGGCTGTGGAAAGACGACGGCCGGCCCCCCTGCGAGGGGAGCCGGCCGGGAGCGGCGCCTCGCCGGGCGGGTCAGTCGTCCTCGTCCTCGTCGGGCTCCTCGGTCGCCTCTTCGTCCTCGTCCTCGTCCTCGTCCCCGTCCTCGTCGTCGGCGTCGGCGTCCTCGTCCGGCTCCGCCTCCTCGCCGGCGTCCGTGCGCTCGCTGGGCGCGAGCTCCGGCTCCGGGCGCGGGCGGATGTGGGCGTACAGCAGCTCGTCCTGCTTGTCGTAGACCACCTCGCCCTCGACCACCGTGTACTGGACGAAGGTCTGGTAGTGGAGCACGTCGCCGTCGGTGACGATGAGGTCGCAGTCCTTGCCCACCTCGAGGGTGCCGACGCGGTGCGAAACGCCGAGGATGCGCGCGGGGATCTGCGTCATGGACCGCAGGCCGGCGTCCTCGGGGAGGCCGCCGCGGATCGCGAAGCCGACCTCGATCGGCAGGTGGATGATGTCGCGGCCGGCGATGCCGCCGAGGGTCGTGATGCCCTTGGCGCCGGGGACGACGGCCACCTGGACGCCGGCGGCGTGCAGCAGGGCGGCGTTCTCGATGGTCGAGCCGCCGGGGCGCGTCTCGCGCTCGCTCTTGTCCCGCCGCGTGCGTGGCGTGACGATCGCGTAGGCGCCGGCGCGGCCGAGCTCGTCGGCGACGGTCCAGCCCTCGAGGCAGCCCTCGATCACCGGGCGGAAGCCGTACTCCTGCGCCAGGCGGGCGATGCCGAGCAGCTCGTTGCGCCCGTCCGCGGAGAACTGGGCCAGGACCTCGCCCCTCAGGATCTTCAGCGCCGTCGTGTCCACGCCGCGCTTGCTGGGCTCCTTGAGCTCCTTGTCCTCCTTGACCTGCTCCTCCCACACGCGGTACTTGCGCAGGTACGCGTCCGCCTTGGCGAGCTTCTCCCGCAGGCTGCGCTTGGTCGCGGGGTTGCGGTCGCTCCAGGTCTGGCTGTTCAGGTAGTCCTCGCGCAGGACCACGCCCTCGATCTTGCCGCGCTTCAGCTTCAGCGCGGTGCGCGACTGGCCGCAGCTCGTGATGCCGCTGGCCAGCGCCAGGACCATCGTCTGGCTGAACGGGTCCACCGAGTCGGCGAAGTCGCGCGAGGTGCCCAGCAGGTTGGCCGAGTCGACCGCGATCAGGCCGGGGTAGACCCGCATGCCCTGGGCGTCGAGCACCTCGGCGTCGTCGGGCAGGTCGAGCTCGTAGCCGATCGCGACGATCTTGCCCTCGCGCGCCATCAGCGAGGCGTCGCGCAGCACGGCGCCGGTGCCGGTGTGGATCTCGGCGTTGACGACGGCGAAGACCTTGCCGGACTCGTCCTCGGCCTCCTCCTCGTCCTCGTCGCCCTCCCCCTCGTCCTGCGCGGGCGCTCCGGAGAGGAGCGCGGCCGGCGCGGGGGGAGCGAAGGGAACCGCGGCGAGCGCGAGGGCGGCGAGGCCCGGGAGCAGCTTCTCGAGTGCCAGCATCAGTCGACGTCTCCGTGCACGAAATCACCCTCGAGCATCACGGCCTGGAGGCGGGTCGTCGCCTCCAGCGGATCCCCGTCGAAGAAGATCAGGTTGGCGTCCATCCCCTCGGAGATGGCGCCCAGGCGGTCCTGGAGGCCGAGCACCTCGGCGCCCCCCAGGGTCATGGCCCGCAGGGCCGCGTCGCGCGGCATGCCGGCGGCGACCAGCCGCCCGACGTCCACGCGCCACTCCTCGAGGCCGTCGAGGTCGTCGTCGCGCGGGACGAACACGACCTGCGCCCCGGCGGCGTGCAGCTCGGCGGGCAGGTTGCGCTGGCGCATGGTCTGCGGGTGCAGCGAGATCTCCGGCTCGATCACGACGTGCTTGCCGGCCTCGCCGATGGCCTCCTTGACGTGGAAGACGTCCAGCTCGCGCGTCATCGGCACGCGCAGGTTCCACGTGAACTCCTCGTCGCCGAAGGCGTCGAGCAGGTGCAGCCAGTCGGCCGCGTTCGAGATCGAGACGAGGGCCGTCAGCTCCCCCTCGCGCAGCTTGAGGAACACCGCGGCCTGGGGGTCCTCCTCCGGCGGCTCGTAGGAGGGCTTGGCGTCCTCCTCCTCGTCGTCGGGCGCCTTGTCGTCCTTGTCGTCGTCGTCGTCCTTCTTGGACTTCTTCTTCTTCTTGTCCTTCTCCCACTTCTCGACGGCCTTCTCGTACTTCTCGACGGCCTTCTTGACCTTCTCGAGGTAGTCGTCGGCCTTCTCGAAGCCCTCGCGCATCTGCTTCTTGTCCTTCTCGCTCGCCGAGAAGCGCATCTTCAGGTACGCGGCGTCGGAGACGAGCATGTCCTCGACCGTGTCGCCCCGCGGCCGCACGGCCACGGCGATGCCGGGCACGCCCGTCCCGGGCGGGTAGAGGCCCAGCGTCGTCACGCCCGCCTCGAGCGCGTCGCGGTAGACCGGGTCGCTGGCCAGGAGCTCGCCGGAGGCGACCACCTCGGGGGTGAAGCCCGACCCGGCGCGGCTGTCGAGGCCCAGGCGCGAGTACGGGTTCACCAGGCCCGGCATCACGACCCAGTCGGGGCGCTCGAGCACGGGGATGCCCCGCTCGATCGGCAGGTCCTCGCCGACGACGACGACCTTGCCGTCCTCGATCAGGACGACGGCGTGCTCGATCGTGCCGTGGGCGATGGTCTCCGCCCGGCCGACGTGGATCGCGAGCAGCCCGTCGGTGCCCGCCGCGGCGGGCGGCGCGGCCCACGCGATCGCGGCCAGCAGGACGGGAAGACTTCTCTCGAGGGTCATGATGGGTCGCTCCGTGGATCAGAACAGTTGTCCGTCGCGCCGGCGGTCGTACTCGGTCCGGCCGTCGATGTAGACGACCTCGACGCGCGTGCGCGGGTCGAGCGGGTCGCCGTCGAACAGGACGACGTCGGCGTCCTTGCCGACTTCCAGGCTGCCGACCCGGTCGTCGATCCCGAACGCCTTCGCCGGGTGGATGGTCACCGCGCGCAGCATCTGGTACGCGTCCGCCCCCAGGCGGGCGGACATCGAGCCCTGCAGGAAGAGCTCCTCCTGCGGCACGACGGGCGAGTCGGTGTTCAGCGACACGAGCGGCACGCCCGCCTTCACGAACTCCGCGCCCGTGCCGACCAGGCGGCCCTCGCGGGTGGGGAAGTAGTCCAGCGTGCGCGGCCCGTGGTTAACCGGCACGCCGTTCTCGGCGGCGAAGCGCGCGGCCTTCCAGCCGGTGAAGCTACCGTGGCTGACGACGCAGCGCGTGTCGTAGTCCACCTTCCACATGCGCACGGTGCCGGCCACGCCCTGGCTGGCGGCGCAGTGGATCAGGACGGGCAGCTCCTTCGAGTGGATGCGCTTCAGGTTCTCGACCGGCAGGTCGAAGCGGTCGTCGCGCAGCGCGCGCCGCGCCCGGCGGTTCACGTGCTTCAGCACCCACGACAGGCCCGCCCGCGTCGTCCCCAGGTCGCCGGCGCGGCGCTCGGGGTTGTGGGTCTGCGCGACCTTCATGCCGCCGGGGTCCTGCAGCACCGCCTCGCCGTACGCGTCGGTGTTCTTGGTCTTGTAGAGCACCCCGAAGCCCGAGATGCTCGTGCCGCTGCCGGGGATGCCGAACAGCGTCGTGACGCCGGCCGCGCAGGCCCGCCGCACGGCGCGGTTGCCGGGCCGCAGCGCCGCCGACGCGCGCAGGTCGCAGTTGATCGCGAGGACCATGTCGTTGATGTCCCCGAACCCGCCCCCGTGGATGTGGGTGTGCAGGTCGACCATGCCGGGGATGGCCCAGCCGGCGTGCTCGCGCACCTCGTAGCCGTCGGGAATCGCGAGGTCGGCGCCCCCCACGGCCTCGATGCGGCCGTCCCGCACGAGGAGGACGCCGGGCGCGTGCACGGTGTCCTCGTCGTCCAGGGTCAGCACGCGGTCGCAGCGCAGTGCCAGGCCCGGCGGCCCGTCGCCCGGCGCGGGCCCGCCGGCCGGCGCCGGCGCGCGCAGCCCGGTGGCGCACGCCGCCAGGCTCGCCGCGCAGGCCGCCGCGAGCAGCCGGTGGATCGGGAAGCGCATCAGAAGCGGCGCCCCCCCTGCGCGTCGTAGACGTTGCGGCCCTCCAGGTAGACCCGCTCGACCGACGTGCGCGGGTCCGAGGGGTCGCCGGTGACGACGAGGAGGTCGGCGTCCTTGCCCGGCTCGAGGCTGCCCACGCGGTCGGCGATGCCCGCCGCCAGCGCCGGCACGATCGTCAGGCCGCGCACGGCGTCCATGGCCCGGTTGTCGAAGCCGTAGCGCACGCCCATGGCCGACTGCAGGAAGAGCTCCTCCTGCGGCACGATCGGCGAGTCCGTGTTGAAGCCGATGCGCGAGTGCCCGCGGCTCTGGTAGCCCTGCGCGACGCCCTGGATGGCGCCCTCGTGGTCGTTCCGCACCCGGTTCGACCCCGGGCGGCTGATCGAGCGCGGGCCGATCATGGCCATGACGCCCATCTCCTCGGCCACCTCCGCGGCCTGGAAGCCGTCGAACGTGCCGTGGTCGATGTAGACGTCCAGCCCGAACTCGCCCTTGAACATCAGGACGGTCATCAGGACGAGCTGGTAGATCTGCGTGTGCGCCGACACCTGCGTCTCGCCGGCGAACAGGTGCCGGAACACCTCGTGCTGGAGCTGGCGCTCGGGGCGCGGACGGTCGCCGCGCTCGGACGCCGCCCACGCGCGCGCGTAGGCGCGGCCCCGGCGCAGCATGTCGCGCAGGTGGAAGTTCATCAGCGCCCGGCCCATCGTGTAGCCCCAGCGCGTCGGGTTGTCGCCCTGCGCGATCTTCAGCGACCCGGGGTCGCGGACGCGCATGTCCTCGTAGCGCTCGGCGGCCGTCTTCAGCAGGACGCCCTGCCCGCCGGAGTTGCTGCCCGACCCGGGGATGAACAGCACGGTCGTGACGCCGCCGGCGACGCCGACCTCGAGCGCGCGGTTGCCCGGGATCACCGCCGACGAGATGCGCAGGCCCGGGTTGGTCTGGTAGACGCGTCCGTTCAGGTCGCCGAAGGCGTAGCCGTCCCCGACGTGGCTGTGCAGGTCGACCATGCCGGGCATGAGCCAGCGGTCGCCCAGGTCCTCGACCACGTAGCCGTCGGGGATCTCGAGCCCGTCGCCGGGGCCGACGGCCTCGATCGCGCCGTCGCGGACGAGCACGACGCCGTCGTTCACGAACCCCGGCCCCTCGAGCTCGGCCGTCAGCACCTTCGCCGCGCGCAGCGCGAGCCCGGGGCCGCCGGGCGCACCGGCGGCGACCGCCGGCTCCGCGGCGGGGAGGGCCGACAGCAGCGCCGGCAGGACCGCCGACAGGACGAGGGAGCAGGGCGAGGCGCTCATCGGATCACCAGCGGCGGCCCTCGTTCGCGTCGTAGACCCGGCGGCCCTCGATGAAGACCGTCTCGACCGACGTGCGCGGGTCGGCGGGGTCGCCCGTCAGGACGATCACGTCGGCGTCCTTGCCGACCTCGAGGCTGCCCACGCGGTCGGCGATGCCCGCCGCCAGCGCCGGCACGATCGTGAGGCCGCGGACGCCCTCCATGTTGGTGGCGTCGAAGCCGTAGCGGATGCCGACGGCCGCCTGGAGCGACAGCTCCTCCTGGGGGATCACCGGCGAGTCGGTGTTGAAGCCGACCATGCGGTGCCCGTTCTCCTGGTAGCCGGCGGCGACGCCCTGGACGCGCTCGGGGTTGGTCCCCGCGAAGCGCTGCATCAACCACGAGGGCGCGTCGACGCTGCGGGGGCCGAGGATCGCCGGCACGCCGGCCTCCCACGCCAGCCCGCCGGCGCGGTATCCGTCGAACGTGCCGTGGTCGATGTAGACGTCGAGCCCCAGCTCCTTGCGGATCATCGAGATCGTCGTCAGCACGACCTGGTAGATCTGCGTGTGCGTCGAGATCTGGGCGTCGCCGGCGTACAGGGCGCGGTAGATCTCCCACTGCGGGTCGAGCTCCGGCCGCGGGCCGCGCCCGGCCTCGTGCTCCTCCCACGCCTTCGCGTAGCGGACGCCGCGCAGGAAGGTGTTGCGCGTGTTCCAGT
>JAUIEM010000566.1 GCA_030428695.1 bacterium
GCGCTGGGTTGCAGCGCGCCGGCGGCTCTCACCGCCAGACACCGGAGCCTCGTGGTGGAGGCGACAGGACTCGAACCTGCGACCTCCTGCTTGCAAAGCAGGAGCTCTACCAGCTGAGCTACGCCCCCGCATGGAGATGGTGGGCCTGCGTGGACTCGAACCACGGACCTTACGCTTATCAGGCGTACGCTCTAACCACCTGAGCTACAGGCCCTAAGGAACGCCCCTGACCGCTCGAGCTGACAGCACTTCTTGACTTCACGTCGAGCGCAGGGACCACGGGGCGAACACCGTCCGGTGTACGGAAAGTGGTAGCAAGCTTGCTCAAGACGTGTGCCGATGATTCTACAAGGCGCGCCATCGCTGGCGGCGCCAGGTCTAGTTATCCCTAGAAAGGAGGTGATCCAGCCGCAGGTTCCCCTACGGCTACCTTGTTACGACTTAGTCCCAATCACTGAGCTTACCGTCGGCGCTTCCCTCCTTGCGGTTGGGTACACGACTTCGGGTACTCCCAGCTTTCGTGGCTTGACGGGCGGTGTGTACAAGGCTCAGGAACATATTCACCGCGGCGTAGCTGATCCGCGATTACTAGCGATTCCGGCTTCATGGAGGCGAATTGCAGCCTCCAATCCGAACTGGGATCGGGTTTGGGCGATTTGCTTACCTTCGCAGGTTCGCTTCGCTCTGTCCCGACCATTGTGGCACGTGTGTAGCCCAGGACATAAAGGCCATGATGACTTGACGTCATCCCCACCTTCCTCCGTTTTGACAACGGCAGTCCCGCTAGAGTCCCCGCCATGACGCGCTGGCAACTAGCGGCAAGGGTTTCGCTCGTTCAGGGACTTAACCCGACATCTCACGACACGAGCTGACGACAGCCATGCAACACCTGTGCACGTTCCACCAAAAGGCGTCACTTCCCTTTCAGGAAGCTAATCCGTGCATTTCAAACCCTGGTAAGGTTCTGCGCGTTGCTTCGAATTAAACCACATACTCCACCGCTTGTGTGAGCCCCCGTCAATTCCTTTGAGTTTCAGCCTTGCGGCCGTACTCCCCAGGCGGGGTACTTAGCACATTAGCTTCGACAACGATCGCATCGGACGACCATTGCCCAGTACCCATCGTTTACAGCTAGGACTACCAGGGTATCTAATCCTGTTCGCTCCCCTAGCTTTCGCACCTCAGCGTCAGTTGCAGTCCAGTGACCCGCCTTCGCCTCTGGTGTTCCTCCAGATATCTACGCATTTCACCGCTACACCTGGAGTTCCGGTCACCCCTCCTGCACTCAAGCTCGACAGTATCGGGGGCAATTCCACAGTTGAGCTGTGGGCTTTCACCTCCGACTTACCGAGCCGCCTACGCGCGCTTTATGCCCAGTAAATCCGAATAACGCTCGCCACCTTCGTCTTACCGCGGCTGCTGGCACGAAGTTAGCCGTGACTTCCTCTCATGCCTTCGTCAGAGCACAGGTAGACCTGTACCTTTCTTAACATGTGACAGCAGTTTACGACCCGAGGGCCTTCATCCTGCACGCGGCGTCGCTCCGTCAGGCTTTCGCCCATTGCGGAAGATTCTCGACTGCAGCCTCCCGTAGGAGTCCGGACAGTGTCTCAGTTCCGATGTGGCCGTCCAACCTCTCAGTCCGGCTACCCGTCATCGCCTTGGTGAGCCGTTACCTCACCAACAAGCTGATAGGACTTGGACCCCTCCAGGAGCGGAAGCACCTTTACCAACCTGGCCGTAGCCAGGCCGGACCATTGGGTATTAGCAATCCTTTCGGATTGTTGTCCCCAACTCCTGGGCAGGTCATCCAAGCATTACTCACCCTTTCGCCACTCTACTTGTCTCCCCGAAGGAAGACGTTCGCGTTCGACTTGCATGCCTAATCCACGCCGCCAGCGTTCATTCTGAGCCAGGATCAAACCCTTCATGATGAGTGATTTGTCCTGCGGCGCCCTGCGCCGACCGGGACGGTCGGGCGGACGCACGGAATCGACCAACGCCTCCGGGCGCGCCCATCGAGTGGACACGGGATCCGCAGGCGCTGCTCACACACGCTCGAGCAAGCTTGCTACCGAGATTTCAAAGATCGACGGGCCTGGCCAGGGCCTGCGAGGTGCTCGGCGTCGCCGAGGACCTCCGTTCACCGAGCCGGGTCGCGGTCCGCAGGGCGGAGGCCGCGTCGCCTCGGTTGGCTTTTTCTCACCCGTGGGTGAGCGGCGAATAGTACCGATTCGCCCCCCCTCGGCAATACCCCCGAGCCGAAAAATTCCGGCCCTGGGGGCCGTTTCGGGGGCGAATTTCCATGCCTCTCGAACGCCTCCGGAAACCCTGTGCAGGCGGGCACTTACAGCGCCCCCTCGCGGGCGTCCCGGGCCGGCGCACCCGGCGGCGCCCGACGCCGTCGGCCTCGCGGACGGAATTCCAGGCCGGGAACCCGGGGCCGCCGCCCGCTCACGGCGTCCGACCGGAGTCGTCGCCCCCCCGCCGGACGGCGCGTCGCCGGGCGACCGTCAGGGGATCGTGACCGTCGTCCCGCGCGGCACGAGGTCGAAGAGCTCCTCGACCTCCTCGTTGCGCATGCGCACGCAGCCCATCGACTCGTTGCTCCCGATGGTCTCCGGGTGCGCGGTGCCGTGGATGCCGTAGCCCATCGCCCCGGGACTGTTCTCGAAGCCCATCCAGCGCGTGCCGAGGATGTTCTCCGGATCGCCGAACGGGATCGTGCGCCCGTCCCGATACCAGGCTGGCTCCGTGAGCTTCACCTCGACGACGAAGGTGCCGCTCGGCGTGCGCCCCTCCTTGCCGAGACCGACGCGGTACGCGACGAGCGCGACGTCTCCCAGGTAGGCCACGATCCCGCGGTTCTCACGGTCGACGGCGAGGCTCAGCGTCTCGCGCGGCACGGCGAGGGTCTGCCCGACCCGCAACGACGTGTTCGACATGCCGTTCACGAGCTGGACGAGCCCCACCTCGGGCTGGACCCCGTACCGCTCCGGGAAGGTCCGGTTGCAGAGCGCCCAGAGGCTGTCGTTCGGCTGGACCTCGTAGTGCTCGACGCGGAGCAGGCCCAGGAGCGAGCTGCCGACGCTCCGATTGAGCGCCCGGAGCCGCTCGCGCACGACCTCGTACTCCTCGCCGTGGACGACGCCCCGCCGGAGCGCGTTGGTGATGAGCCGCCGGGCCTCCGCCGGGCTCTCCGTGAGCTGCGCGAGGAAGAGGCCCAGCCGCGCGACCTCGGCCGGCGAGGTGCTCTCGGCCATGCCCTCGCGCAGGGCCGCCGCGGCGCCCTGGGGATCTCCCGCCGACTGGAGCTGCGACGCCCGGGCGAGGACGGCCTCGACGCGCGCCGCGCGCTCGGCCGCCGTCGGCGCGGCGGCCGCCGCGGGCTCGGGGGCGGGTGCCGCGGTCTTGAGCGGCACCTCGAGCTCGGCCTCCGCCGGCGCGGGCGTCGCCGCCGCGCCCTGCGGAGCGCCGGCCGGAGGCGTCACGGTCGACGCCCCTCCGCCCGCCCCGTCGCGGCGACGATCCCGGCCGCGCGGCGCCCGGTCCCCTCCGCGGGGGGGCTGCCGCACCGGCTCCTCGGCCGCGGCACGGCCGGCCAGCTCGGCGGGGTCGAGGGCCACGGCACGTCCGCCGGCCTGCGCCTCCCCGCCGTTCGATCCGCCCCAGATCCAGTACGCCCCGGCCGCCAGGACGACCACCACGACCACCAACGTCTTCGCCATCGAACCGCTCCCAGGTGTGAACCGCGGGAGGCGATCCTACGGCGGCCGGAGACGGTCTTCCAGGACGCGTCGCGGGGCGACACGGTGCGCGGAGGCGCGGGCCGTCGAGGGTGCCGGGTCACCCCGCGGAGCGTGCCGCGGTCACCCGCCGGGCGGGCGCGTCGCCCGCCCGGCGGGAGAAGGACCGGGCCGGCTCCAGGGAGATTCTTGCACCCCCGATGCCTGGTTCGAAACCAGGTGGGAACACAGTGATCGGTCGGGCAGTCCCGCAGCGCGGCGGGCAGGACCCGAAGGCTCACACGGCAGTTCCCGCATCGGAGGAAAAGGCTCGGGAGCACATGATGGCTACCGCTGGAACCGACACGGCTGGACCCACGGTACCCCGGGCGCGGGGCCGGTCAAGCGTCGTCAGCGCAGGCGCGCGCCGAGCTCCTCGACACCCTTGACAATGCGCTCGCGGGCGCGTTGCACGTCCTCGTCGGAGAGCGTGCGGTCCTTCGCCTGGAAGACGAGATGGAACGCCACGGAACGCTCGTGCTCCGCGAGCGAGCCGCCGCGGAACACGTCGAACGGCTCGACGTCGGCGAGCGTGCGCGGCCCCGCGGATCGGATCGCCTCGACGAGCGTGTCCGTCCCGAGCTCGTAGGGCGCGACGAACGCGAGGTCGAGGCGCGCCGGCGGGTGTCGCGGCGGCGGCGCGTAGCCCGACGGCGCCGGCTCGCACGCGGCCAGGGCAGCCGGGTCGAGCACGCAGGCGGCGGCGCGCACGTCGAGGTCGAGCCGCGCGAGCGTGGCGGGCGCGATC
>JAUIEM010000070.1 GCA_030428695.1 bacterium
CCTGCTGGCGGCGGGCCCCACAGGCGTGCAGGCGGGCGAGCAGGGCGGCCATCGCATCGAGGGCGGAGTCGGAAGCCTCGAGCGCGGCGCTGCCCTCGACGAAGTCCATCGCGTACCAGGGCTTCGGCAGCAGGGCGCAGGAGGTGTCGAGCCCCGGGGTCCGGGGCACCGGCAGGCCCGGCGAGCACACCGAGCAGGGCGTGCTCGCGGGCGATCGCCGCGCGTTCCTTCCAGTCCGCCCCCTGCTGGCGGATGACGACGCGCCGCCGGCCGCCCGTGGGCAGGGCGAGCTCGAGGGCCTCGACCTCGGCGGACACGCCTCCCTCGAGGGGCCAACGGTGGAGCAGCTGCCCGCCGAGCCCGGTGGCGATCGCTGCGTAGGGGTCGTTCACGGGCTCCTTTCCGCTTGCGCGCGACGGCCTCGCCGGTGATCCTACAGCGCCGTGGTCCCGCCGCCAACGAGGGAGTCCGCCATGCCGCGCTGCCCCTGGGCCGAGAAGCCCCCGATCTACGTCGCCTACCACGACGAGGAGTGGGGGGTGCCGCTGTTCGATGACGACCGGCTGTTCGAGTTCCTGACCCTCGAGACCTTCCAGGCCGGGCTGAGCTGGCTGACCATCCTGAACAAGCGCGAGGCCTTCCGCGCCGCCTTCGCCGGCTTCGATCCGGTACGGGTCGCGGCCTTCGGCGAGGAAGACCGGACGCGCCTGCTCGCCGACGCGGGCATCGTCCGCTCGCGGGCGAAGATCGACGCGGCGATCGGCAACGCCCGCGCCTTCCTCGCGCTCCAGGCACGCGAGGGGAGCTTCGCGCGCTGGATGTGGGGCTTCGTCGACGGGGCGCCGATCCAGAACCGCTGGGGCAGCCTGGCCGAGGTTCCCGGGAAGACCGAGCGCTCGGCGCGCCTGAGCAAGGAGCTGAAGCGGAACGGCTTCAAGTTCGTCGGCCCGACGGTGGTTTACGCCCACATGCAGGCGACCGGCATGGTCAACGACCACCTGCTCGACTGCCCGCGCCACGCCGCCTGCGCCGCCCTCGCGACGCGGAGTTAGGCGCTCGGCCGCGTAGGTCAGTTGCCGAGGAGCTCGGCGACCGCGGCCTCGATCGCCTCGGTGACCGCCGGCTCGGACCGGGCCTCGAGGCGCTGGAGCAGCGCGGGCACCAGGGTCCTGTCCCCGAGCTTGCCCAGGGCTTTGGCGGCGCCGGCGGCGACCGTGGCGGAGCCGGTGTCGAGCAGGTCGAACAGCTGGTCCTGCAGGGAGCTCTCCGTCGTGAGCCGACGGACACGGGCGCGGCGTTCGCGCAGGCTCTCGATGCTCTCGAGGTAGGCGTCGGCCGCCTTGCGCATGTCCTGGTCCCGATGCAGGGAGTACTCCCCGACCAGCGACAGGGCCGGCTCGTAGAGCTCGGCCGCGAAGCGGGCGATGATCTCGCGTTGCAAGCGCTCGGGGAAGAGTCCGAAGCGGTCGTGCAGCCAGCGGGTCGCCTCTCTGGTCTCGATCGACAGCATCGCCTCCCCGATAAGGGCGCAGGTCTGCGCCGGAGTCGCCTCGTCGACGTGGGAAATGATCATGCCGGCGAGGTCGGCGGGGAGCGCGAGAAGCACGCCGTAGCGGTCCTCGGGAAAGCCGCTACGGCGCCAGTGCAGGGCGCGGTGGTTCCAGATCTGGCTCCGGGCGTCGTCGGCCAGGGTCTCCACCAGGGCGCTCCGGACCAGCCCGGGATGCTCGACGGCCGCCTTGGACGTCGCATGGAGCGCCATGCGACGGACGCCGCGCGCGTCGCTCGCGAGCAGCGCGACCACGTGCTCGATACGTTCCGGGCGGGGGTCGAAGGCCGCCAGCTGCATCAGGCACTCGGCGAGCTCCTCGTTCTCGTCGTCGTCGAGGTCGCGGGCGAAGCCTTCGTCGATCAGGGGCCGGTAGGTCTGCGCGAGGGCCATCCGCTCGGCGCTCTGCTCGAGCTCTTCGCAGCGACTCGAGAGGGCGGGCAGGAACTCGCGCAGGAACTCGGTCGCCCGGGGCCCCTCGGTCAGGGCTTCCGCCACGATCCACCAGACCTCCGCCGGCACCTCCGACAGGCCGTGGTAGGCCAGCGCGGTCTCCGCCGCGGTCATCAGCATCTCGCCGGGACCGACGAGGGCGAAGACCGCCGCGAGCTCTTCGCCGGGCAGGCGGCGGATGCAGCGCTCGAGCAGGCGCTCGTCGATCCAGCCGGTCTCGACCATCGCCTCGAGCGTCGCGCGTCCTCCGCATCCGAGCAGCAGCGGGTAGGCTTCGCTCCAGCCTTCCCCGCCCGCTTTGCACCAGCGCAGGAGCTGTTGCTCGACGTCTTCGGCGAAGGCGTCGTCGCGGAACAGCCGCGCCTCCTTCTCGAGGTTCTCCATGTCCGGCAGCACCGCGCGGGCCAGGGTCCGGTCCATGCCGTGCAGGCGCTCGGCGAGCAATCCCATCACCCCCGCGTCGACGGCGGGACTGCGTCCGCCGCTGCAGACCAGCTCGACCACGCGCGTCTTGCGCCCGAAGCCCTCGCGGCCGAGCACGTTCTCGAGCAGCTCGACGGGGGCGCGGCCGACCAACCAGCCCAGGGCGGTCTCGCTGTTGTCTTCGGCGTACCACTGCACGCCCGTCGCGATGTCGGGGGCTTCCGCCAGGAACAGCGTGTTCCGGGCCGCCTCGCGCACCTGACGGTTGGGATCCTCCGTCAGCGCGAACAGCACCTCGCCGTAGCGGTCAGGGTCCGTGTGCTCGGCGATCGCCTTGCGCAGGTACGGGTCCGGGGCGACGAGGGCGTCGAGCAGCACGTCGCGCACGTCGACATCGAGCCTGCACAGGAGCGTCACGGCCCGCCCCGGCGCGAGCTTCGTCGGACCGACACCGGGCAGCTTGCCCTCGCGCAGGGCGATTCCGAGCAGGTCGCGGGCGTCCTCGCCGTACAGGCGCAGACCCTCGACATGCGCGCGGTAGTCCTCCTGCTGGAAGGCGTAGAAGATCAGCGCGTGCAGCCGCTCGAGGTCGATCTCGGCCTTCTGGTCGAGGTCGTCCAGGGCGCGCCGCACCTGCACCTCGAGCTGCTGCCAGCCGGCGGCGAGCTCGAGGGCCTCGGCGTAGAGTGCGCGGGCCGCGTCGAAGTCGCGCTCGTAGTGCTCCTTGAAGTAGGCCTGCTCGAACTTGAGCTGGGCCTCGGTCATGTTGTCCTGGCCCAGGCTCCCGCTCACGAGCAGCGCCAGCAGCCACAGTCCCTTCCGCATCGTCGCCTCCTTGGGTTCTTCCTTCGCGTTTCCAGGATCGCAGCCGGGGACGCGGGAGTTGTCGCTCGCTGGTGAGGAGGATGTCAAAGGATGTAAAACTGCCACAATGCCGTCTTCTGGCGGTCGATGTGTAGCGGGCCTACGAGCTCTCGAGCCGGTAGCCGGCGCCGAACACCGTCCGCAGCCAGCGCGGCGCGGCCGGATCGGCCTCGAGCTTCTTGCGCAGCTTGGCGACGTGCTGGTCGACCGTGCGCGTGCTCGGGCAGCCATCGTGGCCCCAGACCTCGTGCAGGAAGCGGTTGCGCGACACCACCTTGCCGCGCTCGCGCAGGAGCAGGCGCAGCATGTCGGCCTCGCGCACCGACAAGGGGAAGCGCGCGCCGTCCCGCCGCACCTCGAGGGCCGCGAGGTCGACGCGGACGGGCCCGAGGGCGAAGCGCTCGGGCGCGGCCGGCGGGCTCTCCTCGGCCCGTCGCAGCCGGGCCCGGACCCGCGCGAGCAGCTCGGACAGGCCGAAGGGCTTGACGAGGTAGTCGTCGGCCCCGAGGTCGAGGCCGCGCACCTTGTCGGCCTCCTGGCCGCGCGCGGTCAGCAGGATGACGGGCATCGCGAAGCCCTCGGCGCGCGCCTTCTCGAGCACCTCGAAGCCCGACCGGCAGGGCATCATGATGTCGAGCAGCACGAGGTCCGGCGGCTCGGCCCGCAGCCGCTGCAGCGCCCGCTCCCCGTCCGCCGCCTCGGCCACCGCGTAGCCCTCCTGGTCGAGGGCGTAGCGGAGCCCCGAGCGCAGGGCCTCCTCGTCTTCCACCAGCAGGATCTTCGCCCGCATCAGCCCTCCTCCGCCGGCAGCTCGAGCCGGAACACACTGCCACCGCCCGCCCGCGGCGCGTAGCGCAGACTGCCGCCGTGACCCTCCGCCACCCGCCGCGCGAGGGCGAGGCCCAGGCCGACTCCCGGCCGGTCGCGGGTCAGCTCGTCACCCGCCCGGGCGAACGGCTCGAAGATGCTCGCGCGGGCCTCGGGCGGCACGCCGCGGCCACGGTCGCGCACCGCGAGGAAGACGCCCCCGCCCGCGCTGCCGAGCTCGACCTCGATGGTGTGGGGGCTGTCCGCGTGCTTGCGCGCGTTGTCGAGCAGGTTCCAGACCGCCCCGGACAGGGCGTCGGGGTCGCCGATCACGGCCGGCAGCGCAGGGGCGACCTGCAGGGCCAGGGCGAAGCCGTCGCCGTCGGCCGCCAGGCGGAAGCCGTCGAAGGCGGGCTCGAGGCTCGCCGCGAGGTCGAGGCGCTCGCGACGCACCGGGCCGAGGCCGCGCTCGATGCGGGCGAGGTCGAGCACCGCGCCGACGGTGCGCGCCAGGCGCGTGCTCTCGCCGACGATGCGGCCGGCAAACTCGCGCGCCTTCTCCTCCTCGACCCCGCCGCGCTCGAGTAACTCGCCGAGCAGGCGGATCGAGGCGAGCGGCGCCTTCAGCTCGTGGCTGACCGCCGCGACGAAGTTCGCCTGCTGGCGAGCGGCGCGCAGCTCGCGGCGCACGGCCCGGGCGAGGGCGAGGGCGAGCAGCACCAACAGGGCGATGCCCCCCGCCAGCAGCCAGGCGCCGGCCTCGAGCCGGGCGCGCTCGGCGGCGAGAAAGGCCTCGGCATCGCGGTCGCGCACCTGCAGCTCGAGCCCCTCGAGCGTCCCCTGCAGGCGGCGCCTTCCGGCCGCCCGGGCGGTGTCGCCGAGCGGCGCGAGGGTGGAGCCGAGGCCGAGGCGCGCGAGGTTGCCCGCGGTGCGACTCGCCGCCAGCCGGGCCGCGACTCCGCCGAGCTCCAGGGCCGCGCCGGTCAGCCCTCGCCCTTCCGGCCAGGCGACGGCGACCACGGTGTCGGCGCGCGCGGGCCAGGCGGGATCGGCCGGCAGGGGAAACAGGCCGCCCCCGCCCGGGGCGCCGGCCTGCAGCCAGGTGCCGAGGGCGCGGGCGGCGAGCAGGCGCCGGGGGCGACTGGCCTGCCAGGCGAGGGAGTCTGCCCGCTCCCAGGCCCGGAACGCGGCGCCCGGCACCTGGTCGCGCAGCGCCAGAGCGCCGTCGCGCAGCCGGCGGAGGAGGGCGAGGCTCGCCCACTGGTCGGGGCGGGGAGCGTCGGCGTTGAGCCGCGGCAGGAGCTCGGTCCACAACGCCAGGGCCCGCTCGGCCTCGCCCCTGGCGAGGGCGGCCTCGGCCCGCAGGCAGCGGGCGGCATGGGCGAGGGCGAGACCGCGCGCGTCGCGGTCGGGCAGGGCCTCGACCCGCAGGCGCAGCGACTCTGCGGCGGCGGGCCGGGAAGGCCGCTGTAGCGCGGCCCGCTCGAGCAGGAGCGCGGCGCTGTCCTCCGTCGGCGCGGGCAGGGGCGGCCGGGCGAGCAGCCCGAGGGAGTCGGCGCGCAGGGGCAGCGCTTCCGGCGCCCGCGGCAGGTTCTCGAGCTGGACGGCGAGCTCGGCTTCGAGGGCGTCGAGCGCGCTGTCGACCCGCTGCTGATAGCGCAGGCGCAGCGCCTCGGCGGTGTGCAGGGTCCCCGACGCGGCCTGCCAGGCCAGCAGTCCCGCGCACAACACCAGCCCGGCCACCAGGATCCCGCGCCGCACCGCCCCTCTCCGCTCAAGCGCCTTCGCACACTGTAGCAGCAGGGGGGGAGGACTTCAGACGAGAGGCGACGCGGGGGAGACCTGGTCCGTTTGATTCACCGGAACTCCTGCTGCGGACCCGGATGCCGCAGATCTCGGGCACCTCGAGCCCTGCGCTGCTCGCCTCGGGACGGTGCGCCAGCCAGGACAAACGGCTCCGCTGCTCGAAGACTCGAAGCGCCCGATCTCAAGAGGCCTCCGGGCCCTCGCGACGAAATCCCGGGGAATCAAACGGGCTGGTTCGCGGCGCATGCATCCATTTCGCAGCAGCTGCCAGCGCGGAGCCGTCGCATCAGGCTCCAGAGGTGGGCGGCGGCGAGCAGCAGGCTCCCGCCCAGGACGGCGAGGCCCGCGCCCGAGGTCTGCACGCGGAGGGCGCCGGTCTCTGGCTCACGGACGAGCTGCGGGCAGCAGTCCGCGTGTCCGTCTGCAGGGGCGGGACTCGGAGCGTCGGGAGAGACGCGAGCCTGGACGGCGGCGGGCTCGGGCAGCAGGGGCAGAAACGTCCCGCCCGTGACGAGCACGACGCCCAGGACGGCGCAGACGGCGAGCACGAGCCGCTTCCCTCGGCGCGCTTGCAGCGCGACGACCAGACCCATCGGGACGACGAACAGGCAGGGGAGGATGTGGGCGAGCGGATGACTCCAGGCGCTCGTCAGGAACGGCGCGGCGACTGCGACCAGCGGGGTGGCGATGCAGTGGACGGCGCAAGCGATCGACAGGCAAGCTCCCACGCGGTCGACCCAGGATGGGGTACGCTCTCCGGACATCCGCATCTCCTCCTCGATTTTGGTATCGCACTATCGACAATGGATCGTACGGGAAACCAGAGCGCAAGAGAAGATGTAAAATGAGATTCGATTATCAATTGTTCCGGGCTTCTAGCCCAGGACGGTCACCGACACCGTCCGGGTCCGCCGCGGTCCGTCGAGCTCGCACAGGAAGACGTTCTGCCAGGTGCCGAGGGCGAGACGGCCCGCGGTGACGGGCAAGGACACGGAGGGGCCGATCAGCGCGGCCTTGATGTGGGCGGCGGCGTTGTTGTCGACGCGGTCGTGGAGCCAGTCGTCGTGCTCGGGCACGCACTGCTTGAGGGCGCGCAGGAAGTCGACGCCGATGTTCGGGTCGTCGTTCTCGTTGACCGTGATCGCGGCGGTCGCGTGCGGCACGAAGACGACGCAGATGCCGGTCTGGAGTCCCGCGTTGCGCACGACCTCGGCGACGCGTGCGGTGATGTCGAGGACCTGGTGATGGGCGGAGGTCCCGAGCTCGAAGGTCTCCTGATGGCAGGTCATCGTGCCCCCCTCAGGAAGCGCTGGTCGCCGCGGTCCACCCGAGCTGGAGCAGGGCGTAGGTCACGAGCGCCCGGGGGATGCGGTGCAGGGTGGTCAGGAAGAAGCGCCCGAAGGGCATCCGGAACATCCCGGCGAGCCAGCAGGTCACCGAGAAGGGGAGGGGCGTCCAGGCGGCGATGGCGACCGCGGTGACGCCCCACTTCTCGAAGAGCTTCTCGCCCTCCAGGGGGGCCAGGCGCTCGCGCAGCCACTGCCAGTCGTAGAAGCGGACCCCGAGGAAGTAGGCCGCGCAGCCTCCGAGCACACTGCCCGCGCAGCCGGCGACCAGCACCGGCAAGGTCGGCTCCTCCGCGGCGACCGCGGCGGCGAGATAGATGTCGAGGACGATCGGGATCCCGATGGAGTCCGAGAGGAACACACCGATGAAGGCGCCCCACACCCCGACGGTGTCGTAGAACCAATGGCCGGCCGCCTTCAGGGGCTCGCGGAAGAAGACGACCAGCAAGAGGAAGGCCCCGACCAGCAGCCCGATCTGGCGCAGGGTCTGCCCCATCAGCTTGCGGGAGTCGGTCGTGGCAGGTTTTACGGCGCGCTCCTTCCATGCCTCGCCGCGAGCGGCGCTGCGCCAGTGTACGCCATGGGAGACCGTGACCCAAGACTCAGAACCACTCGACCTCGCCAGCGGGGCTTCCGGTCCGGCGCAGGTTTCCGCGGAAGGTCCGCCACGCGTCCTCCCCACGTCCCGCGCGCAGGCACCAGACCCGGCCGTAGTTGTCCGCCTGGGTGTCACCCGACAGGCCGCGCCCGGAGACCAGGAACAGCTCGATGCTCCCGTCTCCGTCGAGGTCCGCCGCCAGGGGCGCGAAGTCGAGGCCCTCGTAGCGGTCCTCGCCGCTGCGCAGCTCCAGACTCCACAGCAGCGCGCCGTCGCGGCCCCGCAGGGCGAGGGCGGTGCTGCCGGCGCCGAGCACCACGTCGCGCGCGCCGTCGCCGTCGAGGTCGACCAGCGCCGGCCCGCGGGCGGTGTTCCCGGGCAGCGTGTGCTCCCAGCGCGTCTTCCCGTCGGCGACCGCGAGGCACCACAGGGTGCGCGCACCGACCAGCAGCTCTTCCTGGCCGTCGCCGTCCAGATCCGCGACGGTCGGTGGCGCGAAGAGATACTCGCCGAGCACCCGCGTCCACAGCACCTTGCCGGTCCGGTCCAGGCACTGCACCTCGCCCTCGCAGGTCGCGACCAGCAGCAGGCCCGCGTCCGTCGCGGCGACCCCGTGGTACATGCCCATCGACTCGTCGTCGCCCTCGGTGATGTGGGTCCACAGCGGGTTCCCGTCGCGCCCGTCGAAGGCGTGCACGCCCCGATCGCCTCGCCACGACCCGACGATCACGTCGAGCACGCCGTCGCCGTTGAGCTCGACGAGGACCGGCGCGGTCTGCACGCAGCCGCGGACCGAGCGCTGCCAGCGCAGGGAACCGTCCTCCGCCGACAGCACGCACACCCGACCGGAGTCGCTCCCGGCCCACATCGTGCCGACCGCGATCTCGAGCCCGCCGTCGCCGTCGAGGTCGGCGACGGACGGGGGCGAGTCGGTGCCGCTCGGCAGCTTTCCGACCCAGCGTTCGCTGCCGTCGCCGTCCAGGCAGTAGAGCGTGCCGTAGGCGGAGTCGGCGATCAGCACCTCATCGTCACCATCGCCGTCGACATCGACCAGGGCAACCGATGCGTCGAGCGGCCCCCCGCGGGAGGGCTTCTTCCACAGCAGGCGTCCGTCCTCGGCCGCGAAGGCGTAGACGTGGGCGTCGTTGAAGTAGGTGCCGAACACCAGCTCGAGGTCGCCATCGCCGTCGAGGTCTCCGAGGGCACCCGAGCCGTAGCACGGGGCGCGGAGGTCGTGGCTCCAGACGAGCTCGGGCTCCTGCGCTCCGGCGCAGGCGAGGAGCAGGGCGAGGACGGGCAAGGGACGCAGCATCTGGGATCCTCCGAAGAGTTGGGGCGTGCGGAGCGCGAGGTCGGCGCTCACCAGCGGCCCGGTGCGGTCGCGCAGGCCCGCGATCAGGCGTTCCTGGGTCGGTCGATCCGCGGCCTGGGACAGCGCCTCGAGCGCGGTCGTGCGGACTCGCCGTCCACCGCGCGACCGGCGGCGCGCAGGGCGCGCGTGAAGTCCGCCTGATGGGCGAGGACGCCGGAGTCCGCGAAGGCCCGGCTCTTCAGCTCGGTGATCGCGGCGTACCGGTCGGCGGCCGATCGTTCAGCGTCTGCGAGCAGCCGGAGCAGGGCGGGAGTGTCGAGGCCGGGATCGAGCGCTCCCTGCTCGGAAGGCGCGCGACCCCTTTGGTCGGGCCGGAGCAGGACGCTCAACCACCCATGTGCTTCTTCAGCAGCTCTTTGGTCGCCTTGACGTTCTTGAAGGCGTAGAACGGCTCGCCGTCGACGCCGGGGTCGATCAGCAGGTTGTACTTCTTGTTCGGCTTGACGTCCTTGAACTTCAGGATGACGCCGTTCTCCTTCTTCTCGCCCTCGGTCCACTTGACGGTCCGTCGGTACTTCCCGTCCGTGCTCTCGAGCGTCGCGGAGTCGTCGGTGCGCGAGGGATCGTCGGGATCGCAGTGCATCTCGATCTTGACCGTGAAGACCTTGACCTTGATGCGGTAGGTGCGGCCGCTGGCGAGGCGCAAGGGGGAAGCCTTGCCCTCCGTCCGGTCGAGGGTGACGTTCTCTTTGCTGCCAGTCGCTTCGTCGGCCATGGGGAATCCGTCCGTTCCGTGCCCGGGCCCTGCCACCATGGCGACGCCTACCGAAGCATCGCTGACTGCGGCCTGTCCTGTGAGGCATGTTCTCCATCAGTATAGCCACCGCGGCCCGCTGCATCACCGATTCCCCTGCGCAGACTCGCAACTCGCCGTCAAGACTCTGCGCCGGCGGCACCCACGGCGCTTCGCCGGTACCTCGGTCAGTACCGGGACCCGGTCGACGCAGATCCTCCGCAGGCGGCGCAGGATCGGCGCGGGCTCGAGCCCGATCAGCTCGACCTCGACCTCGCGCCACGGGACCGTCGTGCAGCGCGGCAGGAACCGGAGCAGCAAGCGATCGCCGAGCAGGTACACCGCGGCGAGCCCGTCATCCCAGGTCGCATAGCGCGAGTCGGAGACATCGACGTAGACCCGTTGCCGCCGTCGGTAGTGGCGGTCGCGGAAGGTGCCGCGGGCGATGAACAGCTCGCGTCCGCGCACCGCCGTCGACTTTCCCTGGGAAAACAACAGCGAGCTGCCGTGCCGCTCGCAGCGACGCGCGAAGAAACGCAAGCGGGGACGTATGGCTCTCAAGCGTGGGGTGGGCATGGCGGTCCTCCTTGTGGGCGGCCCGGGTGCACGCGCCGTGCCGCGTGTTTCTTTCTCCCCCCAACGGCCTGGGCCGGTCGTTCACGGGATCTCACCGACCGGGAGTCCGTCTCTCTGAGCAGGTCACTGTCCACGCGAAACGGACACGTCCAGTCGTAAGCTGCTGCCAGGCCGGAGCTCGCGCCCGCCAGGCCCGCGCACCGTGACACCGGGGCTCGGCGCCGGAGGGTGCTTTTCCACAAGCCTTCACACGGCGTTCACATCCCGCCTGCCAAGCGGGATGGCGACGGTGGAAACCGGCGCTGGGAGGCCACCCGGGGGGCCACTCTCCACGCGTTTTCCACACCGCTCGCTTCAAGGTCGGGTCGCAACCGCCCCGTGTTTTGCAGTGCGGGGGAGGATGCGGGTCCTTCTCCACAAGTTTTCCACATATGCCCGTGGGGCGCTGTGAGACGGTTTTGGGTGGGGATTTCATTGCAATGGCAACCCGAGACGCTACCCTGGATCCTTTGCCTCCCCCGGAGAATCCCATGCGCCGCGCGCTGCTCTTGTTGCTCGCCCTCGTCCTGTTCGGCGGCTGTTCGGACAGCGAGACCGTCAGCGAGGTCGAGCAGATCCAGAAGGCCGGCGTCCTGCGCATCGGCATCGACCCGGGCTACGTGCCCTTCGAGATGAAGACCATCGACGGTCAGCTGATCGGTTTCGACATCGAGCTCGCCCGCGCGATCGCCGACTCCCTCGGGGTCAAGGCCGAGTTCCGCGACGTCGAGTGGGACGGGATCATCCCGGCGCTGAAGTCCGGCGACATCGACATGATCTGCTCGGGTATGTCGATCACCCCCGAGCGCTCGAAGGTGGTGCTGTTCTCGGCGCCCTACTACGAGATCGGCCAGGCGGTGCTGCTGCCGGCGGACAGCGAGGTCACCTCGGTCTCGCAGCTCAACGCCGCCGGCCGCACGATCACCGTCCAGACCGGCACCACCGGCCACAAAGCGGCCCAGCAGTTCCTGCCCGACGCGACGCTGAAGGACTTCGAGAAGCAGATCGAGGCGGCGATGGAGGTCGCCGAGGGGCGCGCCGACGGGATGGTCTTCGATCACCCCTACATCGCGATCTTCCACAAGCGCAACCCGGCCACCACCCGGGCGCTGCTCGACACCTTCACCGACGAAGAGATCGGCATCGCGCTGCGCCCGGGCGCCGAAGACCTCAAGGCCATCGTCGACCGGACCATCGAGGGCCTGCGCAGCGACGGGACGATGGCGAAGCTCGAGACCAAGTACTTCGTCGAGATGCCCTGGCTGGACTCGATCGGAGGCGAGTAGGTGCAGCGCGGCTTCTACCGCAGCCCACTCGGTGCCCTCCTCGTCGGCGGCCTGCTCTTCGGCCTGACCATCGCCCCCTTCGCCTACTATTTCGCGACCTACGAAGGCTGGAGCTGGGACGCGGTCGTCTACACCCTCGTCGTCGAGAACGTCGACGTCGACTGTCCCGCCTGCGAGCGCACCAACACCTACTGGGTCGAGGTCGGCAAGCCCCGCTGCTCCGACCTCGACTGCCAGACGCCGCTGCCCGACGGACGTCACTACCACGCGCCCGGACAGCTGCTGCACGGGCTCTGGATGACCGTGAAGATCAGCCTGTTCGCGCTGGTCCTGGGCCTGCCCCTCGGCCTCTTCGGCGGGCTGGCGCGGCTGTCGAAGAACGCGGGAGCGCGCCTGTACGGCACCTGCTACGTCGAGCTGATCCGCAACACGCCGCTGCTCGTGCAGATCTACATCTCCTACTATGTGCTCGGCTCGATTCTCGACGTCTTCATGCCGGAGGCCTTCGACAGTGTCTGGTTCGCGCACCGGCCCTTCCTGCTCGGCGGCTTCGCGCTCGCGGTCTTCTCCGGGGCGTACATCACCGAGATCGTGCGGGCCGGGATCCTGTCGATCGACGTCGGCCAGAGCGAGGCGGCCCGGGCGCTCGGCATGAGCCCGCTGCAGACGATGCGCCACATCATCCTGCCGCAGGCGCTCAAGCGCATCCTGCCGCCCCTGACCGGGCAGTGCATCTCGCTGATCAAGGACTCGAGCCTGTGCTCGGTGATCAGCGTGGTCGAGATGGTCAAGAGCGGGCGCAACATCTACGCCGCCAACTTCCGGACCTTCGAGACCTGGTTCACCGTCGCCTTCCTGTACTTCCTGATCTGCCTGCCGATCAGCCTCGTCGTCCGCCGCATGGAGCTCCAGCGTGCCACTGATTGAAGTCGAACAGATCTCCAAGACCTTCCCCGCCCGCGGCAGCGCGCAGGAGGTCAAGGCCCTGGTCGACGTCTCCCTGGCCGTCGAGGAGCAGGAGGTCGTCACCGTCATCGGCCCTTCGGGCTCGGGCAAGAGCACGCTGCTGCGCACCCTCAACCGGCTCGAGGAGATCGACCGCGGGCGCATCGTGATCGACGGCATCGACCTCGGCGGCGGTCAGCGCAACATCGACAAGATCCGCGCCGAGGTCGGCATGGTCTTCCAGCGCTTCCACCTCTTCGCCCACCTGACCGTGCTCGAGAACCTGACCATCGCCCAACGCGTGGTGCGCAAGCGGGGCGAGAAGGAGAGCGCGGCCAAGGGCCGGGCCCTGCTCGCCAAGGTCGGCCTCGCCGACAAGGAGGGCAGCTACCCACACCAGCTCTCCGGCGGCCAGCAACAGCGCGTCGCGATCGCCCGGGCCCTGGCGATGGATCCGCGCATCATGCTGTTCGACGAGCCGACCTCGGCCCTCGACCCGGAGATGGTCGGCGAAGTGCTCGAGGTGATGCGTGCCCTGGCCGACGAGGGCATGACGATGCTCTGCGCGACCCACGAGATGGGCTTTGCCCGCGAGGTCTGCGACCGGGTGGTGTTCATGGACCACGGGCGCATCGTCGAGGTCGGGCCGCCCGCCCAGGTGTTCGACAACCCCGAGACCGCGCGGCTACAAGACTTCCTCAGCAAGGTGCTGTAGCCCGTCTGGAGACTTCGCCGGCACGCGGGCCCGCCGCGTGCTGCGTCGGGTACCGGTCCCCTGAACTCGACTTCCTCTACAACAGCGCCTAAGCTGGGGGATCCACCCCGAACCGGTACGCCCGTGCACGCGCTCCTCGCCCCCGTCTTCCGCTCCCTGGTCAACCGCGTGCGCCACGGCTGGGGTCAGGTGCTGCTCGCGCCGCCGTCGGCCGGTCCCGCCCTGGTCGAGTGGGGGGAACGCGCCGCCGCGCGCTTCGACCTCGAGCTGCTGGTTCCTCGCGACCCTGGGTTGCCGGCAGGCTGGCAGCTGTGGACACAGCTCCAGGCGCGGGCCGCGGCGGCCGGCCTCGACCTCGCTCCGTTGGCCACCGCGACGCGGGAGCCCTTGCCGTGGGAGCGCCGGGCGCGCGTTGTCGAGGCCTGCTCCGATCTGCTGCGACAGCTCGCGGCGCGGCGTCCGCTGCTCCTCTTCGCGGGCCCCTTCGAGGCCTACGACCGGGGCTGGCGCGCGCTGTTCCTCGGGCTGAGCGCGCGCTGCGCGGGCGCGCCGCTGCTGCTCTGGCTGGCGGGGGCGGAGCCCGAGCTGGGCGCCCTGCGTGCAACATCCCGCACCGAGCTGACGGTGTGGGGTGCGGAGGAGGCAGGGGAGGCGCCAGAGCACGACCTCTCCGCGCTGCGCGCTCTCGGCGAGGGCGACGCCGGGAGAGCGGCGCGCGCGCTGCTGGACGCGGGCTGTGTGCGGGCCGCGCGGGCGGTGTTGGAGGCCGGGGCTGCGGCGGACGCGGGGGAAACGGCGCGCGCGGGGGCGGCGACCAGCGCCGGGGATGCACCGCCCGCGAGCCCGCCCGCGAGCGCCGACCTCACGCGGCTGCGCGCGGAGGCGCTGGCCGCCTGCGGCGAGCTCGCGGCCGCGGAGGGGGCGCTCGGTGAGCCGGATGGAGACCTCGCGGCGCAGGTCTTCCACGCGCTGCTGCGCGCCGACATCGCCCTCCTGCGCGCCGGCGCCGCTGCCCCGGCGACGGCCCCCCCGGCGGCGCGGGAGGACGCCGTCCGCCCCCTCGAGGCGGCGGTCGCAGCCCTGACCGGCGACGTGCTCGGCCCGGAGGACTTCCCGCTGCTCGAGCAGCTCGGGGCGGAAGAGCCCGCGCTCGCGAAGCTGCCGAAGATCACGCCCCGGCCCGCGCTCGCACCGCTCGCCGCGCTGTTCCGGGCGCTCGCGGCCCTGCGCCGCGGGAAGGACGCCGCCGAGCTCGCGATGCACGGCGTCGTGCTCGCCCGCAAGGCCGGGGACGCGGACGCCCTGCTCGCGCTCCTGCGCCGCTACGCGGCCTACCTGGCCGGGGCGGGCCTGGCCGAGCGGGCCCGGGCGCTGCTCGCCGAGGCCCGCGAGGCCTTTCCCGGAGGCGACGCCGGGATCCGCCGCGACTGCCTGCTCGATGAGGCGGCCCATGCCCTGGCCTGCGGCACCTTCCCCGCGGTCGCTTCCCGGCTCGACGCCCTCGGCGCGCCGCCGGGGACACGCTCGGGCCAAGCCCAGGCCTGCCGCGCCGCGCTGCTCCGGGCGCGCTGGGCCGCCCTGCGCGGCGAGGGGGGACGCGCGGTCGAGCAGGCGCTCGCGGCCGGGCACCTCGCGCGCTCCTGCGGCTCCGCCGCGCTGCGCTCGGCGGCCCTGCTCGTCCTCGGCGAGGGCTACCGGCTGTGCGCCGAGCACGAGCTCGCCGCCCGCTGTGCCCGCCGCGCCCGTCGTCCCGGGGCCACGGCCGAGGAGGAGCTGCTCGGCGCGACCCTGTCCGCCACCCTCGCCCTCGCCCTCGGGCGCGTGCCGGAGGCGGTGCAGCGGCTGAGCGAGGCCTCCCAGCGCGCCGAGCGGGAGGAGCTGTGCTGCTGGCCCCTCGCCCACACGCTCGCCAGCTTCGGCACGGCCCTGGTCGCGGCGAGCGGTTTCGGAGGCGCCCCCCCGGAGCTCGCCACCCTGCTGCAGCAGCTCGAGGCGCGGCTCGAGCGGCTCGCGGCGGCCTTTCCTCTGGTCGCGCCGCGCTGGCTGCGTTTCACCGGCCTGTGCCACGCCCTGGCCGACGACCGGGACGCCGCCCTCGGCGCCCTCGAGCAGGCAGCCCGCCGGGGCCAGAAGCTCTCCCTGCCGGTCGAGGTCGCCCGCGCGGAGCTCGAGCTCGCGCGGCTCTCGCATCTGTGGCGCCCGAGCCGCGCAGAGCACCACCTGCGCAGGGCCGAGAAGGCGCTCCAGGGGCTCGGGAGCGCCCTCGACCAGGGCCAGCTCGCGCACCTGCGCGCGACCATCCTCGTCGGAGGGCAGCGATGAGCGGGCCGAAGGTGTTGCTGGTCCATCCGCCGGTCGCCTCGATCATGCAGGGCTACCTGAGCACGCCGCTGCTGCTCGGCTGGCTGCGGGCCCAGGGCGTCGACGCGGAGCAGTGGGACCTCAACGTCGCGGTCGCGCGCGCGCTGCTCTCCCGCCCCTTCCTCGAGCGCGGCCGCGCGCGGCTCCGGGAGCAGCTCGCCGCCCTCGAGGCGCGGCCGGCGCTGCGCGCTTCCGAGGCCGGCGCCTACGCCTTCTACCAGGAGGTCGAGCCCTGGGCCGAGCACCTGGTCGACGCGATCGACGAGGTCGTCGCGCGGGCGACGGCGCGGGTTCCCGATCCCGCCGCCCGGCTCGCCCTCGAGAAGGCCTTCGCCCTCGTCAGCTGCGCCCACCATCCGGAGACCGCCGAGCGGCTCGACTACGGCGACCCCGCCGCGCCGACCTACCGCTCGCGCTACGCGGCGTTCTGCTCGGCCGACCTGCTCGCCGCCGCTCGCGACGAGCGCAGCGTGCTGGACGACGCCTACCGCGCCCTGCTGCCGGGGCGTCTCGCGCAGGACACGCCCGCTGTCGTCGGCATCTCGGTCACCTTCACCGACCAGCTCCTGCCCGCCTGCAAGCTCGCCTGCGCGATCAAGCGCCTGCGGCCGGAGTGCTTCGTGGTCCTCGGCGGCGCGACGGTCGACAGTCACCTGCGCGGGATCTCCCAGCCCGAGCTGTTCGGGATCTTCGACATGCTGATCCTCGGCGAGGGCGAGGTTCCGCTGCTGCGCCTGGTCGAGACGCTCGCTTCCCCTGCTCCCGACCTCTGCACCGTGCCGAACGCGCTGTACCTCGAGGCCGGCGCGATCGCCCGCAGCCCCCGCTCGAGCTGCAAGCTCCAGGGGCCGCAGACCGCCCCGGACTACGACGGGCTGATCCTCGACGACTACTTCCTGCACCGCGACCAGGTGTGGCTGCCCTACCGGCTCTCCCAGGGTTGCTACTGGGAGCGCTGCACCTTCTGCGAGTACTCCGACGACCCGGAGCACCGCTACCTCGAGAACAGCCTCGAGGCGATCGTCCGCGACCTCGCGATGATCGTCGCCCGCCACGGCATCCGGCGCGTGCACTTCGTCGATGCCGCGCTCGCCCCGAAGCTGCTCGAGGTGCTGTGCCTGCGCCTGATCCAGGCCGGGCTGGCGCTCGAGTGGCACGGCAACGTGCGGCTCGAGCGGGCGCTGACCGCCCCGCTCTGCCGGCTGATGCGGCGGGCGGGCTGCGTGCAGATCGAGGCCGGGGTCGAGACCGGCAACGACCGGCTGCTCAAGCTGATCAAGAAGGGGGCGACCCTGCGCCAGATCGAGCTCTGCCTCGACAACCTCGCCCGCGCGGGGATCCGCGTCCACACCTACATCATCATCGGGCTGCCGACCGAGACCGCCGAGGAAGCCGACAGCACCTTCGCCTGGGTGCGGGAGCACCGCGCCGACGGGCGCGTGGTGTCGGTCGCCTGGCACCAGTTCTTCGTCACCCCCGGCTCGCACATCGCCAACCACCCGCAGGCCTACGGGATCACCGCCGTACGGATCCCGGCCCGGCTGGACCTGCAGGTCGAGTCCTGGGACTTCGACGCCCCCGGCATGACCCGCGCCGAAGCCCGCGAGCGGGTGCACCGCTTCATGCGCGGCGGCGCTGTCGAGGGGGAACCGGCCGCGCGGGACGTCGCGCCCGACGAGGATGCCGTCCTCGCCCAGCAGCTGTACCTCCCGCCCGAGATCGCCCTCGGCCGCAGCGCCTTCGACCTCGAGCAGGTCGCCGGCCTGTGCGGCCAGGCCGGCAGCTTCGAGGGCGAGGAGGACTACGACGCCTGGACCGCCGCCCTCGACGCCCGGCTCTCCCCGCTGCCCGCGGCGACCGGCTTCCGCCTGACCAACCTCGAGAGCGGCGCGAGCCAGCGGGTCAGCGCCTTCGCCTGGAACGCCCTCGGCCGCATGCAGGGCGCACGGACCCTGCGCGAGGTCGCCCTGGACCTCGCCCTCGAGACCGGCCAGAGCCCGCGCGCCGTCGAGGCATCCCTGGTCGGGCTGGCGACCGCGCTCGGCGATGGCCTCGGGGCTTTGCTGATCGGGACCAGGCCTTGATCGTTCAGCGCGATCTTCGGCACGCTGCTTGCTAGGTTTCTTCCAGACGCATCATGCTCTCGGAGGAATCAGCCATGGGACTCACCATCATCAGCATCACCGCCGCCGTCGGCCTCGCCCTGCTCTGTGTCCACCTGTTCCTCGAGCTCCGCAGCCTGCGCGCCCAGCTCGACGCCCCCGCCGACGTCGTGACCCTGCGCCGGAAGGTCCACGCCTACCGCCATGACAACCGCGCCCTGCGGGCGGACAGCAACCGCCACAAGGTCGCGGCCCGCGCCGCCCGGCTCGCGTTCGAGCACGTCAGCGACCGCCTCGACAAGGAGCGCACGGTCGGCGCCTGCTAGGCAGGGCAGACGATCGGGATGCGCGGAGGGCGGGGTGATCCCCGCCCTCTTGCTGTGCGACGATCTCGGCTTGCGAGACGGTTTCGGCCCGACCTCAGCGCAAGCCTGGCCCGCGAGGGGAGGCCCCTTCGCGAAGTACGACGGGAGGGGGTAAACCCCTCCCCTACATGCATGTCCCACGACTGCTCGAAGTTCTTGTAGGGGCGGGGATTACCCCCGCCCGTCGAGCCGGGGCACAACTTTCGCTGAGATCAGTAACGACATACCTCTGCGGGGGAACACGGAGCTCCTCGCAGACCATCGCTTCCGCCCAACAACTGGGCAAACGCAACCCGCGCGCCCACTTCCTTGGCGGCAGCCCTACACCTCTTCGAGCTCGCGCGCCTGCCGCTTGAGCCACAGGAGGTGGCGCTTGCGCGCGACGTCGAGGGCGAGCTCGAGGTCGGTGTTGCGGCAGGCGGGACAGAGCAGGAAGCCGGACACTTCGGTCAGGCTCTCCGCGGGCGTCGGCAGCTGGCAGGCCGCGCAGACCGCGAGGCCAGCAGCGGCGGGAGCGGGCGCAGGCGGAGCCGGACGCGCCGCCCGCACCGCGACCTGCGGCTCCGCCTCGACGACGCCGGCGTCGGCCAGGGCGCGGTCGATGGCGGCGAGGCGGCGGGTGATCGAGGACTCGATGTTGTCGTCGAAGGTCTCGACCGCCTCGGTCGCTTCCTTGAGGGCGGAGTAGCAGTCCGGGCAGTAGGGGTTCTCGAAGATGCGCTTGGCGCCTCCCTCGGGGACGCGCTTGTTGCAGCCCGCGCAGCGCAGCTTACGCAGCCCGGGATGCACCACCGGCACGCCGTCGTCCTCGGGCGCCGCGGCCTCCTCTCCCTCTTCGTCCTTCGCCTGCCAACGCTCCTGCGCCATCCCGCCGTAGCAGTCCTCGCAGATCCGCATCCCGCCGAGCGACTTGAAGCCCTGCGCCGCCAGCCGCTTGCCGCAGGTGCTGCAGGTCGGGGCGGTGTCGACGGCCATGTTGATGCCGAGCCGCACCTTCGGCATCGCGGGCGCCTCCGCCTCCTCCGACGCTTCCTCCGCCGCCGGCTTCTTGTCCGCGCCGGACATCACCGCGTCGAAACAGGGCACGCAGAAGCGCCAGGTGCCGACCGGGCGGCTCTCGTCCTCACTGACCTCGGCCTCACAACGCTTGCAGGTCACCATTCTCCGCTCCCTCCGTCGCAGGGCTCCCCCCTGCCCGCTTCATAAGGTCTCGAGCTCGCCCTCGATCGCGTCGACCCGCGCGAGCAGCTCGGCCGAGGTGGTCTCGATCTCGGCCTGCAGGGGGGTCAGGCTCTGGCTGACCGAGGCGAGCATCGCCTCGAGCTCGGCGTCGATGCCGTCGATGTCGGCGATCAGCCCCTCGAAGGTCGCGTCGACCTCGCCGAGCAGCTCCTCGAGCTTCGCGGACAGCTCACCCATCTCACAGCCCCCGCAGCGCTTCGAGGTCGGACTTCGCCGAGCCGACCGCGCCACTCAGCTGGCCGCTCGCCCCGTCGAGGGCGCCGAGCGCGCCGTCGAGCACGGCCTCGACCTCGCCGGCCTTGGCCTTGATGTCCTCTTCCATCCCGTCGAGGGCGTCGCTGGTCTCGTTGACCGCGTCCTCGAGCTGGGTCGTCACCGCCGCCGCGCCGGTCTCGTACTCGGTGGTCAGGTTCGAGACCGCCGCCCCGCCTTCCATCTTCAGCTCGGCCTGGGAGGCGAGCTTCTTCGGCGTGACGTCGTACTTCTCCTCGACCTTCTCGAGGGAGGCGTCCTCCTCGGTGCTCAGCAGCATCGCGCCTTCGCTGAGCAGCACCGTCTCGGTGTCCTGTCCGAACACCCGGCGCAGCTTCCAGGACGGCTTGTCCGATGCGTACTGGTGGATCATCGTCGTGAAGTTGGTGTCGCTCATCCCCATCAGGATGTGGTGACCCTGGCCGTCCGTCGGCAGCTGCACCTCGGGACCCCACTCGAGGAAACGCTCGATGCGTGCGCTGAGGAAGTCGACCGCGAGCAGCACCCGCTGGTCCTTCCACAGGGGGAAGTGGAAATGCGACGGCAGGTGCCCCGGCTCGAAGGGCACGACGACCTTCTTGTTCCACAGCGGAACGGAGACCGTGTACTTGATCAGCGAGGTGTTCGGGTCCGGATAGGTCTGCCAGGTGTGCTCTTCGTCCTCGCCGAGCTCGCTGACGATCTTCCCTTCGACGTAGAACGGCCAGCGCGGCGTGCGGAAGGCCGGCAGGTGCTGGCGCTCGTCGTCGACGTGCTCGAGGCCGACCCCGAGCTCGACCTGGTACACCCCGGTCGCCTCCGGCCGGTCACCCAGCTCGTCGGCCTTGGCGCTGAAGTCGACGCTGTGGACCCGCCAGGAGCTGCCGTAGAGGTAGTCGAACTTGCTCCAGCCCCCGCTCTCGAAGCGCATCAGGCAGCCGGGCAGGTAGCTCGCGTCGGGATAGCTGCCGTAGACCAGCCGCACGCCGGGCTCCGCGAGCTTGAGGCGGGCCTTCTCGAGGGTGGTGCGGGCGGCGCTCGAGACCAGGACCTCCGAGCGGATCAGGCGGTCGTCGCGCAGGGGCTCGACGGCCTGCGTCGACGGAACCTCGACGTTCAGCGCCTTGGCGCTGGCGAAGGCGTTGAGCACATGGGGCTTGTAGCGGGGCGGCGCCGGCAGCTCGACCTCGAAGCCGGAGACGTGGGCCTTCTTCTCCAGCCCGAACAGGGTCGGCGTGACCTTGCCGTCGACCAGGCCGAAGCTCGCCTCGAGGTAGTCGTAGACCAGCGTCAGCTGCCAGTGCTCCGCCAGCCAGCAGACGAAGTCGTAGAAGCTCGCCGCGCCGAGGTTGAGCGAGACCACGTTCGACTTCGCGAGCAGGCGCTTGGCGGTCAGCACCAGGTCGAGACCGCGCACCTTCTGCTCGGCGATCGCGCCGGCGACGGTCTCGTCGACGTAGAGCCGCACCGGGAAGTGCTGCGACCACAGCACCTGCGGGCGGTCGGCGAAGGCGACCGTGTAGTCGCGGCAGCTCAGCAGGCCCGAGGTGCCGTCGAGCATCAGCTCGCGCAGGCTGTGCTCGCGCACCAGCCCCTTGAGGGCGAGGGGCTCGGGGGCGGGCGTCGGCAGGTTGAAGAAGCCCTGGACCGACAGGTCGACCTCCATCAGGTCGGCCGAGGCGAAGCGTGACGGCAGGGTGTCGCTGGACTCGTCGCCGTACACGCGGAAGGTCAGCTCGCCGCTGAAGCCCCAGGGCCGCAGCTCGAGTCGCAGCGCCTTGATGTTGCCGCCGGGGATGTCGAAGACGTCGCTGTCTATCGTCAGGCGCAGGCTGAGATCGAGGGTTTCCTGGAACATGGCCGCCCGGATCGCTCCGCGGGTCGGAGGGTTGTGTGCCGAGACAGATATTGTGACGCCCCGCCGAACGGAAGTCCAACCGAAAACGGCCTGGGGCGCGCCTGGAAGGCCAAAAAGGGCTTGAGGAACGGCGCCCTTTCTGGTAGCAAACGGGGCCCAGAGGAATGAAACCCGCGTCCGGCGGCGTCCCTCCTCCCGAGGCCGCCCCTTCCGGGCGCGCCCCAGACCCTTCCCGCGATCGGAGAGCTCGGTCCATGATCGAAGTCCAAGACCTGCGCAAGAGTTACGGCGAGATCGAGGCCTTGCGAGGGATCTCCTTCAAGGTCCAGAAATCCGAGGTCGTCGGTTTCCTCGGACCCAACGGCGCCGGCAAGACCACGACGATGCGCATCCTGACCGGATACATCCACCAGACCTCGGGCAGCGCGAGCGTCGCTGGCCACTGCGTGCGCGACGACACCCTCGCCGCCCAGCGGCGCGTCGGCTACCTGCCCGAGAGCGCGCCTCTGTACGACGACATGCTCGTCTTCGAATACCTCGACTTTGTGTGCGACCTGCGCGGCCTGCCCCAGGGCGACCGCGCGGCCCGCATCGGCAAGGTGCTCGACAGCTGCGCGATCCGCGACGTCGCCCAGCGCCGCATCGGCCACCTGTCGAAGGGCTACCGGCAGCGTGTCGGCCTCGCCCAGGCCTTCGTGCACGACCCGGAGATCATCATCCTCGACGAGCCGACCTCCGGCCTCGATCCGAACCAGATCGCGGACATCTGCGGCATGATCCGGGACCTCGGCAAGGAGAAGACGGTGATCTTCTCCTCGCACATCCTGTCCGAGGTCGAGTCGACCTGCTCGCGCGTGCTGATCCTGCACAAGGGCGAGCTGGTCGCCGACAAGAAGCTCGGCAAGGCGAGCGGGAAGTCGCTGGTCGCCTGCATCGGCGGCAAGAAGAAGAGCGTGATGAAGGCCCTCGACGAGCTCGCCGACGGCAAGTCGTCGGTCGAGGCCCTCGGCTCGCAGCGCTACCGGCTCTCGGCCAAGAACGTCGAGAAGCTGCCCGCCAAGGTCTTCGCGCTGGCCAAGGACAAGGGCTGGAGCCTGACCGAGCTGGCGATCGAGACGCCGAGCCTGGCCGAGACCTTCGACCGGCTGACCCGCGACAACGGAGGCAACGAAGGATGAACCACGTGCTGGCGATCACCAAGCGCGAGCTGCGCAGCGCGTTCAGCTCCCTGCTCGCCTACATCTTCCTGACCATCTTTCTGCTCGCGGTCGTCATCGACTTCTTCCCGTCGCTGTGGGCCGGGGGCATCGCCTCCTGCGGGCCGCTGTTCGCGCGGCTGCCGCTGCTGCTCTTGATCCTGGTCCCGCCGCTGACGATGCGGCTGTGGGCGGAAGAGCGCCGCCAGAAGACCCTCGAGCTCCTGTTGAGCTACCCGATCCGCCCGTCGCAGGCGGTGCTCGGGAAGTTCCTCGCCAGCTGGGTGCTCGTGCTGATCGCGCTGCTGTTGACGGTCGGGATCCCCCTGACGGTCGCCCAGTTCGGCAGCCTCGACCTCGGGCCGGTGATCGGCGGCTACGTCGGCGCGGCGCTGGTCGGCGCGGCCTACCTCGCGATCGGGCTGTTCCTGTCCAGCCTGTGCAACAGCCAGATCCTCGCCTTCCTGCTGACGCTGATCGCCTGCGCGGCCCTGTGGCTGCTCGGCGAGAAGGTGGTGCTCGACTACGTCGAGCAGTGGCCGACGGTGCGGGAGTTCTTCGCCGCCCTCGGCATGGGCTCGCGTTTCCGCAGCATCGCCCGGGGCGTGCTCGACCTGCGGGACCTCGTGTACTACGCGAGCCTGGTGTGTTTCTTCCTGTTCCTCAACGTGCGCACTCTCGCGCTGCGTAAGTGGCTGAGCTGAGGAGATCGCGATGAAGACACTGAGACCCTTCGGCCTGCTCCTCGGCTGCGTGCTGCTCGGCGCGAACCTGATCGCCTTCCAGGTGCTGGTCAGCGACCGGCCCCTGCGGCTCGACCTGACCGAAGACCGCATGTACACGGTCTCCGACGCGAGCGTGCAGCTGGTCTCTTCGCTGCGCGACAAGCTGGTGGTGCGGGCCTTCCTGTCCGAGGACACCCACTCCCTGCTCGAGCCGCTGGTTCCCCAGCTCAGCGCCCTGCTCGAGGAGTACGCGAGCCTCAACCCCGAGCGCGTCGACCTGATGATCGGCGACCCGCTGTCCGACACCGTGCTGGTGCAGGCCGCGACGGCCTACGGGGTCAAGCCCCAGCAGTTCCGCCACCGCACGCGCAGCAGCGCCGGCTTCAAGCAGTCGTACTTCACGATCGCGCTGCAGATGGGCGACCAGGTCGAGCAGCTCGGCATGGGCGAGCTGATCCAGGTGCAGCCGACGGCGAACGACGGCGAGCTGCAGGTCGACCTCAAGAACCCCGAATACCTGCTCTCCCAGGCGATCAAGAGCCTCGAGGAGCGGATCAACGCCGCCAACCTCCTCTACCAGGAGGTCGAGGCGCGCTTCGACGTCTACTTCAGCGACCCCGCGCCGCTGCGCGAGCGCGGCGAGGACGCGGCCCAGCTCGCCGACCGCATCGTCGCCTGGCGGGCGGTGGTGGTCGAGACCATGGAGGCGCTCAAGGCCCGGACCGCCGGCCGCATCGACTACCAGCTGCTGCCCGCCCCGGCCGACGAGCGCGGCCAGCTCGCGCTGTACCAGCAGACCGGGCTGCGTCCGCGGGGCTTCACGATGCTCGGTGAGGACGGCCGCCTCGAGCAGATCGCCTACTACGCCGACGGCTACCTGTACGCGAACAAGCGCCGCGTGTTCGTGCCCTGCAGCGGCGGGGCCGACTTCAACCCGACGACCCTGCAGGAGGACCTCGAGACCCTGCTCAAGCGCCTGCTGCCGGGCTTCCGTCGCACGGTCGGGGTGCTGTTCGACCCGACGGGGATCCCGCCGCAGCAGCTGCAGCAGCTGCAGGTCAGCGAGGGGCGCTACCCCTTCCACGGGGCGCTGGTCGGCCTGCTGCAGCGCGACTTCGAGGTCTCGGAGGTCGACCTGGCGGCCGGCGTCCCGGAGACCGAGGTGCTGTGCCTGGCGCGGCCGGAGAACCTCAGCGAGATCGAGGTCTACCACCTCGACCAGTACGTGATGCGCGGCGGTCGCCTGCTGCTGCTCAGCGACAAGTTCGAGTGGGAGATGCCGCGCAACGACCGGCAGATGTCGATCAAGAAGATCGAGACCGGCCTCGACAGCCTGATGGTCAGCTGGGGCGTCGAGCATTCCCCGCACATTCTCAAGGACGACCGCTGCTGGGCGCCGTACCTGTTCTTCATCGAGAAGAACAACACGCGCAACCTGATGGTCGATCCCTACCCCTACTTCCCGATGCTCGGGGGCCGGGGCCTGAACGAGGAGATGCCGGCGGTGTCCCAGCTCGAGTCCTTCGTCGGGATGTTCGTCAGCCCGCTCGAGATCACGCCGGTCGACGGGATCGAGGCCACGTGGATGTTCCGGAGCTCCGAGCGGTCGTGGACCGAAGCCTTCACGCCGCTGGTGCACCCCTTCGACGTCACGATCGAGAACGGCCAGTATTCCCACGACTACATGGTCCCCGGCATCGAAGCGGACTACCCGACGAAGGAAGGCCACCCCCTCGGCGAGCGCACCCTCGCGGTCGCGCTGCAGGGGACCTTCCCGAGCTCCTTCGATGGACGGCCCGGGGAGCCGGGTCCGGACGACCTGCCGCACCTGGAGAGCTCGCCGGACGATCAGCGCGTCGTCGTGATCGCCGACGCCGAGGCCTTCAGCGACTACGCGGCCTTCCTGCTCGAAGGGCGTCCGCAGCCGTCCCTCGAGCTCAACGGGGCGGTGCTGCGCAACGCGATCGACTGGCTGACCCAGGATGAGGCGCTGATGCAGATCCGCACCCGGGGCGTCAAGCGCCGCCATCTCGACGAGCTCGACGACCGCCAGAAGGACCTCGCGCAGCTGTTGAACTTCGTCATCCCGTTCCTGATCGTCGCCTTCGCCGGAATCCTGTGGAACTACGGATTGCGGACCCTGGGCGCACCGAAGCCAGAGTGAGGGCAGGCTGATGCGAACGAACAAGATCCTGCTGATCCTCGCCGTGATCCAGGCCGTCGTGCTCGGCGTCGTGCTCTCCCGCCCGGCGGCTGAGCTCGACAAGAGGCTCGGCGAGCCCTTCCTGATCGAGCGCTATCCGCTCGAGGCGATCCAGGGCCTGACGATCATCGCGAGCGACACCGACCGTATCGAGCTGCGCCGGGGCGAAGGCTCCGACGCCTGGGTACTCGCGGGCCTCGGGGCCTATCCGGCCAAGGCCGGAAAGGTCAAGCGCTACCTGACCGACCTCCTGCGCGCCGGCTTCGTCCAGGAGGTCACCTCGAGCCCCACGCGCTACGCCGGGCTCGAGGTCGCGGACGACGCCTACGGCAAGCAGCTGATCCTGCTCGGCGAGGACGGGCCGCTCGCGACGCTGTTCCTCGGCAAGGAGGCCCTCGGCCACACCTTCGTGCGGGACGGCGAGACGGTCTACGAGCTCGACGTGCGCAGCTTCACCCGCAACACCCTGACCGCGACCAGCGCCTGGTTCGACGGCACGGTGCTCGACCTGATGGAGCGGGAGATCCGCAGCGTCGGCCTGCTCTGGGCGGACGGCGGCGAGCTCGACCTGCGGCGCGAGGGAGTGCTGTGGAAGTCCCAGAGCGGCGTGCCGGTCAAGCAGGACAAGGTCGACGCCCTGGTGCGCAACATCGCGCGCCTCGACGCCGCGGACGTGCACGCGGCCCGGTCGGGGCCGGAGCACGGGCTGGAGCCGCCGTTCGTCGAGATCCACCTCGGCACCGGCCAGCGGCTCGAGACCGTGCGGGTCGGGGGGCCGGATGCGGACACGACCGCATGGTATGTCCAGGTCTCGCAGCGGCCCCACGTGCTGTCGCTGCGTGACCACAAGGCCCAGGTGCTGCGGGCGCCGCGCGCGGAGTACCTCGAGACCGAGTTCATCGCCTGGTTCGAGCGGCCGGCGGACTCGCTGGTCGTCAGGAGCGACACCGGGCTGGGCGCCGTCGACGTCACCCCGGGAGAGGGCGCTCCGGCCCAGGCGGGGATGGAGGTCGGCGTGCGCTACCAGGGCTGGCTGACCGACGGTACGCCCTTCGACGGCAACCTCGGCGAGGAGCTGTTGCGCTTCACGATCGGGAGGGACGCGATCATCGAGGGCTGGCAGGAGGGCCTGACCGGGATGCGGCTCGGAGGCGAGCGCATCCTGATCATCCCGCCGGAGCTCGGGTACGGCGCAGGGGGGACTTCGACGATCCCTCCCAACGCGACCCTGATCTTCAAGGTGCGCCTCGAGGAGCTGGTCGGGCAGACCGAGCCGGCGGCGCCGACGCCGGGGACGCCCCCTGGCGGCACGGGGATGATCCTCCTGCCCTCCGGCGTGAAGTACTTCGACACGGCGGTCGGCGACGGGCCGGTCGCGGAGCCCGGGCTGCGCGCGGCGGTGCGCTTCCGGGGGTACCTGCACGACGGCACGGAGATCGACGGCAACCTCGACGCCGAGCTCCCGCAGCACTTCGTGATCGGCGAGGGCCAGGTGCTCAAGGGCTGGGACGAGGCGATCCCGGGCATGCGGGTCGGGGGGAAGCGCACGCTGGTGCTGCCGGCGAGCGCGGCCTACGGCGACAACGGCACCGCCGACGGCAGCGTGCCCCCGGGGGCGAGCCTGCTCTACCACATCGAGCTGGTCGGGCTCGATGAGCCGGAGCCGGTGCACGACCACGGGGAGCACGGACACGGGGCGGAGGAGCCCGCGCCGGTGCCGGAAGATCCCGCGCCGGAGCCGGAGCCCGCGCCGGTGCCGGAAGATCCCGCGCCGGAGCCGGAGCCAGCGCCGGTGCCGGAAGATCCCGCGCCGGAGCCGGAGCCCGCGCCGGTGCCGGAAGATCCCGCGCCGGAGCCGGAGCCCGCGCCGGTGCCGGAAGATCCCGCGCCTGAGCCAGCGCCGGAAGATCCCGCGCCGGAGCCAGCGCCCGCACCCGCACCCGACCCCGAGTCCTTTGCGCGTTCCCCGCAGGTCTGATACGCTCCCGCGCTTCCTTACCGGGGGAGCTCTGCCGTGAGCGCCGTCGCACTCCTCCCGCCCGACTCCGCCCCGGAGCTTCCCTCCGGTGTGCGCGCCGAGACCTACCGGGCCGAGGCGCTGCCCGCGCTGTTCGACCGGCTCGACGCGTTGGGGGCCGAGGGGCGCTACGTGTTCCTCGACCTGCACGGGCTGCCGCGGTTGCGAGCCGACCAGCTGCAACGGCTGGTGCGGACCCAGTCGGCGCTGCGACGGGGCGGGGGAGAGCTCCTGCTCGCGGGCGTGCAGGCGTCCGTGCAGGCGCTGCTGTCGATGCTCGGCCTCGACGACCAGCTCGTGTGCTGTGCCGACCTCACGGGCGCGCTCGACCGCTGGAAGCAGACCGTCGAAGACGAGCAGCGCCGGCTGACCCGTGCGCCGAAGCTGCGTCTGGTCGAGAGCGACGGGACGCTGCCCGAGGGCTGCGATGCCGGCTCCCTGGTCAGCGTCTTCGTGCGGCCGGAGGAGCTTCCCCGCCTGCCGACGCTCGCCGAGCGCGCACGCTCCGCGGGAGTGCGCGAGCTCTGCCTCGACTGCAGCGAGCTCGGCGCGCTCTCCGGCGAGGCGCTCCGGCCGTTGATCGAAGCGCGTCGGCGGTTCACGCAGGGCGGCGGACGGGTCCGCCTGTGCCGGGTCGATCCCGCGCTCGAGCCCGGGTTGTCGCTGCTGGCCGGCGTCCCGATCCACCGCGAGCCCGAGGACGCGCTGCGCGCCGCCCGTCTCGAGCGTGCTGTCGAGGAGCCGGAGGCGGCGACCCCGCACGCCCTGCCCGCCGGCCCCGCCCTGCCCGACCGGGTGGCCGCCGCGCTCGCGGACGGAGAGCGGGCGGTCGCGATCGACGCCTCCGGCTGGGAGCAGCTCGGCGAAGCCGAGGTCGAGCTGCTCCTGCAGGCGCGCGAGCGGATCGCGGCCGCCTCGGGCCGGCTCGCCATCGCCGGGCTGCCGGGCGGGGCGCGGACGGTCCTGCGCCTGCTCGGCATCGAGCACGCGCTGCCGTGCTTCGATGACCTCGCCGCGGCCGACGCTGCGCTGCGCGCCGGCGAGCTCCCGCCGCTCGCTCCGCTCGAGGTCGCGGCTGCGGAGACGGCGCCCGTGGAGGATGCGGCCGCGGCGACGGAGCCGGACGCCGCGGAGTCCCCGCCGACCGGACAGGCGCCCGCTGCTCCGGGCTCCGCGACGGAGGTCAGAGAGCGCCCCCGGCTGCTGGTCGCGGCGCCCGCTCGCGCCGAGCTGCCACGGCTGGGCGCCTGGCTGCTCGGCCTGCCGGAGGGGACGTCGCGTGCCCTGCTCGAGGTCGCGGGGCTCGGCTCGCTGCAGAGCTTGGAGCTCGAGGCCCTGCTCGCCGTTCGCGACGCAGCGCGAGCGCGTGGGATCCGACTCGCCCTGGTGTGCGCCCCGGAGGTTTGCCGTCTGTTAGCTCTTTTGGAGCTCGACGCGACGGCTTTCTTCGACGCCCGTTCCACTGCGACGGCCTGGCTGGCCGATGAAGTGGATAACGCCCTTTCGGGCCACGAGTTCGAAATGGTACACTGCGGAATTGACGTACCCAGCGCGTATGTCCATACTTGTGCAGACCCGGCGCCCGCGGCCCGGGTCGCGCCGGTGCAGGAAGCGAAATCAACCGAGGGGACAAGGAAACCCGTCATGACTGATCAACGCGAGAGGTTCTACTGGATCGCGGACGATGCGACGGTCAAGAAACTGCTCGAGGCCCAGGCGGCCGGGGCAGGGGCCGACGGTTCCTTCCTCGACGACGACGCTGCCATGGGCACCGGCGACGAAGGCATCCCCGAGGCCCGTCACAAGACCGCCGAGATGGTCGCGCCGTCGTTCCTCGACGACGACGAGATCCCGCAGGCGCGCCACAAGACGGCGGAGATGGCGGCGCCGTCGTTCCTCGACGACGACGACGACGAGATCCCGCAGGCGCGCCACAAGACCGCCGAGATGGTCGCGCCGTCCTTCCTCGACGATGACGAGGATGAGGCGCCGGCGGCCCCGACGCCCCAGGGCGACGAGGGCCTCGACGTGCGGCGCAAGACCGCCGAGTTCTCCGTGCCGAGCTTCCTGACCGAAGAACAGGAAGAAGAGCCGAAGCTGCCCGAGGCGCGGAACAAGACGGCCGAGTTCGCCGTGCCGAGCTTCCTGACCGAAGAGGAAGAGGAAGACGAGGCCGCGCCGGCCGCGGAGAGCAAGCTGCCCGAGTCGCGGAACAAGACGGCCGAGTTCGCGGTCCCCAACTTCCTCGACGACGAGGACGACGAAGAAGAGGTCGCGCCCGACGGCATCAAGATC
>JAUIEM010000071.1 GCA_030428695.1 bacterium
TACCGTAGACTTCCCGGCGCGGACAGTTGTCGCGGCGAGGTCGGGAGTTGTCAGAAGTTGTCAGCGGCGGCGGAACAGCTCCGGGAAGCGCCGCCGGGGCCGGCTTGCTACCCTGGACACAAGGAGGCCCGATGCGACTCTTCCCCCTCGCCCTCGCCTGCCTGGTCTGCACCGGCTGCTCGTCGACCCTGTCGGCCCTCGGGCTCGGCGCGATCGAGGTCTACCGCGCGGTGATCCGGCCGACCCACCCGGCGCGCTGCCAGTTCCACCCGACCTGCTCGGAGTACGGCGCCCAGGCCCTGCGCGAGCTCGGTCCCATCGCCGGCACCGCCGCCCTCAGCGAGCGGGTGCAGCGCTGCCATCCCTTCACCGCCGGCGACTACCCGCTGACCCCCGACGGCGCCCTGTCCGACCCGCTACGCGTGGCGGTGGAACCCGGGGAAGCGCCGCCGCGGCCGCTGTTCGCCCTCGCCCTGCGGCCGGGGGAGGAGGAGCAGCTCGCCTTCGCCCGCGGCCTCGACGAGGCCGGGCATCACGACCGGGCGGCGACCGAGTGGCTGCGCTTCATCGCGTTGTTCCCGGACTCCGCGCGGGTCGACTGGGCGCGGCTGCGGGCCGGGCTGGCCCTGGCGGCGGCGGGAGAGGCGGCGGAAGCGGAAGCGGCGCTGGCGGAGATTCCGCCGGGCGGCTCCTGGTTCCGGGCCCGGCTGTACATCTCCCAGCTCGCCGACCTCGCCGGCGACCACGCCCGCGCCCGGGAGATCCGCGCCGGGCTGCTCGAGGTCGCCGGGGATGCGGAGGAACAGCGCGCCGTCGAGCTGATCGACGCCCTCGCCGCCGCGCGCTCGGGGGCGGACGCCCTGGCCGTCGCGCGGCTCGAGGCCGCCGCGGCCGGCGCGCCCGCGCTGCTCGCCCACCGCGACGCGCTGCTCGCGCTCGAGCACAAGAGCGTCGCCCTCGCGGTCGGGCTGAGCGCGGTGCTGCCGGGGGCGGGCCAGCTGTACGCCGGGCGGACCGCGGACGGCATCGCGACCTTCGTCGTCAACACCCTGGTCATCGGCGGGGCGGTCGTCGCCCTGGTGTTCGAGGAGCCGGTGACCGCGGCGGTGCTCGGCGTGCTCGGCCTGGTGTTCTACAGCGGCAACCTGTACGGGGCCGCGCGGGCGGTGCTGGTCGCCGACGAGCAGGCGCGGGAAGAGCTGACCGCGCGGACCCGGGACGCCCTGTTCGAGGAGGGCTGGCTCGATCCGTCCTGGAGTCTGGGGGGTGGCCCGTGAGCGCGGCGCGTGAGCCGAGAAAAACGGTGCAAATCGCGCGGGAGGCGTTTAAGGTCAGGAGTTACGACCTCAGCAGAAGTTCTTCCCGCGAAGCGAGGTTGGTCCCGACTGAACGACGGGAGGGGGTGAACCCCTCCCCTACATGATGGCCTTGTAGGGGCGGGGTTTACCCCCGCCCGCCGGACCGGGACAGAGCTCACACTGAGGTCATACCCACCGAGCGATGGAGGTCGACTTTGCCCGCGAATATGGGTCAGGATCAGCTGACCCTCATTGTGTTGGGAATCTGTGTCGTGTGCGCGACCTTGTGGGTGCTGCGCAGCCTGCGGTCTACCGTGCCCGGCAGCCAGTGGACGGCCAACCTCGCGGACATCTCCGACGCCCGGCTCAAAGACCTCGAGGGCGGCGGCTCCGACAACCTCCAGTCCAACCTCCATCTCGCCTGGCTCCTGACCGCCCGCGGCGACTACACCAAGGCCGCCGAGGTCTGGGAGCGCGTGATCAAGGCCTCGCCCGAGAACCTGCGCGGGGTGCTCGTCGCCCAGAAGACCTCCTTCCACTGCGAGGAGTCCCGGGACGACTACTGGACGCAGGAAGACGGCGAGTGGGCGGTGCTCTACTCGACGATCCTCCACGGCCAGGCCACTGCCGCCCAGCGCCGCCGCTTCGTCGTCGAGGCGACCGGCCACGGCGAGCTCGAAGAGGCCGAGCGCATCGCCACCCAGCTGCGGGCCGCCGCCCAGCAGCTCGAGGGCCACGCGATCGTGTCGATGCGCAACGGCATGCGGCGCAAGTACTCCGCGGTCTTCGACCTGTCCTACTGCCTCAGCGACGCCCTCGAGTGCGTGACCGAGAACGACGGCTACGTGCTGTTGCCCTTCCACCGCGTCAAGAAGCTGATCGTCGGCCCGGCGGTCAGCTGCTGGGTGCGGGCGCAGCTCGTGCAGCGGGGCTCGACCACCTCGAAGTACATCCTGCTGCCCCTGATCTACCGCGGCAGCCTGAGCCACGAGGACGTCGGCGTGCGCCAGGGCACGACCGCGGTGATCGACGAGAGCGCCGGCGAGAAGCTCCGGCATCTCGGCCAGAAGGTGCTCGTCGGCTGCAACGAGGGCTCGGAGCCGCAGCTGATGGCGCTGACCGAGATCCACAGCATCGAGTTCTCCGGGCCCCCGCACACCGAGGAGAGCTGGTCCTTCGGCGATCCTCTCGAAGCCGGATGAGATGGACGAAGCCGCGCTCGAAAAGCTGTGGAGCTTCACCATCGGCGGGCCGGTCGACTTCTCGACCCTGTCGAGCGAGGCGAGCTACAAGCCGCCCCTGACCTCGCTCCCTCCGCCGCCCCCACCCGTCGCGCGGCCCTCCTTCGAGACCGGCAACAAGATCGGCTCCGGCGGCATGGCCGAGATCTACAGCGCGCGCCAGGCGGGCCTCGAGCGCGAGGTCGCGCTGAAGAAGATCAAGCGGCGCCGGGCGCAGACCGCCCACGTGCGCTCGAATTTCCTCGCCGAGGCCGTGATCACCGGCCGCCTCGAGCATCCGAACATCGTCCCGGTCTACGCCCTCGGCAAGGATGAAAACGGCCTCGACTTCCTCGCGATGAAGCTGGTCGGCGGCCGCAGCTGGGCCGTCGAGCTGCGCGAGGCGCGCAAGGACGGCAGCTTCGCGCTCGATCCGCAGCTCGAGATCCTCATCCAGCTCTGCAACGCGGTCGCCTTCGCCCACGAGAACGGCATCATCCACAACGACCTCAAGCCCTCGAACGTGATGCTCGGCCGCTTCGGCGAGGTGCTGCTGCTCGACTGGGGGCTGGCGGTCGCCTTCGACCCGAAGCTGCAGCACGACCCCTTCCTGCGCTTCCACACCCACATCCAGGGACCCTGCGGCACGCCGATCTACATGGCCCCCGAGCAGGCCCTCGGCAAGGGCGCGCAGCTCGGGCCGCACACCGACATCTACCTGCTCGGGGCGATCCTCTACGAGCTGTTGACCGGCAAGCCCCCGAACGTCGCCCCGCGCCTGGTCGAGACCCTGCACCAGGCCCTGCACGGGCCGCCGCTCGCCTTCCCCCCGGACGTACCTGCCGAGCTCGAGGCGATCTGCCGCCACGCCCTGCAGCCCTCCCCCGACCTGCGCCACGCCAGCGTCCTGCAGCTGCAAGACGAATTGAAGGCCTTCCGACTCCACCGCGAGAGCCTCGAGATCGCGCGCCTCGCCGCGCGCCGGCTGCAGGCCTGCCAGTTCTCGGCGACCAGCGGCGAGTTCAGCTCGACCTCCGACAACAGCTCGCTGTACAGGAACTTCGCCGAGGTGGTCGCGAGCTTCCAGGCGGCCCGCCGCCTGTGGGCGGACAACGTCGCCGCGGTCGAGGGCGAGCGCGACGCCCGCTTCGCCTACGCCGAGGCGGCCCTCGCCCTCGGCGACCTCGGCCTCGCGCGCACTCAGGCCGCCAACCTGCCGGACGCGCGGGGGGAGCGGCTGCGGGAGGAGATCTCCGCCGCTCGCCAGCGCCTGCGCGACGCCCGCCAGGCGCGTCGGCGGCTGCGCACCGGGACGCTGCTCGGGGCGCTCGTCGTCATCCTCGGCCTGGTCGCGGGGCTGGTGCTGCTCGAGCTGAAGAACCTCGAGATCTCACGGGAACGGGAGGCCCTCGCCCGCCGCACCGAGGAGCGCGAGCTGTTGCGCTTCCAGGCCGACGTCGGCGTGCAGAGCTTCCTGATCAACAGCCAGATGCAGCAGCTCGAGCACACCGCCCGGGTGCTCGCCGAGGTCGGCACCAGCTTCATCACCGCGGGCGACCCGGACCCGCGGCCCCTGTACAGCAACGTCGACTTCGACGAGGGCGGCGCCGAGCTCGCCGCCTGGTCGACCCTGTACGGCAAGGACATCAGCATCGAGACCCCGGTCTACAAGCTCGCCCCGGGGGTCGCGCTCGGCGACGTCGAGGACGAGCTGCGCTGCCTGATGCGCCTGCGCTCGCAGTTCAAGTGGATGTTCCTCGGCAGCCGCCTGCCCGCCCTGCCCGTCTCCTCGGGCCTCGAGGTGATCCGCCTGCTGACCGTCGAGGGCGTGCCCCTGCGCTGGGCGTACATCGGCCTGGCCAGCGGGGTGATGTTCTCGTATCCCGGCAAGGGCGGCTACCCGGCCGACTACGACCCGCGTCTCCGGCCCTGGTACGCGCTCGGCGCCCACAGCCGCGAGGTGCGCTGGGGGGAGCCCTACCCCGACCTGCACAACCTCGGCCTGGTGCTGCCGTGCGTGACCTCGCTGATCGACGACGCGGGGCGTTTCTACGGGGTCGCCGGGGTCGAGATGACCTTCGACTTCCTGATCAACACCTACATGCGCCCGGCCCGCGACGTCGAGGAGACCTACCTCGTCGACCGCGACGGGGCGATCGTGGTGCGCTCGAGGCAGCAGGTCGCCATCCCGGGCGGCGTCGGCGTGGGCGCCGTAGAGCTCGAGCGCTTCCCCTTCGCCGCCGTGCTCGAGGCGGTGGCCGCCGGCGCGACCGCCGGCGTGGTCGAGGCGGAAGAGGACGGGCAGCAGCTGCTGCTCGGCTTCCACCAGGTGCCGTCCCTGGGCTGGACCTACATCGAGAAGCGGAAGCGGCGCGCGGTGCTCGGGTTGATCGAGCCGTAGCGTCGCAGGAGGCTCGAATCTGGTGCGACTGTGCGGCCGCGAGCAGTCCCGCGCCCTGTGCGTGGTGCATCCTTCCGGCGTGCGCCCCCACAGGGAGTTCTGGACGCTCGCGCCCGACGCGCTGCTCGAGCTGTTCTTCAAGCGCTACGAGGGCCACGTCGGCCCCGGCGCCTCGGTGTACCTCGGGGGCCGCGAGCGGGTGCGCTTCGACTGCCTGGGCGCGAACGGGCACCTGCACCGCCTCCAGCCCGGGCACCGGCCGGAGGCCTTCCCCAGCGCCGCGATCCCCGCCCAGATCGCCGCCGCCGCGCGGGCCCTCGACGGCGGCCTGGTCGGGCTGCTTCCCCCCGGAAGTCTCACCGCGACGCCCGCCCAGCTGCGTACCGCCGCCGCGCTGCTCGAGGCGCGGCTGCTGGCCCTGTCCAGGGTGATGCCCCGACGCTGCGCCGGCGCGCCGCTGCCGAGCCGCGCGCAGATGCGCCAGGCCACGCGTCAGGCCCGCGACCGCTGGCGGCGCGCTGGAGCGCTGCGCCGCGCGGCGACCCGGGCGCGGGCGCACGGGCTGCGCGGATCGCTGGGGCTGGGGTTGCGCGGGTGGATCGGGCGGGGTCGATGAGGCCGCGCGCGGCCTCGGCGACCGCGACAGGAAGCCGCGGTGCGTCGCTGGAGCGGGCTCAGTAGACCCAGGGACGGGCCTGCTTGATCGCCAGCTTGCCCTCGGCGGTCACCTTGAACTCGATCTCCATCGCGAAGCGCTGCCCGGGCTCGACCTCGTACAGCGCGCCGAAGTGCTGGTGGATCACCCGCAGCGAGCGGCGCAGCCCGAGCAGATGACCGTCGCTGAGGATCGGCAGGCCGTCGGTCAGGTTCGAGCGCTGCAGCACCTCGTCGACGCGGGGGTTCCGCGGGCCGATCAGGAGCTCCTCGGGCGCCGCGCGTTCCTCGGGGTTGGTGACCAGGTTCTCGCCGAGCTGGGCGTTGACGTAGTACAGCACCGGTCCGCCATCCTGCGAGATCGAGAGCACGTCGTCGCTGACGGCGACGCCGTTGACCTGCTCGTCCTCGAAGTTGGGGTGCACCGCGACGCCCATGCAGGTGAGGAAGTGGTCGATCCGGTAGAACTCGCGGGCTTCGAAGGCGCGGAGATTCCACAGGCTGGCGAAGACCTGCTTGATCGACTTCGACAGGTGGCCCTCGTCGGGGTGGTGGGTGTAGGAGTCGTAGAGCCCGGCCCCGCTGAATCCGGGCAGGTCCTCGTTGTTCGTGCTCGAGCGGCAGCGCAGAGAGGTGCCGGCGGGGTACGCCGCGTGCAGCTTCCCGAGCGCCTCCCGCGCCCAGGACGGCATGTCTCCCGCCTTGACCAGCTTGCGGAAGGCCTTGAGGGCCTTGCGTCGGGCGTCCGGATCGTTCTGGAACTCCTCCTTCGCGATCATGGCGCGCGCCGTCTCGTAGAGCCCGTTGTGGCGCATGAAGGCGTCGTAGACCGCGAACGGCACCGCGTAGCCCTGGGGCACCTCGGCTTCGGCCAGGCCGAGCTGGCTGAGGACCGCCAGGTTTGCCGCCTTGACCCCGACGCTCTTCCAGGCCTCGAAGCGGACCTCCGCGAAGGGCAGGATCTCCCGGGGCTCGAGATCCCGGAGGGGGACCTGCGTCTCCGCGGGGCGCAGATCGGCGTGGTGCCGGGCGACCTCGTCGGACGTCACCTCGCGCAGCTCGAACCCGTCGACGGTCACCGCGTAGAACACGTTCTTGCCCAGCAGGGACTGGATCTTCTCGAGCTCGACGGCGCCCGCGACGAAGGCGTTGGGCACCTTGTCCTGCACGGCGCGCAGGTTGACGTGCGAGAGCGGCGTCTGACGCACGCCCGTGATCACTCCCGCCACGCGGCTCATCTCATTCGGCAGGCTCGGGCACACCACGATGTCGGTCGGGAAGGGCCGCTCCCCGGACTCGAGCACCCGCAGCCGTCCGTAGCCGACGGCGATGTTCAGCGGCAGGAACGCGACCGGCTCCGCGACGCCGTCGTTCTCGTCGTAGAGCGGGAGCTCCGCCTCGGCGTAGAGCTCCGGCTCGGTCAGGTAGCGCTGCTTGGCCCGCGGCAGCAGGTTGTACGAGAGCCGGCCCGCGAGCAGCGCGGAGTGCGCGGAGAGCAGGTCGTAGGCGAGCTTGATGTCCGTGAACGGATAGGCGTCGTTGGGCTCGAACTCGAAGGTGTACAGGCCGGGCTCCCCCGAGGGCGCCAGCAGCCGGGGCCGGTAGACGAGCACCCCGCGCATCTGTCCGTTGCGCGGGAGGCCGATCTTGCTCATGAACCTCGGATGGCCCCGGTGGGTGTTCAGGAAGCACAGCCGCGGCTGCGCAGGGTCGACGAGCGAGATCTGGAACTTGACGAACTCGAGCCCCGCCAGGTGCGTGTCGACCATGACCTCTTCGCCCTGGTACGAGAGGGCCTTGAAGGTCTCCCGGTCGGGAACCTCGCCGACCCCGTCCTCGAAGGGCAGGTCCGCGGGCTCGGGGGTGGGTCCGCTGAAGCCCCCGCCACCGCGGCCCCCCGGACCACCCGGGCCGCCGAAACCGCCGCGGCCGCGGCGGTCTTCCCGCGGAGGCATCAGCTCCGCGGCCGACAGCGTGCCATCTCCGTCGGCGTCGAGGCTCAGCAGGGAGACGCCGGCGTCGGTCACCTCGTCCTCGAAGAGCTCGCCGTCGCGGTCCTTGTCGAGCGCGCTCATGCCGGGGAGCCGGGCGGTCATCGCGCCGGGCCCGCCGAAGCCGCCGGGCCCGCCAAAGCCGCCGGGCCCGCCGCGTCCGCGGCCCCGTCCGCCGCGCATGTCGACCGTCAGCTCATCGGTGGTGAGGTTGCCGTCCGCGTTCTTGTCGAGGCTGAGGAGCGCGGCCGCCGCGCCCTGCAGCTCGTCCTTCGAGAGCGCGCCGTCGGTGTTCTTGTCGAGCGCGGTGAGCAGAGGGCCGGGGCCGCCGCGGCGATCCCGGCCGGGGCCCCCCTGGGAGAAGGCCAGGCTGGCGGCGAGGCACAGACTGACCGTGCAGAGGGCACGCGAGCTGAATGCGGTCATGGTACCGTCCTGTGACTAGTGGTGGCTGGCATAGCCGAGGTGCTGGCATGCCGTGACGTATTTGGAGAAGCGCGTCGGCCGTCCGCCGAGGGGGCTGAGGACCCGCGCCAGGCAGCGGGTGTCGCCGACCGCGGTCTTGCACTCGATCACGGCGACGTCGGGGAGGCGCTGCGGGAAACGCCGGGCGAGCCGGCGCCGCCCCAGCAGCGGGTAGAAGCGCAGATGGTAGTCGAGGGTGAGGCGCGCCCGGCCGTGCTCGAGCAGGAAGTGCTCGCGCTCGTACTCGACGAGGACGACCGCCTCGGTGTCGTTCGCGAGGTGGCCCCGACGTTCAACGGGAAGCGCCTGGCGCAGCGCGCGATGCAGCTGGCGGAGCGAGAGCTCCGCGGCCGGCCGCGTGCAGAGCAGCTCGACGCGGTCCTTGCCGGTGACGCGGTGCCGTCTCCACTTCGTCTCGAAGAAGAGCTGGGCGCCGGGCAGAGGGCGATCGTACCAGCGGATGCGCGTCTTGTGGCGCAGCCCCGTCCCGTCGAGGTTCGCCTGGCATGCACCGAGCCGCAGGTCGTCGAAGTAGACGCTCGAGACCGTGCTGACGGGCCCGGCGTGGACAACCCGCCCGCAGAGCTTCTGCAGCGCGCAGCGCAGGCCTCCGAGGTCCTCGCCGTGATAGACGAGCTTGGTCTCGACCCGCGCCTTCAGCTCCGCGGGGGTCGCGTCGCCGACGAAACGGATCGGCTTCCGCGACCTCGACAAGGACTTCACGACGGCGGAGGGAGGTTCCAGGAGCATCACGGCAGGGACTCCGCGCTGACGAAGGAGACGTGACAATCCGGGACTGCCGCCGCAGGGCGGCGACCAGCGCAGGGCCCTGTTTGCTGTGGACGCGGGGCAGGCTCACCCGAAGGTGCCCTTCGCCACCGTCGACCTCGCAGCGCTGGATCACGAAGCCCGGGCTGGTGCGCTCCAGCTCTCCGAGCAGCCGCTCGCTCTCGTCTCCGAACGCGAGCGACTCCCCGACGATCGTGACGTAGGCGCCGCCGCCCCGGACCGCGCGTCCGATGCGGTCGATCACGAAGACGAACACGCTCGCGACCAGGACCAGCGCCAGGGCCAGCCAGGGCTGCCCGGCGCCGACCGAGACGCCGACGCCGATGCAGAGGAACAGGTAGACGAGCTCCTCCGGGTCCTTGATCGCCGCGCGGAAGCGCACGATCGAGAGGGCGCCGAACAGGCCCAGCGAGACCGCGATCGATGCCTTGACCGAGGCGATCAGGACGATCGTGATCACGGTCAGCAGCGGGAAGACCTTGCTGATCGAGTCGCCCGTCACCTGCGGAGCGGTGCGGCGGTAGAGAAAGCGCAGGTACACCGCGAGCAGGCTCCCCCACGCGAGGTTGGCCAACAGGACCAACAGCTCCGTGCGGCCCGGCAGCTGGAACGCGGAGAAGTCCATCATCGGCAGGGTCTCGGCGACGGCGAGCGTGTCACCCACAGCAGACCGCCCCGCGAGCACATCCTGGGACCATCACCTTCACGCCTCCTTTACGCAGCCTTCACACGGGCCTTCCTGAAGATCGTAGAGCGTGAAGATTACGTGAATGTGATGGAGGCGCACGCGCTCCTCCGGCCGCTTGCGCGCGCGCCGCAGCCGTCCGCTCCGATGCCCGCGTCCATCGGGTGGTCCGCGTCGTCGGTGCGTCTACGGGTCGTCCGGAAGAAGATTCTCTGCGGAACCGTGCTCGGCGCGCGACAGGCTACTCCCACAGCTCCTGGATGTACCCGTCCGGAAAGCCCGTCGGCACGTGCAGGCTCGCGGCGAGGGTGAAGCAGTCTCCGGCCCGATCCGGGAAGCGGTAGCCGAGCGCGGTCAGGTAGAGCACCTTGGCGGAAGGGAAGAGCTCGAGGGCGAGCACGGCCTCGAGGTCGAGCGTCGCGGCCTCGAACAGCGGGCCGAGGGCGCGGACCTCCGCCCGGCTCTGGGCGAGCGCCTCGAGGCCGGCGCTCCAGGCGCGCTCGGCGACCTTCTCGTCGCCGGCGTGGCGCGCCGCGGCGTAGACCAGGAAGGCGTCCTCGGAGCTGCGCACGCTGCGCACCGCGAGCAACAGGTCGGGCTTGAGCAGGCCGGCGATCAGCTGCTCGCGGGGCCCACCGAGGCGCAGGAACTGGGCTGCCGCCTCCTCGCGACGGCCGGCGGCCCAGGTCATCCAGGCCCGCAGCAGCTTCCCGCGCAGGTCGCGCAGGCTCTCGCCGAGCGACACGAGCACCTGCCGGTAGAGGGCCTCCGCCTCCTCCTCCCGGGCGGACCACACCAGCGTGTGCAGCATGCGCTCGAGGGCCCAGTTGCTCTGGTCCTCGTCGAACCAGGCGTCGAGGGCGTCCAGCGCCTCGTCACGGCGGCCGAGGGCGAGCAGCGCATGGATGCGGTGGGCCTCGGCCTCGTACAGCCCGGGCTGCCGCTCGAGGGCCTGCTCGGCGGCACGCAGGGCGCGGCTCCAGCCACCCCGGCTCAGGGCCGCGAAGGCCTCGGCGAGATAGGGGTGGGCGAGCGCCGGGTCGAGCTCTCTGGCGCGGACCAGCTGGGAGTCGGCGGCGGCGCCGCGCAGCAGGCGCCCGTACAGGTAGCGCAGGCCGGCGTCGGTCGAGTCGGCCGCGACCCGGGCGCGGTACTCGGCGACGAGGTCGTGCCCGGGATCCAGGCGGCTTTTTACCCGCTGGTAGACGCGGTGGAAGTCGACGTGCGTCGGCCGGTCGTCCAGCCAGGGTTCGACGAGCTCGAGGCTGCCTTCCTCCCCGAGCAGCTCGGACAGCTCGCTGAGCAGGCGTGTCTCCTCGGGGAAGATGGCCAGGGCCAGCCTCAGGTAGTCGGCCCGCGGCTCCGGCTCGAGCTCGCGGGCCCGGGCGAGCAGGCTGAGGTCGTTGCGCGCGTAGACGACGGTGCGGTACGCGACCTCCCCACCGCCACCGAGCAGCTCGGGCGGCTCCTGGAAGAAGTAGTCGATCGCCGAGAGCTGGTGGAAGAGCGCGCCGGCGTGGGGAATCAAGTAGGTGTCGAACTCGCCTCGATGGCTCTCGGCGTAGGCGATCCGCTCCTCGAAGAGCATCGCGAGGCGGTCTGGGTTGAGGACGAAGGACCCGTCCCCGCTTGCGCGCTCGCTCCAGGACAGCGTGAAGTCCAGCGATGCGGCGGGCAGGCCGAGGGCCGGCACCTCGATCGTGCGCACCCCCTCCTCGAGGACGACCCGGCCCACCCCCGGCGGGAGCTCGTGGGGCTCGCCGTCGAGCAGGTACGTGTACGGCACCCCGAGGGAGTTGACGACCGCGACCCGGTGCGCGCGCTCGAAGGTCCGCGTGCTGTAGAGGAAGCCGACGAGCAGCCCGGCGAGCAGCAGCAGCACGAACACCCCCGGCAGCGCCGCCGCGAGCGGGCGCGCTTCGGGTTCCGGCCGCACCTCGGGCCGGCGCGGGAGGGTACCGACCGGCTTCGTGCTCCCGCGCAGCTTGTCGCTCTTGCGGAACAGCGCCCGCGCCGGACGGCTCTCTCCCCAGTCCGGGAACAGCTCCTCGCCGACCGCGATCGCGGCGAGGGCGGTGTCGTGCCGGCCGTGGGCCTGCAGCCCGCGCACGAGCTGCTCGAGCTCCGGCAGCGCGTCCTCGTCCCCCGCCTCGAGCTGCGCGCGCACCAGCGGCCAGGCTTCCTCCGGACGCCCCTCCTGCACGTGCAGCCGGGCGAGGGCGAAGCGCGCCCCGGGCAGGGGCAGCGCGGCGTCGTAGGTGCGGGCCGCGACCTCCCAGCGGCCGAACATCTCCGCCGCGTCCCCGAGCGCGAGCTGCAGCTCCGCATCGGCGCCGGCGGGGGAGCGGGCGGCCGCCTCCCGCACCTCGTCGAACAGCGCCGGCGACTCGTAGGCGATCGCGTGGGCGAGCGCGTCGAGCAGCCCGTCGCGCCCGCCGCCGGCGAGCTTCTCGCGGGCCGCCCGGTGCGCTTCCTCCTTGCCGGCCCGCCAGCGCGCCAGCGAGACCGCCCGGTGGGCCGTGCAGCCGCTGCACATGTCGGTGACGTGGCGCCGGCCGAGGGGCAGGAGGGGAAGGTACAGCAGCGTGAAGTACAGCCCGCAGTCGAAGGAGCTGCGCCGGGTCACCTTGCGGCAGGCGGCGCAGGGCAGCGCGAAGACCTGGACCTGGGTGCGCCCGTAGTAGCGCGTGCCGATGCCGTTGATCGTGCTGGGCATGCGGGGATCTCCTGGCGCACAGTGGCGCGTTTTCCGCCAACTGTAGCATATTCAGGCGCCGATCCCGGCCGCATCCCGATCGCGATCCCCGCGGAAACCTACCCGGCCCGCGTCCCCGCCGCCGCGAGGACGACATCCGAGGCCTTCTCCGCGATCATGTAGATCGCCGACACGATGAAGAAGCCCGGGATGCGCGGGAAGACCGACGCGTCGACCACCCGCAGCCCCTCGCAGCCCTGGACCTGGAACTCGCTGTCCAGCACCGCCTTCGGATCGCCCTTGCGGCCGATCGGGCAGGTGCAGGACGCGTGGTGCCCCCAGGCCTCGTCCTTGATGAACTGCTTGACCTGCTCGCGGCTCTTGACCGCGGGCCCCGGCACCAGCTCGCGGCGGACGATGTGCCGGTAGTTGTCGGCGATGCCCCGGGCGAACTCGACGCCGGTCGCGACCGCCTCGAGGTCGTGGCCGGAGGCGTCGTTGCCCTCGTCGAAGTAGCGGAAGTTGATGTCCGGCCGCTCGCGCGGATCCTTCGAGCGCAGCGTCACCGACCCCGCCCGGTTCTCGGTGTGGGCCTTGAGCACCGCCCAGGTGAAGCAGTTCTTGCGCCGCAGGATCTCCTGGGAGTAGCCGGGGAAGTAGCCCTTGAAGTAGCTCGGCGCCCCGAAGATGAACAGGTCCGGATCGCGCAGCCCCTCCTTGCTGCGCTTGACCACGGCGAGCACCGTGCCGTTGGTCGCGTAGGTGCCGCCGCCCTCGAGCCAGTCCTCGAAGGCCTTGTCCCCCGGCGGCACGACCCCCGGCGGCGGAACCTGCCAACGCAGGCCGTCGAGCAGCTTCCAGTCCTTCGTCATCTCGGTGATGACTCCGACCTCGTAGCGGTCCTGCAGGTTCTCCCCGACCCCCGGCAGGTCGTGGCGGACGGTGATGCCGTGGCGCTCGAGCTCTTCGCGCGGGCCGATCCCCGACAGCTTGAGCAGCTGCGGCGTGTTGAACGCGCCGCCGCACACGATCACCTCCCTGCGGGCGAGCAGCCGACGCAGCGGGAGCTTCCCGGAGCGCGCCTTCGGGTCGGCCTGGTAGGCGCGGGCGCCGACCTGCACCTTGACCCCGACCGCGCGCAGCTTCTCGTCGAGCAAGAGGCGGGTCGCGAGGGTGTGGGTCTGGATGCGGAGCCGGTCGGGATGCTGCCGCCGCACCGCCATCAGAAACTCGCGCGGGCCGTTCCGCCGCCGCTTCTCCGTGATCGCCATCGGGATCTGGCGCGGGCCCTCGTCGTCCTTCGCGGCGAGCTCGGCGTCGTTCGGGTCGAGGTTCTTGCGCAGCTCGCGCAGCGGGTTGAACAGGCTCTCCTGGGCGGCCTCCTGCAGCGCCCCCACCAGCACCTTGACCAGGCGCAGGTCGCGCAGCGCGAGCGACATCTCGGCGGTGTTGGTCTCGAGCCAGCCGTCGTGGCCGTGGCCGTTCTCGGGGGCGTGCCGGCGCTTGCGGTAGTGGCAGCGCTCGAGGCGCTGGAAGTAGCGCCGCATCGCCCCCGCGTTCCACGAGCTGTCGCCGGTCAGCGCGGCGATGTCGTCCCAGTCGCTGTCGTGGGGGTACACGGTGATCATCGCGTTGTGGGCCGTGCATCCGCCCAGGGTCCCGGCGCGCGGGTAGAGCACCCCCTTCTCGGCGCGGGTGTACTTCGTATCGCGGGCCTGGCGCCCCTCATCCTCGTAGTGGCGGACGAAGTAGTCCCAGCGCATGTCGGGATCCTCGGTCGACAGCGCGTGGAAGGCGGGCACCTTGTAGATGTTGTCCTCCCCGCGGTCGCCGCCGGCCTCGAGCACCAGCACGCGGTAGCCGCCCTTGGCCAGGTTCGCCGCCAGCGGCCCGCCGCCCGCGCCGGAGCCGATCACGATGTAGTCGTACTCGGCCTCCTCGGGCCGCGGAACCTCGAGGAACAGTCCGCCTCCGAGGTTCCTGGGCCGGCGCTGGTGGATGTCCGCCGCCCAGTCGCGCTCGAGGTGCAGGCGCTCGTCGGGGTCCCACGGGTCCCAGGCGTAGGCGATCGCGAGCGCGCTCGTGTCGTTGCTGCCGAGCTCGAAGGCCTCGCGCTCCTCGGAGTCGCCCGTGCCGTCCGGGACGAGGAACAGCCGCCCCTCCCCGTCGGTGCGGCACAGCTCGAAGGCCGTCCGCCCCGGTCTCCGCACGTAGAAGCGCGCATCGGCCGCGGGCGCCGGCGGGCCGGCGCCATCGACTTCCCAGACCACGCTCAGCTGCTGGACCGGAAGCGAGATGTTGCTGATGCGGCCGGTCCGGAGACGGATCGGCTCGCCCGGGCCGGGACGGACCTCGTCGGGAGCAGTGTCGGCCATGGCGGGGCCTCGCTTGGGCGGAGACCTCGATGGTAGGATGCGACCGCGCGGGGGGCAAGCACGTTGTCGGACGCCAGTGGTAGGCTGGAGGATGCCGCGCTGCTCAGGACACCAGGACGATGCAGGAAGCTCCGACCCCCCGCTACGACACCATCGGCGCGAGCTACGCCCGCTTCCGCCGCGCCGATCCGCGTCTGCGCGCGCGGATCCACGAGCGCCTCGGCGACGCGCGCAGCGTGGTGAACGTCGGGGCGGGCACGGGATCCTACGAGCCGGCCGACCGCTACGTGATCGCGATCGAGCCGAGCGACGTGATGGCGGCCCAACGTCCCCCGGAGCTCGCGCCCGCGATCCGCGCGGAGGCCGCGGACCTGCCCCTGCGCGACGACGCGGTCGACGCCGCGATGGCGATCCTGAGCCTGCACCACTGGGACGGGGCGAGGGCACGCGGCGTCCGCGAGATGCGGCGGGTCGCCCGGGGAGCGGTCGTCATCCTCAGCTACGATCCGCGCGTCAGCGGGGCGATGTGGCTGATGGCGGACTACCTGCCCGAGGTCGCGGCGCTGGACCATCGGACCTTTCCCCTGCCCGAGCAGCTCGCCGCCTGGCTCGGCCCCGGCACGACGGTGGAGCCCGTGCCCCTCGCCCGGGACACGCCCGACTGGATGCTCGGCTCGTACTGGGCCCACCCCGAGCGCGTGCTCGACGCCGACGCCCGCAGCGCCACCTCGGGCTTCGCGCGGCAGCCTCCGGAGGTGGTCGCGCGGGTCGTGGCCGCCGTGCGCCGCGACCTTGCCGACGGGAGCTGGGACCGGAGACACGGCGGACTGCGGGAGCGCAGCGAGCTCGATGTCGGCTTGCGGCTGATCGTCTCCGCAGGGAAGGCTTGAGGCAGGGGAGGACGTGCCCCCGCAATCGATGCCCACCCCCCGTACGCTCGATGTCCGCCGAGCCCCCGAGACCCGCACAAGCTCGCGCTGTCGGCGTTGGCCCCGGCTTTGCGTGCAGTGGGATACCACCCACGCAGAGAAGGATTCCGATGCGCAAAGCTCTACTGACCGGCGTCGTCCTCCACATCGTCGTCGCCCTCGGCGCGTTCGCGACCGGCGACCTCGACCTCGACGGAGGCGTGATCCGCGCCGGCCTCGACCTCGTGATCGACTACTTCGAGTGCGGCCTCGGCATCGTGCTCCCCGCGCTCGCCCTGTTCGCCGCGCACCGCCTGCGCGGACCGTCCGTCGCAGACGAGCCGCTGCACGACCGGACGGAGCAGCTCTCCAGCCGGTAGCCCGCAGGCCGTCCTCATGGTGGCCGAGCCGCGGTGCGCGCCCGGGTCTGGTAGACTGGGGAGCCCGCCCCGAGGAACGAGCATGGGCCCCGACGACGTCCCGACCCTGGTCAGCGACACCGACCTCGAGCACCTCCTGCCGACCGCGCCGGAGCTGCAGGAGGGCGACCAGACCATCCGCCCGGCCCCGCCGGAGATCGACCCGACGGCGACGCTTCCCACCCTCCCCCTCAAGGGCAGCGGGGCCGCCAAGCCCTACCTCGACCTGCTCGGCGAGCTCGGCCAGGGCGGCGCGGCGATCGTCCACCTCGCCGAGCAGATCCCGCTCGGCCGGCAGGTCGCGGTCAAGAGCCTGAAGTCGACCAGCGCCCGGGCGAGCGTGGAGCTGCTGCGCGAGGCGCGGATCACCGGCCTGCTCGAGCACCCGAACATCGTCCCGGTCTACACCCTCGGCCAGAACGCCGACGGCCTGCCGATGCTGGTGATGAAGCGCGTCGAGGGCCGCTCCTGGCGCGAGCTGCTGCGCGCCGAGCGGCAGCCGGACGGGAGCCTCGACGAGGCCGGCCTGCGCCGCCACCTCGAGCTGCTCCTCCAGGTCGCCCACGCGGTCTCCTTCGCCCACGCCAAGGGGGTGGTGCACCGCGACCTCAAGCCCGAGAACGTGATGGTCGGCGCCTTCGGTGAGGTCTACGTCCTCGACTGGGGCATCGCCGTCACCGTCGGCGATGCGACGCAGGCGGACGGGCTGGCGGGGACGCCGGCCTACATGGCGCCGGAGATGGCCCTCGGCGAGCTGGCGAAGATCGGCCCGCACACCGATGTCTACCTGCTCGGGGCCATCCTCCACGAGCTGCTCGTCGGCGCGCGCCGGCACCAGGGCCGCAACCTCGGCGAGATCATGCGCAGCGTGCTCGACGCCGCGCCCTTCCCCTACCCGGACCGCGCCCCCGCCGAGCTGGTCGCGATCTGCCGCCGGGCGATGGCGCGCCGGCCCGCGGAGCGCTTCGCGAGCGTCGAAGAGCTGCGGGAAGCCGTCGCCGCCTTCCTCCGCCACGCCTCCTCGCGGGCCCTGACCCGCGAGACCGAAGAGCGCCTCGAGCTGCTGGAAGCCGGCGCCGCACAGGTGCCGCCCGAGCAGCTCTACGCCGAGTGCCGCTTCGGCTTCCGCATGGCGCTCAAGGAGTGGCCGGACAACGTCCTCGCGCAGCGCGGCGTCGAGCGTGCCCTGGTCGCGATGGCCCGGGTCGAGCTCGCGCGCGGGCGCCTGGCCGCCGCCGAGAGCCTGTGCGCCGAGCTCGGGGCGCTGCCGGCCGGCCTCGAAGCGGCGCTCGAGGAGGCGCGCCGCAGGCAGGCGGAGGAAGAGCGGGAGCTCGCCCGGCTCAAGCAGCTCGCCTTCGACAGCGACCTCGAGGTCGGCGCGGCCTGGCGCGCGACGATGGTGTTGATCCTCGCGGCGGTCTTCTCCCTGGTCCCGATCGTCGTCTGGTTCGGGTTGCGCGGCGGCTGGCTGCCCGACCCCTCGTGGAGCATCCTGCTCCTGCCCTTCATCGCCGGCGGCACCTTCGCCGCGATCGCCTGGCTCAAGCGCGGGCTCTTCCTGGTCAACCGGGTCAACCGCCAGCTCGCGGCCTGCCTGATCGGCGCCTGCGCCTGCCTGTTCATCCACCGCCTGGTCGCCCTCGCCCACGGCGTCCCGGCGCCGCGGGCGATCGGCCAGGAGGCGACGATCGTCTTCACCCTGTGCCTCGCGATCACGATCTGCCTCGACCGGCGGGTGGCCTGGGCGACGCTGGTGTTCTTCCTGACCTCGATCGCGGTCGCGGCCTGGCCGGACGGCTCGCTCCTGTCCTTCGGCATCGGCAACGGGGTCGGGTTGTTGTCGCTGTGGAAGCTGTGGCGCTGAGGGGCTCAGTGCTGCTCGAAGGCGAGGTCGAGGCGCCAGAGGCCGGCGCGGTCACGGCTCCACTCCGGGCGGAAGCGGCCGCCCCAGACCGGGCTGTGCAGCCAGCCCTGCGGGTCGGGCGCGACCTCGTGGTAGGTGCCGTCCTCGAGGCGGAAGATGCGCAGCTCGACGCTGTCCCCGCGTCCGTCGGCGATCCAGTACTCCGGGAAGCCCGCCCGGGCATAGGCGGCCCGCAGCACCTCGAGGTCCTTGCGCTCCGACGTCTTGCTGACCACCTCGAGCGCCATGTCCGCCCGGCCCCGCAGCTCGATCTCCGGGCCTGAGACGCTCGCTGCGGCGAAGCGCGCGGCCCCGGATTCCAAGGTCTCCCAGCGCACCAGGCAGCCGTCCGGCTCGTTGGAGAGCTGACCCGCGGAAGCGCTGATCCAGCCACCCTGCCCGAAGTAGCATCCGAGGTCGAGCTCGCGACTCAACGCCTTGAGCGCGAAATTCAACTCGGAACAGATGCACAAGTGGGTCTTCCAGCATTGCCGCGCCAACTCGATGAACACCTCCCCGTTCGCGAAACAGACGCGCGGAGCGTCCTCATCGAGGGTGCGCACCCAGGCACGGAAGCCCTCGAAGGTGAAGATGGTGTCCGGGACGACGAGCTCTCCCAGGGTCAGCGTCGGCATCGGCTCTTCCTCCGCACGGTCCCCTCGCATCGTAGGCGGACCGCGCGCCCCGGTCGAGCGTTCGCACGGGAGCCCTGGTAGGACTATACTCGGCCCCACCCTCCCGAGGAGCCCGCCATGGACCTTCCCCGCCACGCCCGCGCCGTCATCGTCGGCGGCGGGATCATGGGATGCTCGACCGCCTACCACCACGCCCGCGAGGGCTGGTCCGAGATCGTGCTGCTCGAGCGGCATCAGCTGACCTCCGGCAGCACCTTCCACGCCGCCGGTCTGGTCGGCCAGCTGCGCAGCTCCGCCTCGATCACCGAGCTGCTCGGCCACTCGGTCGCCCTCTACCAGAGCCTGGAGGAAGAGACCGGCCAGGCGACCGGCTGGCGCATGAACGGCGGCCTGCGGCTGGCGACCAACCAGGCCCGCCTGACCCAGTACCGGCGCCAGGCGACCATCGCCCGCAGCTTCGGCCTCGAGATGCACATCATCTCCCCCGAGGAGGCCCGGGAGCTGTGGCCGCTGATGGACATTTCCGACCTGGTCGGCGCCTCCTGGGTGCCGAGCGACGGTTCCGTCCAACCGAGCGACGTCACGATGGCCCTCGCCATCGGCGCCCGCCAGCGCGGCGTGCGCATCGTCGAGGGCTGCCGGGTGACCGGCGTCGAGCGGAAGGACGGGCGCGTGACCGGGGTGTTGACCGAGCACGGGCCGCTCTCCTGCGAGGTGCTGGTCAACTGCTGCGGGCAGTGGGCGCGGGAGTTCGGGACGATGGCCGGCGTCAACGTCCCGCTGGTGCCGGTGCAGCACCAGTACATGATCAGCCTGCCGATCGTCGGCGTGACCAGCGACCTGCCGACCCTGCGCGACCCCGACCGGCTGACCTACTACAAGGAGGAGGTCGGCGGGCTGATCATGGGGGGCTACGAGCCGAACCCGATCCCCTGGGCGCAGGACGGCATCCCGCAGAGCTTCAACTTCCAGCTGCTCGAGCCGGACTACGACCACTTCGAGCAGCTCGCGGAGCTGTCGATCCCGCGGGTGCCGGCCCTCGGGACGGCCGGCGTGCGCAAGCTGATCAACGGCCCGGAGAGCTTCACCCCCGACGGCAACTTCATCCTCGGGGAAGCCCCGGAGCTCGCCGGCTACTTCGTCGGCGCGGGCTTCAACGCCTTCGGCATCGCCGCCGCCGGCGGAGCGGGGAAGGCGCTCGCGGCCTGGATCGTCGGGGGCGAGACGCCGTACAACCTGTGGCCGGTCGACATCCGCCGCTTCGGCCGGCCGCACCGGGACACCGGATGGGTCCGCACCCGCTCCCTCGAGCTGTACGGCAAGCACTACACGATCAGCTGGCCCCACGAGCAGCACACGAGCGGCCGGCCCCTCGCCCGCTCCCCGCTGTACGCGCGCCTGAAGGAGCAGGGCGCCTGCTTCGGCGAGAAGCTCGGCTGGGAGCGGCCGAACTGGTTCGCGCCGGCAGGCGTCGAGCCCGTCGACACGCACAGCTTCGAGCGCGCGAACTGGTTCCCCCACGTCGGGGAGGAGCACCGGAACACCCGCGAGGCGGCCTGCGTGTTCGACCAGACCTCCTTCGCGAAGTTCCTGATGGTCGGGCGCGACGCCGGGAAGGCCCTGGACTGGATCTGCGCGAACGACGTCGCCAAGCCGCCCGGCAAGCTGACCTACACGCAGATGCTGAACAACCGCGGCGGCATCATGTGCGACCTGACGGTCTCGCGGCTCGCGGCCGACCGCTTCTACATCGTGACCGGCACCGGTTTCGCGACCCACGACTTCCACTGGATCGCCCGGAGCATCCCGGACGGCCTGCACGCCTCGCTCGTCGATGTGACCTCGGCCAGGGCGGTGCTCGCGCTGATGGGTCCGAAGGCCCGGAGCATCCTCCAGGAAGTCTGCGAGGACGACGTCTCCAACGCCGCCTTCCCTTTCGCCTCGGTCCGCGAGCTGCGGGTCGCGGGCGCCCCCTGCGTGCTGCTGCGGGTGACCTACGTCGGCGAGCTCGGCTGGGAGATCCACATCCCGACCGAGTACGCCCTGACCGTGTACGAGGCCCTGATGGCCGCCGGCGCCCCCCACGGGCTGAAGAACGGGGGCTACCGGGCGATCGAGAGCCTGCGCCTCGAGAAGGGCTACCTCGCCCAGGCGGCGGACATCGACGCCGACCACACGCCCCTGGAGGCCGGCATGGGCTGGGCGGTCAAGCTGAAGGGCGACGTGCCCTTCCGCGGCCGGCAGGCGCTCGAGAAGCAGAAGGCCGCGGGGCTCCGCCGGCGCCTCGCCTGCTTCACGGTCGACGATCCGGGTGTCGTGCTGCTCGGGCGGGAGACGATCTACCGCGACGGCGAGCGGGTCGGCTACCTGAGCAGCGGCGGCTGGGGCTACACCGTCGGCAAGAACATCGGCTTCGGCTACGTCAAGCGCGGCGCGCCGCTCGACAGGGCCTGGCTGAAGAGCGGAAGCTACGAGCTCGAGGTGCTGCTGCGGCGGGTGCCGGCCGAGCTGCACTTCAAGCCGCTGGTCGATCCTCGGGGGAAGCGGATCCGGAGCTGACGGGAGCTTCCCCGGCTTCCATGATCGTGATCGCACTGTGCAGCTGTGCGCGGAGCACGAAGAAGGTGGAGAGAAGGAGCGGCACGAAGGTCCAGTCCGCGTACAGGTGGAACGTCATCATCCCGATCCCCGCCAGGACCCCCAGGACGACGAGGCGCAAGGAGCCGGGTCGACGGGGCGGAGGCGGGTGCGCGGGCCGGGGCGGCGGTCCGCACAGGCGCAGCTCCAGGCGCTTGCCAAGCGCGAACGCCAGCGGAAGCAGGGCGCCGATGAGGGGGAACACGGCGAGCGCGCCGAAGCTCAGATCCCAGCCCCAGAGGCCGGCGGCGAAGCCGACCCCGCAGAGCCCCTGCAGCAGGCGCGGCAGGCCCGCGTCGAGGGCGATGCCGAGCAGGTAGGCGAGGGCGGCAACGCGCAGCACGTGCGGGAGCCAGAGCGCCAGGTCGAGCTGGAAGATCAGGTTCATCGAGCGGTCGTAGACCATCTCGAGCCAGACCGAGCCGAGCAGGCCGCCGACCATCGTTCCCAGGCCTGGCAACACCGCGAGCCGTTCGAGCCCGCGCCGCCGCAGCTCGCGCTGCAGGGCGAGAGCGGCGAGCACCAGGGCGTAGAAGAGCATGCGTGGAACGAAGGCCGCCACGGTGTTCCCCGGCCCGAAGCCGCTCCGGAAGAAGTCCCAGCCAAGGTAGGACGCGCCCCACCAGACGACAACGAGCGCTCCGAGGAGCGCTCCGACCGGGAGATACAACGCCGTGCGCAGCACGGTCCCGTGGAGGGTCGGGCGGCCGTGGGGTTCGAGGACACCGGGCATCGCTTCCTCCCGCTCCGCGCAACTGTACCTTTCCGGGTGCAGGGCGGCAAGCCGGCCTCGGTTCCTCCGACGCTCTGGAACCGGAGCGTCTCAGGCACCCGCTCCGGGCACGAACTCCCAGCCCGACGGCGGGTTCGACCCGCTGCCGACCATCAGCTGCTTGCCGCCCGCCATCAAGATCTGGCTCTGGCCGGAGCTGTTGACCGCGTTGAACTTCAGGTTGAAGGCCAACGCCGGCCCGGCACCGGGGCGGACCGCCCGCCACAGGAACTCGCAACGCTGGGTCGGCGACGAGACGGCGACCGCGTGCGGCGCCCCGGGCAGGGTCGGCTGGCCGGGCGCCGGCGGGCACTCGCTGTCGGCGCCGGACTCGGGGTTCTGGACCTTGCAGGTCAGGCCCGCGTACTCCAGTCCGAGGGCGCCGAGCACGTCGCTGTGCCAGTCCTTCACGTTGATCCCGATGCGGACGATGGTGTGGTTCGGGACGTAGCCGAGCTGGTCGGTGGGTGTGGGCATCACGATCTCCTCGGAAAGCCGTTCCTGGTGGGGGTCTGCGGAGCGAAGAAGCTCACCGTCGCGGGGCCCGCGGGCACCCCCTCGACGAGGGCGCGGCCCTCGCGGTCGAGGGTGCCGACCCGGGTCGAGCTGTCGGCCAGGCACAGCCGATAGACCAGGCCGGGCAGGGGGGCGCGGGTGCGGGTGTCGAAGGCGCGGATGTCGGCGACGCCGCCCGCGCGCACGACCACGCGCTGGAAACCGCCGGTGCGCAGGGCGATCCCTGAGCGCAGGGCTGACGAGCCGACACGGCGGGTGGAAAAGCGCTGGGGCATCGGAACCTCCTCGGTAGCTTCAGGGAACCCAGACACGCAGGGAGTCGCGGTCGATCTCGGTCTTGAAGGCGTGGGCCGACAGCGTCGGACGGTCGATCTCGGCCTTGAAGGCGTGGGCCGACAGGGTCGAGCGGTCGATCTCGGCCTTGAAGGCTTGCGCGGACAGGGTCGAGCGGTCGATCTCGGCCTTGAAGGCTTGCGCGGACAGCGTCGGGCGGTCGATCTCCGCCTTGAAGGCTTGTGCGGACAGCGTCGGGCGGTCGATCTCCGCCTTCAGCGCCTGCGCCGACAGCGTCTTCGGAGCGATCCCCGGCCGGCCGAGATCCTGCTCGCCGAGACCGAAGCTCTCCGGGACGTGGGCGTCGAACTTGAAGCTGCGTGCCATCGTGGTCCTCCGGGAGGAGGGAGAGCACACGCCGTGCCAGAACCGTCACGCCGCCGAGGCGCGAGTCTCCGTGCGTGGGGCCGCCGCGCACCCGGAGCTTGACCCGGCTGTGCAAGCTGTGCAGCAGCCCTGGCGGGCGGTGTGCAGATGCGGCCGTTGCGGTCGAGGAGCCGATCAGGCCTCCGGAGCGAGCTTCCGCAGCTCCTTCCACTCCTCCACCGCAGCCACTTGGCGGACTCGCGAGGGCAAGACGGGCGGCCGTCAGGGAGTGAAGACCCCGATCGGGATCTGCCGCGGATGCAGACCGCGCAGGTGGTAGAGCAGCAGCATCACGTCGACGTTGTCGAGCACGCCGTCGCGGTTGATGTCCGCGTCGACGGCGCGGGTCGCGGCCGGCCGCAGGCCCCGGACCTGGCGGAAGAGGTGCGAGACGTCGGCGGGATCGACGACCCCATCGCCGTTCACGTCCCCGAGGAAGACGCCCTGCAGCGGTAGCCCGCCGGCCGCCAGCTGAAAGCCGTCCGCCGTGCCGTCGTTGTCGAAGTCCGGGTCGTCGCGGTCGAGCAGCCCGGGGAACAGGTCCTCGATCGCGTCGGGGATCCCGTCGCCGTCGCTGTCCGGCTGCGGGCTGGCGTCGCCGGGGTCGAGGGGATCGAGGCCGACGGCGTGCTCGATGCCGTCCTCGACGCCGTCCCCGTCGGTGTCGGGGTCGTTGTCGTCCGGGTCGAGGATGCGGGGCAGACCGTCGCGGTCGCCGTCGATGTCATCGTCCTCGATGAAGCCCGTCGCCGCGTAGCCGCTGCCGTCGTCCAGGCGGAGGAAGACGGCCCGCGGGCGGCCGTCGGCGAAGCTCGGGGGCCCGTCGAAGCAGAGGTGGAAGGCCTCGACGAGCTCCTCGGTGTCGAAGCGGTCGCCGATGACCTTGACGACGAAGGTCTGCTGCTCCGCAGCCTGGCCCGTGAAGGACACGCTGCCCGCCAGCACCGGCTCGAAGTCCTGCCCACCGAGCGCCCGCGGGAACATCGGGTCGCCGTCCTGGGTGATCACGCCGAGCGTGTAGCCGCTGTCGACGGCGGCGTCGGCGCGGAGGACGAAGTGGAAGTCGGTCAGGCCGCCGTCGCCTTCCGCTTGCTTGACGCCCTCGATCTCGACCGTGGCGAAGTCGTCGTCCGCGATCGTGATCGACGCGCTGCCTCCGAGCCCGACCGCCAGGCCCTGCGGCTGCACGAGGTTGGCCAGCACCGCGCTGAACGCTTCCTCATCCTCGACGACTTCGTCGCCGCTGATCTCGATCGCGAGCATCTGCTGCTCCCCCGCGCTGCCCGCGAAGGTCAGCGTGGCGGACGCCGGCTCGTAGTCCTCGCCGGAGACCGCGGAGCCATCCTGCAGGGTGACATCGACCGTGAAGCCCCCTTCGACGCCGTTGTCGAGCGTGGCGACGAGCTGGCGCACGACCTTCGCGTCGCCCTCGACCGCCAGCACGGGCGCCAGGCTGACCTGCGCCGCGTCGTCGTCGACGATCGCCACCTCGAGGTCGTTGCTGCTCGCGTCGATCGTGCAGCTCGTGCCGACGACGTTCGACAGCTGCAGCGAGAACACCTCGTCGCCTTCGAGCACGCTGTCGCTCTTGATCGCGACCGCGACCGTGTTGCTGCTGACCGCGCCGCTGAACACCAGGGTGCCGCTGGCCTCGACCAGATCCTCCGCCTCGGCGCTGCCGAGCACGGTGGTGTAGTCGACGGAGCAGAAGTCGGTGCCGCCGGTGCGGGTCACCGTGAAGACGTGGACGCCGCTCTCCGGGGTGGTGTCACTGCTCTGGCTGAGGACGAGGGCGTGCTGCCCCAGGAGGGGCGTCGCGCACAGCGCGAGCACGAGAAGCGTAGATCGCATGGGGGCTCCTTGATCCCGTTTGATGCACCGGGATTGATCTCTCCACCCCATTGTGCCGTGGACACGGAGCGGGCCCCTGCAAATCCGAAAAAAGCTGGCGGAACCTCCACTCAACTGCGCCATTGACTTGTGGTGACTTCAATACCTGTTGCGCACCGTCTAGTTTATCTTGTAGGGGAGGGGTTTACCCCCTCCCGCGGGCGGGGGTAAACCCCGCCCCTACAGAAGAAGCGACACCGCAGACTTCGGGCACAGTTGCCTACGCGGCGGAGCCCGGGACGAGCACGCCCGGCAGCTCGAGCTCGAAGCAGGCGCCCTGCTCGACCCGGGTGTCCGCCCGCAGGTCGCCGCGCATCGCCCGCGCCAGGCGTCGGCTGAGGGCGAGGCCCAGGCCGACCCCGGGAGCGGAGTGGGCGGCGTCGCGGGCGGACTTGCGGAAGGGCTGGAAGAGGCGTGCGGCCTCCTGCTTCGCGACCCCCGGCCCGTGGTCGCAGACCTGCAGGGCGACGCCCTTGCCGGTCCGGCGCACCCGCAGGTGGATGCGCTTGTCCTCCGCCTCCCGCGCGTACTTGCAGGCGTTGTCGACCAGGTTGAAGACGATCTGCTCGACCGCGGTCGCGTCCCCCCGCAGCGCCGCCCCGGGCGCCTCGTTCTCGACGACGAGCTCCATGTCGGCGCGGGCCGCGCGCTCCTCGAGCCGGCGGCGGAAGCTCCCGAGCAGCGCGTCGACCTCGAGGTCCGCGATCTTCGCCCCGGCCCGGTTGCGCTCGAGGCGCGCGTAGGCGAGCACGTTCTCGACCAGGTGGCCGAGCCGGTCGGCCTCGCGCCGCAAGGTCTCGAGGTAGCGCTGGCGCTTCTCCGGCTTGCGCACCATGCCCTCGGCGAGCATGTCGGTGTACATGCGGAAGGTCGTCAGCGGCGTGCGCAGCTCGTGGGTCACCGCCGAGACGAAGGCGCCGCGCCGCTCGCTGAGAGAGATCGCGCCGGCGAGCAGCACGGCGAAGGCGAGGGCGGCGAGGCCGAAGCAGACCCAGGCGACGACCAGCGAGAAGCGGATCGACGAGGTCGTCGGCTCGGGCAACAGGCCGGGGACCCTCCCGGGGAACAGCTCCAGGGGCAGGCTGGCCAGGCGGCGGGGGCTCGCCGCGTAGGTCTCGCAGGGCATCAGCGTCGCGTTCGGCAAGAGGTCGTGGATGCTCTCGAGCAGCCAGCCGCGCAGCCCCTCCCAGTCGAGCCAGCAGCCCTGCACGTAGTCCTGGCCCTGGACGTTGAGGTGGCGCACGAACAGCAGCTGGCCTTCGACCCAGAGGGCGCGGAACGGCCCCTCGTCGACCTTCTCGAACCAGCCGCCGCCCTTGTTTCCCGCCCACTCCTGCTGCACCGGATTGGCGGCGACCGCCCAGTTGCGCGCGGTGTACTCGTTGGTGTTGAGCAGGGCCTGGGCCTCCCGGTTGTCGAAGCCCTGGCGCTGCGTCGAGATGGTCGCGAGCTGCAGCTGGTTGTCCGCGCCGAGGTTGCCGTCGAGGGCGGAGGCGCGCTCGACGATCATCTCCTGGCGCAGGCTCTCGAGGTCGAGCAGGCCCGACAGCTGGGCGAGCCGGTCGCCGGCCGCCTCGACCTGCTCGCAGCCGAGGTAGCCGGTCTCGGCGAGGTCACGCATGTTGCCGGTCGGTGCCTGGGGCGAGACGAAGCCCTCGGGGCCGACCTGGAAGTTGAGCAGGATATAGGGAGAGGGCGGCTCGAGCAGCGGCGAGGGCACGAGGATCTCGCCCCGCTCGATCTCCGCGAACATGCGCGTGTAGGCCCGCTCGGCCGGGTAGAAGCTGGTGTACGCGAAGTAGGGGTAGCTGCTCGCCTGGCCGAGGATGGGGGCGACGGCGGAGTCGAGGCGCCAGAGGGCGAGGCGCAGGTTCTCCTCGAGGACGGCGGTGGTCTGGGCTTCGTGCTCGGCCCGGTCGAGCGCGAGGGCGCCGAGCGTGATCCAGCTCAGCGCGGCGAGCACGACGGCGAGGCCTAGCGCGAAGCCGAGCCAGATCTTCCAGGGTCGCATCGGAGCTCCTCCGCGAACAGGTAGCCTTTGCCGCGCACGGTGACGAGGATCTTCTGCTCGCCGTCGCGCAGCTTCTCCCGCAGGCGGGCGACGTGCATGTCGATCGTGCGGGTCGAGACGTGGGTCGGGTCGATACGCCAGACCTTGGCGAGCAGCTCCTCGCGGGAGATCGCGCGGCCCGGGTTCTGGGCGAGGTAGCGCAACAGCTCCATCTCGCGCTCGGACAGCCGCTGGCTGCTGCCGTCGGCGAAGCGCACCTCACAGCGCGCGAAGTCGGCGACGGCCTCGGGCAGCGACACCTCGTCGACGTCGATGGGACGCTCCGCCGACCGCCGCAGCACCGCCTCGACCCGGGCGAGCAGCTCGCGCACGCTGAAGGGTTTGACGACGTAGTCGTCGGCCCCCAGGCGCAGGCCGCTGACCCGGTCCTCCTCGCTGCCGCGGGCGGTCAGGATGATCACCGGCAGGCGCGGGCGGGTCTTGCGCACCTCGCGAAGAATGTCGAGGCCGTCGGTGCCGGGCAGCTGCAGGTCGAGCAACACGAGGTCGCAGGCGACCTGGACCGCCATGTCGAGTCCACGGTTGCCACAACCGGTTTCGAAGGTATCGTATCCGTCGTATTCCAGGGCGTCGACGATGCCATCGCGGATCGCGTTGTCGTCTTCGATCACCAGGACGCGTCGTCGCGGCATGAGGCTCTCTCCCGCTCTCCCCGCTCCATTGTGACGGTGGCCCGCGGGGCTGTCTACGGCAGCGCGGGCCGCCGGCCGGGCCGGGCGGGCCCTCACCGGCCTGGCGGGCCGGGCGACGCGCCGCGTAACAGGTGTGTAACGCGTGCCCCTGCACGGGGATGCGCGGAGGAGACTGTCACATGTTGAGCAGGATGCTCGACTCCGTCCGCGGACTGCCCGACCAGTTCCCCGCTGGGGCGCGGCTCGCCGCCGATGTCGGCGTCGGCCTGCAGGCGCGCCGGGTCGTCGTCGCCGGCATGGGCGGCAGCGCCTTCCCGGGCAACTTCCTCCGCGCCTATCTCGGCGACACCCCCGAGCTGCGGGTGTCCCGCGCCTACACCGTGCCCTACGCCCTCGACGCCGGCACCCTCGTGCTCGCGTGCAGCTTCAGCGGCAACACCGAAGAGACCCTCGCCGCCTTCGACGACGCCCGCGAGCGCGGGGCCTCGCTGGTTGCGATCAGCTCCGGCGGCATGCTCGAAGAGCGCGCCCGCGCCGCCGGCGTCCCCCACGTCGGGCTGCCGGGGGACGACGGCCTGCAGCCCCGGGCCGCGACCGGCTACTTCTTCGGGGCGATGCTCGCGGTGCTCGACAACGCCGGCCTGCACTCCGGTGCCCGCGAGATCCTGGGCGGCCTCGCCGGCTGGCTGCGCGCCCAGGACGGCATCGAAGAGCGGGGGCGCGCCCTCGCCGCCGAGCTCGAGGGGCGGGTGCCGGTGATCTACGCGACCGAGCCCTACGCCGACTCGGTCGCCCGCGCGATCAAGATCAAGTGCAACGAGAACGCGAAGATCCCGGCCTTCTGGTACGCGCTGCCGGAGCTGAACCACAACGAGATGGTCGGCTACACCCAGACGCTCGCGCCCTTCCTGCCGGTGCTGCTGCGCGACCCGACCCTGCCGGAGTGCTCGGCCCGGCGCCTCGCGACCACCGCCGCGACGCTGCGCGAGGCCGACCTGCCGGTCATGGAGCACACGGTGGTGGGAGAGACCGTGCTGCAGCGGCTCTTCCACACCCTGTGGTTGTTCGACTTCGCGAGCTGCTACCTCGCCGAGCGCCTCGGCGTCGACCCCGAGCCGGTCGCGATGATCGAGCGCTTCAAGCGCGCATTGCGCGATGGCGCCGCTGCCGGCTCCTGAAGTACTCCGAGCCGCGCCGCCCCCCGGTTCCGCCCTCGCTCTCGGGCCGCGTCTTGAAGCGCCGATGGAACCAGAACCACTGCTCCGGCCAGCGCCGCACCGCCGCCTCGATGCAGGCGGTGTAGTGGGCGGTGTGCGCCTCGATCGCCTCGGTCTTCGGGCCGGTGCGGTCGAAGGGGATGGGGGGCTGGACGTAGACGTTCACCCGCCCATCCGGGTCGCGGACCGCGAAGATCGGCACGACCGGCGCCCGCGACACCCGCGACATCACCGCCGGCGCGACCAGCGTTGAGGCCGGGCGGCCGAAGAAGCGCGGGAACACGCTCGCGTAGCGCGCGTTCTGGTCGAGGGCGTAGCCGACCCCCTCGCCGGCGCGCAGCCGGCGCAGCACCGCGCGCGCGGACTGGAACGGCGTGATGGTCGCCACCCCGTGGCTCGCCCGCAGCCCGACCAGCAGGGCGTCGGCCGAGGCGTTGTGCAGGGCGCGCCCGACCAGGTGGGCCTGGAAGCCGCGGGCCTGGAAGGCAGGGGCGATCCACTCGAAGCCGCCGAGGTGCGCGGTGACGACCACGACGCCGCGGCCCCGCGCCCGGGCGGCGAGGAAGTGCTCGATGCCGACGACCCGGGTCCGCAGCCGCAGCCGCCGCCGGGTCAGGATCGGCAGGCGCACGAGGTCGAGGAAGGTCAGCGCGAGGTGCTCGAGGCTGCGGCGCGCGAGCCGGCGCACGGTAGCGGGCTGCGGGTCGTGGCCGAGGGCCGAGCCGAGGTTCTCCCGCACGATGCCGAGCCGGCGCCGCAGGAAGGGCACGAGGATGTGGCTCGCGCAGTGGATCATCCCGACCACCAGCGGTCTTGGCAACAGCCGCAGCAGCCAGGCCACGGCCGCGAAGGCGAAGGAACCCGGGCTCATTCGGATGCGGGGCTGAGGTCGAGCTCGACCAGCTCGACACGTTGCCGGATGCTGCCGTTGTCGAGCAGCGACCGCACGGTGATCACGGGGTAGTCCGGCAGGATCCAACGGCGCACGTGCTCCTCCTCGTAGACGACACAGGCGTAGCTGTCGCGGCCGAGGCCGACCTCCTCCTCGTCGACGACGTGGCCGTAGTCGGTGTCCGCCGTGAAGGTGATCTTGCGCGGGGCCTCGAGCCGCTCCCCGTCGAGGTTGTGCATCTCGACCTGGTAGACGCAGCGCCCGTTCCCGACCTCGGTGATGATGCAGGCGTAGTAGACCTCCCAGCGTTCGCCGTCGCGCT
>JAUIEM010000567.1 GCA_030428695.1 bacterium
CCGCGTCGGGCCCGCGCACGTGGCGGCGCAGGTAGAGCTCGACCAGCGCCTGGTTGATCGCGCTCCAGCGCGCGAGGGCCTCATCCCCCGCCTCGGCCCGGAGCTCGAGCCGATCGAGCGCGGCGAGGCCGCGGGCGATCGCGTCGTCGAGGTCGAGGCTCGCGAGCAGCGCGGCGGGGTCGAGCTCCTGCTGCGGAGCGGGCGCAGGCGCGGGAGCGGGCTCCGGGGTCGGCGCCGGGGGCTCCGGAGGAGGAGCCGGGGGGGCCGCGCAGGCGGCGACGAGGAGCAGCGAAGCGAGCGCGAGGAGACGCACCGCGCCGGCTACAGCGTCTCGTGGAGGGTGGCGATGCAGCGGTCGTAGGTCTCCGCCTTGGACTTGAGCGTGCGCAGCTCCCTGGAGATGCCCCCGCCCATCGCGGCGACGAGCCTTCGCATCGCCTGTTCGAACTCCCGTTTGTCTTGCGGCAGGAAGCGGCGCGCCAGGTTCTGCCGCATACGCAGGTTCTGCGCGCGGTGACGCAGGTACTCGGGATTCTCTTCGCCTTCTTCGGTTGCGGCATGTTCCATCGGTCGGTCCTCGCTGGGTCTGCCCTCCATTGTATCGCGATCCGTGCCGGAACCCGCGCCGCTTTCCGTCACTCCCCGTAGCGCGCGAGGTAGTCGGCGATGCGCAGCTTGCGCTTCGTGTTCTTCGAGGTCATCGGCCGCAGCTTCCCGGTCACCTCCCGCTCCGGGCCCCAGGCGCGGTCGTAGCGCCCGAGCACCCAGAAGATGCCGCTGTAGGAGTTCGGGTTGCGGCCGTCGACCGCGAAGCGGTTGTTCAGCTCGATCATCGCCTCGAGGGCCCGCTCGGGGGTCTCGGACCAGAGCACGATGTTCTTCCCCCACAGCATGCGCAGGTAGTTGTGCATGCGCCCCTCGCGCACCAGCTGCCGCTGGGCGGCGTTCCACACCTCGTCATGGGTCGCGGCGGCGGTCAGCTCCTCGAGGCTGTAGACGTGTTCGCGGGGGTCGTCGCGGTGCTCGTCGATGGTCCGGTGGGCCCAGTCCGGCAGGGAGGAGAAGCAGTCGTAGGTGTCCGGATGCCGCACGCACATGTTGTAGCCGAGCTCGCGCCAGGTGATGATCTGGTCGAGGAAGGCCTCCGCGGCCGCGCTCATCCCCCACCAGCCCTCGCGCTTGCCGACCGCCCCGGGGTCGATCTCGCCGAGCTCCCAGTCCTCGCGGGCGATGATGCGGGCGAACAGCTCGGCGCTGCTGACGTGGCCGAAGTGCAGGTAGGGCGACAGGCCCGAGCTCACCTCGTCGTCGGGGTGGTTGCGCTCGGGGAACGAGGCGAAGTCCTTCGCGAGGAAGCGCGCGAGCCGCGCTTCCCCCGCCGCGCTGCCGCCGGGGAAGCTCGCCGGCCCGACCTCCCGGTCGATCGGCAGCGCGTCCCACACCTCCCCTTCACAGCGCAGGAGCGCGTCGCTGGCGGCAGGCCAGTCGTCGAGCTCTGGCAGCCGCGGCAGGGGCGGCAGCGTCAGCCCGGCCAGCGGCTCCTCCAGGGGCAGGATGTAGCCGGTCTCCGGCAGCCGCTTGTGGATCGCGCGGCGGAAGCCGTGGGCGCGGGGGAAGGCGCGCTCGAAGCCGCGCATCGGCAGGATGCCGTTGCCGTCGACCAGCTCGAGACGCACCGGGCAGCGCTCCGCGAAGGCGCGCTGCATGCGCGGCAGGAAGAAGCACGGGAAGTCGTCGCTGACCACGAGGCAGGCCTTCCTCGCCAGCGCTTCCAGCAGCCCTTTACCGTCGCCCTCCGCGGGCTCGACGTACGGGTGGTAGAACGCCGGACCGTCCGCCAGCCGGGCGCGGTTGTCGCGCATGCCCTCGAGCACGAAGCGGTGCAGCCGCACGCTCGCCCAGCGGTAACCGCAGCGCAGGGCCTCGAGCACCAGCAGCGGCTTGCCGAGCTCCTCCGCCAGGCAGGCGGCGCGCTGCAGTGCGAAGTTGTAGCGGGTGCGGCGGAAGGCGACCATCCAGTACAGGACGAAGCCGCCGTCGGTGCGGACCGCCTCCTCGTTGAGCGCGAGGATCCGCGTGCAGGGCACCGGCTCAAGCGGCACGGCTGGCCTCCATCAGCGGCGCCTCGACCGGCGCGGGCGCGAACAGGTAGTGCATCACGTGCCACTCCCGCCCGCCGTCGAAGCCGAACAGCTCGGCGCAGGCGAGGAAGAAGATGCGCCAGCGCTGGAACCACCGCTCGGCGTCCGCGCCATAGGTCTCCCGCAGCACCGGCATCACCTCCCGCTTGCGGGCGTCGAGGTTCACCAGCCAGGCCTCGGCGGTCTGCTGGTAGTGCTCCCCGCCGACCCGCCAGGAGTCCTCGAGGTCGAGGGGCGCGTCGAGGCCGGGCAGGAAGTCCGCGGCCGGCATCATCCCGCCGCTGAAGAAGGTGCGGCCCATCCAGTTGTCCTCGCCCTCGGCCTGGAACAGGTAGGTGTGCGCGCGGTGGCAGAAGATGTGGACGAACAGCCGCCCGTCGGGCTCGAGCCAGGACGCGATCGAGCGCAGCAGCCGGGTGTGGTTGCGGACGTGCTCGAACATCTCGATCGAGACGACGCGGTCGAAGCGCTCCTCCGGCGCGAAGTCGTTGATGTCGCGGGTCAGCACGGTCAGGTTCGTCAGCCCGCGCTCCTCCATCTCCCCCTCGATGAACGCCCGCTGGGAGGAGCTGTTCGACAGCACGGTGATCGTCGCCCCGGGATAGCGCGCCGCCATGAACAGCGACAGCGAGCCCCAGCCGCAGCCGAGCTCGAGGATGCGCTGGCCGTCGGCGAGCCCGGCCCGCTCACAGTAGCGCTCGAGCATCGCCGCCTCGGCGGTGTCGAGGCCGGCGCCCGGCTCGAACCAGCAGCAGCTGTACTTCAGGTGCTTGCCGAGGACGCGCGTGAAGAAGCCCGCCGGGACCTCGTAGTGCTGCTCGTTGGCCGCCTCGGTCTCGACCGCGAGCGGCGCGCTGACCAGCTCCTCGCACAGCTCCTGGTGCTCGCCGTTCGCGGCCTTGCTCGCCTCCTCCGCGAGGCGCTGGCGGTTCAGCCGGCGGATGCCCGCACGGATCAGCGCGTCGGGCACGAGCCCCCGCTCCATCGCGGCGATCGCCAGGCCGGTCAGCCACTGGCCCGGGGGCAGCGGCAGGAAGGCGGAGACCTCGCGCTGGTAGCGCCGGTAGTCCGCGCCGCGGCTGCGCAGGGCCTGCTGCTCGGTGTAGGGGATGCCGGTCACGCGGAACAGGAACACCAGCATCAGCCCGGCCGCCGCCAGGGTCACCCACCACCACGAGCTGCCGAGGGCGAGCGGCAGGTAGCCGAACCAGCCGAGCCACTCGAAGAAGTAGTTCGGGTGGCGCGACAACTTCCACAGCCCCGTGCGGCAGGTCTTCCCGCGGTTCTCCGGTGCCCGCCGCCAGCGCTCGAGCTGGGCGTCGGCCAGGGCCTCGCCGCCGATCGCCAGGGCGAAGATGCCGAGCGCGAGCCCGGCCTGCCAGTCCTCCAACGGCGCGCGGTTGCGGATCGCAACCAGCGCTGGCAGCGAGAACAGCACCGCCCAGAAGGCCTGCACCTGGTAGAAGATCGCGAAGTTGCGCTGGGCCTTCGCGCCCCAGTGGGCGCGCAGGGAGGCGTAGCGCCCGTCCTCCTCCCGTCCCTCGGCCCGGCGCCAGAGGTGCAAGGCCAGCCGCCCCGACCACAGGGCGCACAGCCCCGCCGCGAGCCACTGCCGGGTGCCGAGCGGCGCGCTGCCGAGCAGGTACAGCCCGGCGAGCAGGCCGATGCCCGCCGACCAGGCGATGTCGACGTTGTCCGCCTTCAGGCTCCGGGTCTGGCGGAGGAAGAGGACGCCCATGATCCCGGCCATCAGGCCGAAGCCGAGCGCGAGCAACCAGCCGACGTCGAGGAGGATCACCGCAGCGCTCCTTGCAGTTGGCGGCCCGACAGCTCCCAGTGCGGCGTATACGGGGAAGGACGGGCCGGGGTGGCGGCGAGCAGCAGCTGGGCGGCGCCGATGAAGCGCTCGGAGAAGCCGGCCTCGCAGTAGCAGAAGTAGAAGTCCCACATGCGCTGGAAGCGCTCGTCGAAGCCGAGCGCCTCGAGCTTCTCCCGCTGGGCCTGGAAGCGCTGGCGCCACAGGTGCAGGGTGCGGGCGTAGTGGCGTCCGATCTCGTCGAAGTGCACCAGCCGCAGGGAGGTCTCGCGGGTCAGGCTCTCGAGCATCACCGGCACCGACATCAGGCAGCTGCCGGGGAAGATGTAGGTCTTGATGAAGTCGGCGGTGCGCACGTGGGCGTCGTAGTGCCGCGGCTCGATGGTGATGCACTGCAGCAGCATCAAGCCCTCCGAACGCAGCAGGCTCTGGCACTTCCGGAAGAAGGTGTCGAGGTACTGGTGGCCGATCGCCTCGATCATCTCGATGCTGACCAGCTTGTCGTACTGCCCCGTCAGGTCGCGGTAGTCGCGCTCGAG
>JAUIEM010000568.1 GCA_030428695.1 bacterium
GGGGCAAGACTCGGCCCGGTCCTCGGACGGCAGCCCGCGGCGGCGCGCGTCCACCCCCGGCGGCTCGAGCGCGCGCAAGCGGATCACGCGCCCCTCCATCGTGCCCGTGAACCTGTCCAAGGAGCACTTCGACCGCTCGATCGAGCTCGCGCCGGACTACTACGGGACGCGGGTCCTGGTCGCCGAGTACTACGCGACCAAGATCCAGGACCGGGAGCTGTTCGTCCGCGAGCTCGAATTCGTGATCGCCGGGCCCCTCGAGGTGCTGCCGGACATCATCCCGATCCAGCGCATCGAGAAGGAAAAGGCCCAGCGGCTGCTCGACAACATCGACGACTACTTCTAGAAGCCGGTGCGCGCTCGACGACGGCGCTGAATACGCCTGGAACCGAGGCCGTCCCATCGCGAAAGACCAGCCTTCGGAGGAATACGCCCTTGAACGCACTCTTCAAGCTGACCCTGCTCGTCGCCCTCGCGCTGCCCTTGGCCGCGCAGGAGGACGAGGTCTACGAGATCCGCTTCGGGACCGCGGCCCCGGACGACACGCCCTGGGCCGATCAGCTCAAGGCGATCAAGCGTCGGGTCGAACGCGAGAGCGGTGGACGCATCAAGCTCAAGCTCTTCCTCGGCAGCAAGCTCGGAGGCGAGAAGGAGATGATCGACCAGCTGCGGCGCGGTGAGATCCAGGGCGGCGGCTTCTCGACCGGCGCGATGGCCGAGATCGTGCCCGAGCTGCAGGTGCTCGAGCTGCCCTGCATGTTCGCCTCCCTCGAGGAAGCCGACTACGTGATCGACAACCACATGCGGCCGCCCCTCGAAGAGGCCCTGCGCGGCAAGAACTTCGAGGTGATCGCCTGGGGTGAGAACGGCTTCCGCAGCTTCGGCACCAAGAACCGGCAGATCCGCCGGCCCGAGGACATGTCCGGCCTGGTGCTGCGGGTCCAGGAGAGCCGCGTCCACGCCGCGACCTTCGAGGCCCTCGGCATCGACGCCAAGCCCCTGCCCCTGACCGAGGTGCTGACCTCGCTGAACAGCGGCGCGATCGACGGCTTCGACAACACGCCGCTGTTCACGACGGCGACCGGTTGGTTCACCTCGATCAAGTATTTCTGTCTGACCGAGCACATCTATCAGCCGGCCGTGGTCGTGTACCAGGCGGAGTTCTTCAACTCGCTGCCCGCCGATCTGCAGGCGATCCTCAAGGGCGATGTCGAAGAGGAGAGCCGCGTCTCCCGCGAAGGCGTGCGCGGCCTGACCGCCGAGCTGCTCGCCGGCTTCACCGAGCGCGACATCCAGGTCGTCGACCTGACGGCTGAAGAGCGCGCGGAGTTCGAGGAAGCGACCTGGGACGTGCACGAGCAGTTCCGGGACGAGATCGGCTCGGATCTGCTCGACCTCTGCTACGACGCCATCCGCGAGTTCCGCGAGCAGGAAAGCGATTGAGCCAGGGATGCTGAGCGCAGCGCTCGAGATCGTCATCCTGACCACCGTCGCCGTGACGGTGGTCGGCTGGCCACGGGCCCGTGCCCTGTGGCAACGGGAGGCGGCCGCGGAGGGGACGTCGCGTCGCTACCGCGGCCTCGATATCCTGCGGCTCGGCTTCGACGGCATCGACCGCGGGATCGCGGCGCTCGAGGGGACCTTCCTGACCATCGCCTTCCTGGCGATGGTGCTCCTGTACTTCCACCACATGCTCGACGGCAGCCACGTGTGGGAGGGGAAGGTCCCGATCTACCTGATGCTGTGGGTCGGCTTCCTCGGCGCCAGCCTCGCCACCCGGCAGAAGAAGCACCTCGCTGTCGAGGCGGTGTTCAAGGCCTCGCCGATGCGCGTCAAGGCGATCCTGCGCGTGCTGTCCGGGCTGGTCGCGGCCGCGGTCAGCTTCGCCCTCGCCTTCCTCGGCTGGGGCTTCACCGTCCAGACCTACAACCTGCGCAACGTCGAGAAGCTCGTGCCGCTGCCCCTCGAGGTGGTGCGCGGGCTCGACTCGATCCCCGAGAGCCTCGCGCCCTTCGTCGAGCCGATCTCCGGGTGGACCGACACCGCGCTGAGCACCGTCAACGAGAACAAGGTCCGGCGCAAGCTGGTCACCTTCCCGACCTACAACCTCGAGGAGGACCCGCTCAAGGCCGACGAGGCCTGGGATCCCTGGTACGAGGACGCGCGGGACCACGGCGCCTACGCCTGGTTCTCCGAGGGCTGGCCGGCGGAAGGGGGCAAGCCCCCCTGGCTGGGGCTGACCCTCGACAGCGTGCGGGTGGCGGGGGTGGTCGACGGCAGCCCGGCCGACAGGGCGGGGCTGGTCGTCGGGGACGTGATCCTCAAGGTCGACCGCAAGTCCGTCGAGGACGCGGCGGAGATCGAGGAGCTGTGGCGGAAGAAGAACCCGGGCGAGCAGGTGCGCTTCGTGCTCGCCGCCTCCGAGCGCGGTGAAGAGCGCACCGTCGCGGCGCGCATCGGGCCGAGCATCGCCCTCGCCGGCATCCCGAAGTGGTTCGTCGAGAGCATCATGCCGCTCACCCTGCTCCTGATCGCCCTGCGCTTCCTGATCGGGGACGCCGGGGGCACCGCGGTCTCGATCCTGCAGATCGGCGCGCAGGCGACGGGCGAGAAGCTCGCGGCCCTCGCCGGGCACGATGCGCCCTCGGCCGAAGAGGTCGCGGCCGCGGCGGCGAAGATCTCCGGTGAGACCGCTCCCGAGCCGGCGGAGCGCACCGCCGCCGAGCTCGCCGCCGTCGACACCGAGGCGCCCGACACCGAGGCGCTCGAGGGCGACCATTCCGGCGATACGAGCGACGAGCGGGAAGAGTCGAGCGACGAGGCGGAAGAATCGAAGGACGAGCTCGAAGAGTCGAGGGACGAGCTGGAAGAGTCGAGGGACGAGCCCGGCGAGTCGAGCGATGAGCTCGAGCCGAGCGAAGAGCCCGGCGGGGAGGAACGCGGATGACCGGCACCTCCCTGATCGTGGCGCTGCTCGTGTTGCTCGCTCTCGGCGCGCCGCTGTTCTGCGCGGTCGCGGTCGGGGTGATGGGCTGCCTGATCCTGTTCGGCTCCTCCTCCGATTCCCTGAGCTTCATCTTCAGCGACATCAACGCCCTGGTCGTCAAGGAAGAGCTGCTCGCGGTGCCGTTCTTCGTCCTGTCGGGGGCCCTGATCACGCGCGGCAAGATCGCGACCCGGCTGATCGAGTTCGCCCGCTCGCTGATCGGCTGGCTGCCCGGCGGGCTCGGCATCAGCACCGTCCTCGCCTGCATGTTCTTCGCCGCGATCTCGGGCAGCTCGCCGGTGACGGTGATCGCGATCGGCTCGATCATGTTCCCGGCCCTGAGCAAGGAGAACTACGACGAGCGCTTCAGCATCGGCCTGATCACCTCGGCGGGCTCCCTCGGGATCCTGATCCCGCCGAGCATCCCGATGATCGTGTTCGCGATCCTGATCGGCTCCGATGTGCAGAAGCTGTTCATCGGCGGGATCATGCCGGGCCTGCTGCTCGGCGGCCTGCTGTCGGTCTACTGCGTGATCAAGAACCTCGGCAAGAGCACCAACCGCGTGCCGTTCTCGCTGAAGACCCTGATCGTCGCGACCTGGCGGGGCAAGTGGGCGATCTTCCTGCCCTTCCTGATCCTCGGCGGCATCTACGGGCTGTCCAGCGACCTGCCCGAGGACGGCTACACCTCGACGGTGCGCGACTGGCGCTGGAGCGACTTCGGCCGCGACGCCGGCGAGCACCACGACGCTCTCGACAAGGAGCTGCTCGGCGCGGGCAAGCGCGCGCTGAGCACCCTCGCCTACCAGGGCGGGGAGGATCCCGAGCTCGCCGCCGCCCTCGAGGGCTACCGCGAGCAGCCGCTGCGGCTCGCCTTCGAGGACTTCCGCCAGCGGCGCGCCGACGGGGTCCCGGGCGACAGCCTGATGGCCGGCCTCCCTGGCCTGGCCGCGCTGCTGCCGGCCGCGCCCCTCGACGTGCGGGCCGAGCGGGTGCTCGCTCGGCGGCTGGCGGCGGCGGAGAGCCTCGAGGTCGCGGCCGGGCCCGCCGAGGCCGAGCGCGCGCTGCGGCGGCTCGCCCGCTACGACGCCTACTACCGCATCGAGCAGCTGCGGGTGCTCGCGACGGCGCGCGGTCTCGAGGAGATCCGCGAGGCCGCCGAAGAGCTGCGGGATGACCTCTCGGCGCGGTCCTTCGACCTCGCGGTCGGCGCCGCCGCGCTCCTGCCCGCGGGCTTCGCGCCGAGCAACGGGATGCTCGCGGTCGAGGTCGCCGAGCGCGCGGTCGAGGCGGATGAGCCCTGGTGGGTCGTCCCGAACAACGTGCGCCAGATGCTGAAGATGACGCCGACCCAGGCGGCGGTCGTGTCGGTGATCTACGCGCTCGTCGTCGAGTTCCTGCTGCCCTGGCTGATGTTGCTGCTCTGGTTCATCACCCCGAAGGCCTGGCGCTGGCAGCGGCCGGAGATCCTCTCACCCGTCGAGCTGCCGAAGATGTGCATCGAGTCG
>JAUIEM010000072.1 GCA_030428695.1 bacterium
GAGTTCTGCACCGCGATGCGGGAAGCGGCCGCCGCCCGCGGCAAGCACAACTTCTTCATGTTCGGCGAGGCCTTCGACGGCAACATCGACGTGCTGAAGCCGCACACCGTCACCGGCGCCCTCGACAGCGTGTTCAACTTCCCGGAGAAGTACGGCGTCATCGACGGCGTGATCAAGTACGGCGGCCCGACCTCGACGATCGAGAACGCCTTCCTCAACCGCCGCTGGGAATACGGCACCGCGCCGCAGCCCGGCGGTATCGGCGTGTCTCCCGCCCAGTCCGTCGTCAACTTCATCGACAACCACGACGTGCCGCGCTTCCAGTTCGGCCAGCAGGACGACCGACACCTGCGGCTCGCCCTGGCCTGGATCATGACGACCGAGGGCATCCCCTGCCTGTACTACGGCACCGAGCAGGGCTTCAACGGCGGCAACGACCCGAGCAACCGCGAGCGGCTGTGGGACAGCAACTACGACACCTCCGGCGAGCTGTTCCAGTTCACCAAGGAGATGATCGCGATGCGCAAGCAGCTGTTGCCGCTGCGCCGCGGGAACCTGACCGTGCGCTGGGCCAGCGACCGCACCGGCAACGAAGAGGACGCCGGCATCTTCGCCTTCGAGCGCGAGGCCGGCGGCGAGAAGGCGCTCGTCGTGATGAACTGCCACGGCAGCAAGACCAGCGCGACGGCCTTCGGCGGCAACGAGATGCCGGTCGCCTGGCCCGACGGCACCCAGCTCGTCGACCACATGGACAGCAACTACACGCTGACGGTGCAGAACGGCGCCGTGCGCGTCGCCGTGCCGGCCCTCGGCTGCCGGGTGCTGACCAGCCAGTGAGCATCGCCGAGGAGCCCGCGGCAGAGCCGGCGACAGCGGCGCTCGGCATCGGCCTGGCGGGCGTCACCAAGGCCTTCGGCGCGACCCGCGTGCTCAAGGGCATCGACCTCGCGATCGAGCCCGGCGAGCTGATGGTGCTCGTCGGCCGCTCGGGCTGCGGGAAGTCGACGCTGCTGCGGGCGATCGCCGGGCTGACGCGCATCGACGCGGGCACGATCACGATCGGCGGGCGGGAGGTCCAGAGCCGGCCGCCCTCCGAGCGCGGCGTCGCGATGGTCTTCCAGAGCTACGCCCTGTTCCCCCACATGACCGTCGCGGAGAACATCGCCTTCCCGCTGATGGTGCGCAAGCGGCCGAAGTCCGAGCAGCGCGCCCGGGCCGCCGAGGTCGCCGGCACCCTCGGCCTGGGGGAGCTGCTCGAGCGGCGGCCGGCCGCGCTGTCCGGCGGCCAGCGCCAGCGCGTCGCGATCGGGCGCGCCCTCGCGCGCGAGGCGGACATCTACCTGTTCGACGAGCCGCTCTCCAACCTCGACGCGGCCCTGCGCGGGCAGATGCGGGTCGAGCTGAAGAGCCTCCACCGGCGGCTGGGCCGGACGATGGTCTACGTCACCCACGACCAGGTCGAGGCGATGACCCTCGCCGACCGCATCGCCCTGCTCGACGCCGGCGAGGTCGCCCAGTGCGGCACCCCGGAGAAGGTCTACCTGCGGCCCGAGAACCTGTTCGTCGCCGGCTTCTTCGGCAGCCCGTCGATGAACCTGGTGCGGGGGACGGCGGAGCAGGGGAAGTTCCGGGCGGGCGGCCTGGTCCTGGACGCGCGGGTCCCTCCCGACGCCGACACCCTCGGCCTGCGGCCGGAGGATGTGCTGCTCGGGGAAGGTCCTCTGCGCGCGACCGTCGAGGTCGTCGAGCCGGTCGGGGACCGCGGCCACGTGCGCCTGCGCATCGCGGACCAGGAGCTCTCCGCCACGGTCGACGGCGCCCGGGCCTTCGCCCTGCGCCCGGGGGAAGAGCTTGCCTGCGGCCTGCGGCTCGAGGCCGCGCACTGGTTCGACAGCGCGAGCGGGCGGCGGTGCGGAGCGTGAGGATGGCGCGACGGGGCGTTGCACACGAGGGGGCGGTCCCCCGCGGCCGACGGAAGGACCCGGGCGAGGGGTTCCCACACGGCCGAAAGGAGGGGGTGAACCCCTCTCCTACCTCGGGGGTGGGTGTTCTGCGCGAGGCGGGAACAGGCATCCCGCGCGCGGCGTCCCCACGCGACCGGCGCGAGGGGGTAGACCCCTCCCCTACCTCGGTTCGTTCGAATGTAGGGGCGGGGTTTACCCCCGCCCGTCGTTCACAGGGAACAGGCGCCTCCGCGCGGGCTACCCCTGCCCGTCGGCTGACTTCACGCGCCCCCCTCCGCGCGTTCCTCCTGCTCTTCCTCACCCTCGGCGCGGGCGCGGGCGAGGTCACGCTGTGGCACTCGTACACCGGCGCCGAGCGCGCGGTCCTCGAGGAGACGATCGCCCGGGCGGCGGGGGACAGCCTGACCGTGCGCACGCTGTTCGTGCCCTTCGACGTGCTGCCCGAGAAGCTGCGGACCACCATCCCCTACGGCCAGGGTCCCGACCTGTTCATCTTCGCCCACGACCGGCTCGGGGAATGGCGGACCGCCGGCCTGCTGCAGCCGCTGGAGGCGCCGCCGACGCCCGCCCTCGACCCCAAGCTCGCCGGCGCCTTCGAGGCCGACGGCGCGCGCTTCGGGCTGCCGCTGACCTTCAAGGGTCTGTTCCTGTGGGTCAACACCGCGCTGTGCCCGGCCGTGCCGACCACCCTCGAGGAGCTGCGCGGCCTGCGCGCGACGCTGCCTGCCGGCGTTTTCCCGCTCGCCTATGACAGCTCGAGCTTCTTCTTCCACGCGCCGTTCTTCTTCGCCTGCGGCGGCGCGCTCTTCGACGGCGACCGCATCGCGGTGTTCGACCCGGCCGGGCAGGAGAGCTTCGCGCTGGTCAAGGAGCTGCAGGACGGCGGGATCATCCCCCGCGAGTCGAACACCGCCGAGGTCGGCACGCTGTTCAACACCGGCAAGGCGGCCCTGGTGCTGTCCGGGCCGTGGTTCGGCAGCACGATCAGCGGCGAGCTGACGACCTGGGACGTCGCCCCGCTGTTCAGCATCGGCGGCCGCCCGGCGGGCTCCTTCCTCAGCGTCGAGGGGCTGTTCCTGTCCGCCCAGGCCCCGGACCCCGCGGCCGCGCGCTCCCTCGCCTGGGCGCTGCTCGACCCGGAGCTGGTCGCCCTGCGCAGCGCGCGCGCCCACCAGCCCTCGCCGCTGCGCGACCGCCCGCCCGCGCGAGGCATCGGGGCGGTGCAGGCCGGGGCGCTCGCGACCGGGCAGGTGACGCCGAGCCGGCCGGAGATGGGCGTGGTCTGGGAGGTCAGCAACGGCTTCCTGCGCGAGCTGCTCGGCCAGGACCGCGCCCTCGAGCCGGCGGTGGCGGCGGCGCGGCAGCGCATCCACATCCTCTCCCAGCCGCCGCCGGACGAGGCCGACGCGGGCCCCTGGCTGCTCGTCGCCTCGGTCCTGCTGCTCGGGGTGGTGTTCTACGCGCTGTCGCGGCTGCGCGATCGGAAGCTCCGGGAGCGGCTGCTCGCGGGGCGCACGGCCTACACCTTCAGCGCGCCGGCGGTGCTCGCGATGGTGCTGCTGGTGTTCGCGCCCTTCCTGCTCGGCAGCCTGGTCGCCTTCTTCGCGCACACCGACGGCGAGTTCCGCTTCGTCGGCCTGGCGAACTTCACGTCGATCCTGTTCAGCGGCGACTATGCCCTCGACGACCCGCTGAACTTCTACTTCACCCTCGGCGTGACGGTGCTGTGGACGGTGACGAACGTCTTCCTGCACGTCGTCCTCGGCGTCGCCCTCGCGCTCTTGTTGCGGCCGGCCTGGCTGCGGCTGCGCAGCGTGTACCGGGTGGCGCTGATCCTGCCGTGGGCGATCCCGAGCTACATCACGGCGCTGACCTGGAAGTCGATGTTCAACCGCCAGTACGGCGCGATCAACGGCCTGCTCGAGCTGCTCGGCCTCGACGCGATCAGCTGGTTCGCGCGCTTCAGCACCGCCTTCGCCGCCAACCTCGCGACCAACACCTGGCTCGGCTTCCCGTTCATGATGGTCGTCACCCTCGGCGCCCTGCAGGCGGTGCCGTCCGAGCAGGAGGACGTCGCGCGCCTCGCCGGCGCCTCCTTCCTCCAACGCCTGCGCTGGGTGATCTGGCCGCACATCCGGCCGGTCCTCGCCCCCGCGGTGCTGCTCGGCTCGGTGTGGACCTTCAACATGTTCAACGTGATCTACCTGGTCAGCGGCGGCGAGCCCTCGGCCTCGACCGAGATCCTGATCAGCGAGGCCTACAAGTGGGCCTTCCGCCGCCAGCACCGCTACGGCTACGCCGCCGCCTACGCCCTGTTGATCTTCGTCGTGCTGTACGGCTACAGCGCCGTCCAGGAGCGGCTCGGCAAGCGAGGGCAGGCATGAGGCCGCGGCTCCTCACCAGGATGTTCGTCCACGGCGCGCTGATCGCGGCCTGCCTGGTCACCGTGTTTCCGGTGCTGTGGGTGTTGCAGATGGCGTTCACCGATCAGGGCATCGGCGGCGCGCTGGCGTGGGAACCGGGGAGCTGGAGCCTGGGGAACTTCCGGACGCTGTTCGGGTTGACGGACGGCGAGGGCCACCTCCTGTTCTGGCGGCAGCTCGGCAACAGCCTGCTGGTCTCCCTGCTCAGCGCGATCCTCGGCGTGTTCTTCGCCTGCACCGCCGCCTACGCCTTCAGCCGCTTCGACTTCGTCGGGAAGAAGACCGGCCTGCGCATGTTCCTGGTCTCGCAGATGTTCCCCGGGGTGGTGATGGCGGTGCCCCTGTATCTGATCTTGCAGGGGCTCGGGCTGGTCGACAACCCCCTCGGCCTGGTGCTGGTCTACGGCACCTCGGCGGTGCCCTTCAGCGCCTGGATGCTCAAGGGCTACTTCGACCGCATCCCACCAGAGCTCGAGGAGGTCGCCCGGCTCGAGGGCGCGGGGCCCTGGCTGGTGTTCCGGCGCATCGCCCTGCCGATCGCGATGCCGGGGGTGGCGGTGACCTTCCTGTTCTCGTTCATGACCGCCTGGAACGAGTACATCCTCGCGGCGACCTTCCTGAACAGCGAGCTGAGCTACACCCTGCCGGTCACCCTGCAGAGCTTCGTCGGCGCCCACTCGACCGAGTGGGGGCTGTTCGCGGCGGGCTCGCTGATCGTCTCGATCCCGGTGGTGCTGCTGTTCTTCCTGCTGCAGCGGAACCTGGTCCAGGGCCTGACGGCGGGCAGCACCAAGGGCTGACGGTTGCCCTGGGGCGGCGCGCCGGCTATAACGCGGCACCGAGCTCCCTCTGGAGGAATCATGGACGCCCCGCTACGGGTGCTGTTGACGAACAAGAAGCGCGGCTGGAACGGCGAGGCGGCCTACATCTTCCACCTCGCCAAGGGACTGGCCGAGCGCGGCCACGCCGTCGCCCTCGGCACCCGCCGGAAGTCCGAGCTGCGGACGCGGCTCGAGGCGCTCGACCTGCCGATCCGCTGCGTCGACCTCGCCCTCGACCACAAGCAGTGGTTCCTCAAGCCCGGCACCTACCTCAGCGACGCGAAGAAGCTGCGGGAGCTCTGCCGCGCCCACGACGCGCAGCTGATCCACTGCAACGCGAGCTGGGACACCTGGGTGACCTCCCTCGCCCTGCGCAAGACCGGCGTGCCGCTGATCCGCACCCGGCACAACCTCAAGCCGATCAACGCCCACTTCGCCAACCGCTACCTGTACAAGCGGCGGGTGCAGCACGTGATCGCCCCCTCGCAGACGATCTACGACGCGCTGCTCGACGCGCCGCTGATCCCGAACGAGCGGCTGCACCGCGTCCAGTACGGCATCCCCCTCGACCGCTTCGACCCCGACGCGGCGCCGCGGTCCAAGCACCGCGCGGCGCTTCTCGCGCAGCTCGGCGGCGACGAGGAGGACGTGCTGTTCGCCTTCATCAGCCGGCTCGCCCGGCGCAAGAACCCGCGCTTCTTCGTCGACGCCGCCCAGCGCTACCTCGCGCAGGCGGACGCGCCGCCGGCCCGCTTCCTGCTGATCGGGCCGGACCACGGCACCGAGGAGGAGCTGAAGAAGCTCGCCGCCGGCCAGCCGCGCATCGCCTTCCTCGGCTTCCGCAAGGACGTGCCGGCGCTGCTCAGCGCCCTCGACTGCTTCGTGCTGTGCTCGACGGAGGAGCCCTTCGGGCTGGCGGCGGTCGAGGCGATGGCGATGGCCTGCCCGGTGATCCTCGCCCGGCGCGGGGGTTTCCTCGAGATGATCGAGGACGGGGTGACCGGCGACTTCTTCGAGATCGCCGAGGACGAAGAGCTCGGCGCGCCGAATCCGCCGGCCGCGGAGTCGCTCTGCGAGCGCATGCTCGCCCTGGCCCGCGACCTCGAGGGCCGGCGGGCGATGGCCGCGAAGGCGCGCGCGGTCGCCCTCGAGAAGTTCAGCGTCGCGCGGATGGTCGACGAGACCGTCGCGCTGTACCGGAAGATCCTCGCGGCCGGATAACAACGAGGAGCCCCCGATGACAACGAGGAGCCCGGGGGCTCCTCGTCGGCTCTGGGCGATCGCTCGACCTCAGTCCTGGACGACCGGGTCCTTCGCGTCGGCGGCGCCCGGGCAGCAGCCTTCCTTGGGGGCGGCGTCCGCGGACTTGCCCCAGGCCATGCCGGTCAGGGTGAAGCGGCTCTCGTCGAACTTCGCCCGCAGCTTCTGGCTGCAGCGCGCGTCCGGGGCGACGGCGATCTCGGCCATCCCGACCTGCACATCGAGCACCTCGACCCCTTCGATCGAGGCGAGCATCGCGCTGACGTCCGGGGCGCAGCCCATGCAGCCCATGCCGTCGAACATCAGGGTGGTGCGGGCCGGCATCGCGAAGCGGCTGTGATCGACCACGAAGGGCCCGGGCAGCGCCGCCTCGACGTCGGCGAGGGTGACCTGCGTCTCCGGGGCGACCGTGAGCAGCAGCACGTCTTCTTCGAAGTCGAAGTCGCACAGGGGGATCTTCGCGCGGACCAGCTGGCGGACGACCATCAGGCGGTCGTCGGCGTTGTTGACGCGCATCAAGGGGAAGCGGACCTGCGTGCCCTGGCCGCAGCCCTGCGCCTCCATCTTCTCACAACTCGGGCCGTCTGCCATGCCTTCGCCACATCCGCCGCCTGCGGAGCCGTCGCACTGGGCGAAGGCGAGGGTCGTGGCGAGCGCGAGGCTGAGCGCAATCCTGATCATGTCTTCCTCCACATTCTCATCGGTTCGGTCGTTCACAGATGACAACGTCGCCGGCGGCGCGGGAGTTCCCGTCTCTCCGATCAGCCCGGCTGATTCACCGGGATTGCGTCGCGAGGGCCCGGAGGCCGCTTGAGATCGGGCGCTTCGAGTCTTCGAGCAGCGGAGCCGTTTTTTCATGGCTGGCACACCGTCCACAGGTGAGCAGCGCAGAAGGCTCGAAGTGCCCGAGATCTGCGGCATCCGGGTCCGCAGCAGGAATCCCGGTGAATCAGACGGGATCAGGATGATCAATATCCGCGCGCCGCCAGGTCGAGGGCGATCGCGGTGTAGAAGGGGAAGGGGTCGAACACGGCGGGGCGGGCGCCGGCGAGGTCGCCGTGATCGGCGAGCTCGACCCCGCGCCACAGCCCCCACATCGCCGAGCTGACCGGCACCAGGCCGTCGTTGTCGCCGCCGCCGGCGAAGACGAAGGGCCAGGAGCCGGCGTAGTTGACCGAGACCGGCACGCCGGTCTGGCCGACGGGGTCGGCGATCCCGGCGAAGCTCTGGTAGAAGACCCGCGGATCGTCCGGGTGCGCGGGGTTGAACACCGTCTGCATGGCGGTGGTGTTGACCTCGCCCAGGAGCGCGAGGTTCATCCCGAAGGCTCCGAGCAGGATGTTGGTCAGGGTCTGCTGGAAGGGCATCGTGTTCGCCGCCAGGATCATGTCGACGATCGGCGTCCCACGATGGGGCGAGCCGAGGGTGGTCAGGCTGACGACCTTGTCGGCCATGCCGGGCAGGCCGATCAGCGCCCGGGCATCGATACCGCCGAGGCTGTGGGCGATCAGGTTGACCCGGGTGGTCGGCGCCGGGAAGGCGGCGAGAATCTGCGCGCGCAGCACGTCCGCCCGCTGGGTGACCGGAAGCTGCGAGGACACCTGGGTCTCGAGCACGGTGAAGCCGAGGCTGTCGAGGAACTGCGGGACGCCGTGGAAGTAGTCGGGCTGGGTCATGCCCCCCGCCCCGTGCATCAGCACCAGCGGGTAGCGGGTCAGGGTCGTCCCTGCGGGCGGACGCGGCGAGGCAGCGGGCGGCGTCGTCGGAGCCGGTGCGCTGGGAGCGGTGGCGCCCGCGCCGGTCGCGGAGGCTTCGTCGGAGCCGGAGGAGGCGTTGCAGCCGGCGAGCCAGAGGCTGAGCAGCAGCAGGGGGAGGACGATCTTCATCGGCGGATCTCCGTGGATTCCACCAGATCAAACCATGTTTCATTCAAAGATTCAAACGCTATTTGATTTTGCTGGCGCGGGAGGCTGCGGAGGATCGTCCGGAAGCGGCGACCCCCCGCCTTCTGCGAGCGTTTCAGGCAGCAGTCGCCGCCCTCAGCCGAGCGCGCGCTCCAGCGCCCGGCGCCGCTCCGGGGTCAGGCCGACGACCCGGTGCAGGATCTCGAGGGCGAAGGGCAGCCACGCCGTCGCTCGCGCGGTGACGATGGCGTCGTCGGCGTGCAGGAGCGCGTCGCTCCAGCGGGCACCATCGAAGTGTCCGGCGAGGAACTCCCTCGCGGCAGCGTCGAAGCCGTGGGCGACCTCCCTGCCGCGAAGGAGCCCGGCGCGGGCGAGGAAGAACGGGCCGGCGCAGATCGCCCCGAGCAGGGCCCCGGCCCCGTGCATCGCCCGCAGCCGGTCGAAGATGCTCGGATCCTCGTAGACCGAGGCGAAGTCGCCGCCGGGAACGAGGCCGACGCGGTAGCGCTCCGGTTCGATGTCCGCGTAGCCGAGGTCGGCGAGGAAGCGCATGCCCGACGCCCCGCGCAGGGGCCCGCCGTCAGGGGTGGCGACCTCGACGGGGAAGGTGGGATCGAGCAGCTGGGCGGCGAGGATCACCTCGCGCTCGATGCAGCCGGGATAGAGGACGACCAGCGTGCGCTTCATCCGACGCACTCCCGCAGTCCGGCCGCCGCGAAGCGCACCAGACGCTCGACCATCGCGTCCTCGTCGTCGAAGCGCAGGCGGCCGCCGCTCAGGGCCTCGGGATCCGGCCAGCCGGCCCAGGCGCCGTCGATGGCGTTGGTCAGGAAGTGCATCCGCCAGAACAGCTCGACCAGCGGCGCCCCGGGCAGGGCCGCCGCGAGCGCGCGGCCGAAGGCCTCGACCGTCGCGCCGACACGACCGCGCTGGAAGACCGCGGCGCGCACCTCGGGGCTCTCGAGCTCGAGCCGTCGGTAGAGCCGCAGGAACACGGGAAAAGCCCGGCACATCGCGGCGGTCGGGGCGATGTAGGCGCGCAGGATCGCCTCGAGCGAGGCGCCGTCCCGGACCTCGGACAGGCGCGCCAGGCGTCGCTGGTTCAGCGCCCGCAGGCGCGTGCCACAGAGGGCCTGGACGAGCCCGAGCTTCGAGCCGAAGTGGTAGTTCACCGCGGCGATGTTCGCCCCGGCATGCCGGGTCAGCTCGCGCAACGACACGCCGCCGACGCCGCGCGCGGAGAACAGCTCCTCCGCCGCCTCGAGCAGGCGCTCCCGGGTGTCTTCGGCGCGGCTTTGGGGCATCGGGCCCTCCAGGTTCCGCCCAGACTGTAGCAGGTCGGCGCGCCGTTGCCATCCGTCCGGCCATGCGGTAGCCTCCACCAGACCCTGGAGCCGCGGCTCCCAGCCCCCGGTGCCCGATGCGCAGCCTCCTTCTCCTCGTCCTCGTCGCCAGCCTCGCGGCCGACACCGTGCGCGACGATCGCACGGTCGGCGACCGCGCGGCCGGATGGGCCCTGCAGCTGCCGCCGGGCATCTGGGAGTGGACGCCGACCGAGGGCCCGGCCACCTTCCGCCAGCTCAGCACGGGGCGACGGGTCGCGGTCGACCGCGAGCTGCTGCAAGCCCCGCTGACCGCCGTCGACTACGCGGCGCTCGTGCTCGCCGACGGCTCGTCGGCCCTGCCCGATGTCGACCTGCGGGTCGGGACCGAGAGCGTCGGGGTGTTCACCGCCCAGCTGCACCTCGAGGGCCTGCTCGAAGGCATCGACACCGCGCTCGTTCAGTGGTTCTGCCCGAGCGCCGACGGGGCCGCGATGCTCGTCGTCACCCTGAGCGGGCCCCGGGGAGACTTCGCCGCCTGGGAGAGCGAGCGCGGCGCCCTGCTGGCCAGCTTCACAAACGGCGCCGAGGCCGGCGCCCTGCTCGCGGACGCGGCCCCGCCGGCCGCCTCGGTGCGAACCGACCCGTCGCGTTGGGCAGCGGCCGGCGCGGTCGACACGGACGGTTACACCAACCCGCTGCTCGGGCTGACCTGGACCCTGTCCGGCTGGGAGCTCGAGGCGCAGGATGAAGGCGGGATGCTCGTCTCCGGCACCGGCCCCGAGGGCCGCAAGCTGCTGCTCAGCGCCGAGCTGCTCGCCGCCCCCCTCGACCTTCCGACCTACCTCGCGGCGATGCAGCGGCGGCTCGAGACCCGCCTCCTGACCACGATCGACGAGCGCTGGCCCCGTACCGAGGGCGCCTGGGCGACGGTCGCCTACCGCCTCGGCGAGCACGAGCTGGTGCAGGTGGTGCGGGTCTCGGTGCAGCGCTCCAGCGCCCTGGTGCTGACCCTGCGCGGCCCCCTCGAGAGCCAGGAGACGCTGCTCGCGCAGGCGGAGAGCCTGCGCGCGGGCCTCGCCCTCAGCGACTGGGAGTGATCCCGACCTGCACGTCCGCGCCGTCGGCGGGCAAGCGCGCCGGGTCGGCCTCCTCGTTCCCCCCGAGGAACAGCCCCCAGACCTCGAGCCTGGGCTTGAAGCTCTCGCGCAGCTCGACCAGCGGGACCGTCTGCAGGCTCCCCTCGGCGTCCTTCCAGCGCAGGAAGAGCTCGGCGTCCTCGCCCCAGGCCTCGCTGAAGTCGCGCCAGACCGCCGGCTCCATGCCCGCCAGCGCCTCGTAGGCCTTGCTACCGAAGCCCGCCGGCGGCGGCTCGGGGATGACCAGGTACTCGAGCATCTGCAGCCGCGCCCCGCCTTCGAAGCAGCGCGCCGGGTAGAAGATGATCGTGCGGCCGACGGCGTCCTTGCCCAGCCCGAGCTTCCAGGCCAGGTGCGGGGCGAGCTCGGTGAGCCGGCGTCCGGCGAGCGCCGCGCGCAGCTCGACGCGCAGCTCCTGGAATGCACGGGCGACCCGCGCGCGGCCGAGGTCGGTCCCGCACAGCGCCTCGAGCTCGAGCAACAGCGCCGCCCCCTCCACGCCCTGGGCAGAGGCGGCCTCCTCGACCGCCGCGAAGACCTCGGGCGGGGCGCGATCGCACAGCTCGGCGAGCAGCGTGTTGGCATCCGCGTGGGCCTCCTGGGCGAAGGTGGACGGGACGAACAGAAGAAGCGTGAGCACGACGTTGCGCATGGGTTCCCTCCCTGCTTGGCCATGCAGGTCAGCATTGCAACCGGGGTGCCGGCGCGAGCCGGCGTGCGGTCGCCATGCTCTCGGGGTCGCTGGTCAGATGTTGACCAGCGGGCCGCGCTGGAATGACCTGACAGCGAGGTGGTTCGTGGCGAAAAGAAGTGAACCGACCACGAACCAGACCGGGTGCCTGGTACGCTGAGGGTGAGCAGCGCGGGGAGTAATGTGATGGGCAACTCGTTCACGATCCACAACCTCGATCCGGTCACCGCGAAAATGCTGCGGTCGCGAGCAGAGAGCGAGGGCCTCAGCTTGAACCGCATGGTCAAGAAACTGCTCGCGCAGGCTCTCGGGGTGATTCCCCCCGACACCCGAGCCCGGGAACGCGAATTCGAAGAGTTTTGCGGCATCTGGAGCGCCGAAGAGGCCCAGGAATTCGAGAACGCCGTCTCCGACCTCGGACAGGTCGATCCCGGAGATTGGTCAGTTCTCGAAGTACGACGGGAGGGGGTGAAGAGGCCGTCTCACGAGTCCAGCCACGTACGCATTCTCCCGCTTCGCGGGCGGGGGTAAACCCCTCCCCTACATTCGGATAGGACCATCAGCCCAAGCGAGGCATAGCTCGTTTGCCCCATGTCCGAGATCACCCGCGGGGTGCGTCGGAATCCAATGTAGGGGCGGGGTTTACCCCCGCCCGCCGCAGGCGTTGGGACGTGCGTCATCGGGTTCTGTGAGACAGCCTCGTGAGCCCCTCCCCTACCACGGTGTGTAGGTTCTTTCCGGGGGCGGGGTTACCCCCCGCCAGCCGGACCGGTACAGAAGCCAAGAGACCCTCACCCCACGGGCGCCCCGATCACCTCCGGCAGCGCCCGGAACTGCAGCGCCTCGGCGACATGCTCTTCGCAGACCTGCTCGCTCTCTTCGAGGTCGGCGACCGTCCGCGCGACCCGGAAAGTCTTCCCCAGCCCCCGCGCCGACAGGCCGAGGGGGGCGACGGCGCCGAGCATCATGCGACGGGCGGCGGGCGCGAGGGTCGGGTCCTTGAGCCAGGCCCCGCTCGACAGCCGTCCGTTGGCCCGCTCCCCGCGCGCCGCCTGCACCGCACGCGCTGCGAGCACCCGGGCGCGGAGCCCGTCGGAGGTGAAGGCGCTCGGCCGCTCGAGCTCCTCGGCCGGCACCCGCGGGACCTGCAGCCGCAGGTCGATGCGGTCGAGCAGCGGCCCGGAGAGCCGCCCCTGGTAGCCCTTGATCTCGAGGGGGCTGCAGCGGCAGGGACGGCAACCGTCACCGTGGTAGCCGCAGGGGCAGGGGTTCATCGCGAGCAGCAGCAGCACGTCCCCCGGGAAGCTGAAGGTCGCCCGGGCCCGCGCGACCGTCACCATGCCCGACTCGAGGGGCTGGCGGAGGAGCTCGAGGATGCGCCGCGGGAACTCGACGACCTCATCGAGGAACAAGACGCCGTGGTGGGCGAGGCTGAGCTCTCCCGGCCGCGGGAAGCTGCCGCCCCCGACCAGGCCGGCGGAGCTCGTCGTGTGGTGCGGCGCGCGAAAGGGCCGCCGACGCGGCAGCTCGCGGCCGCGCCAGAGGCCGGCGGCGCTGGTGATCTCCGCGACCTCGACCGCCTCGTCCGGGCTGAGCGGCGGCAGGATCCCCGGCAGCCGCTCGGCGAGCATCGTCTTGCCGCTGCCCGGCGGCCCGACCAGCAGGGCGCTGTGGTGGCCGGCCGCCGCGATCAGCATCCCGCGCTGGGCGAGCGCCTGACCGCGCACATCCGCCATGTCCGGAAAGGGCAGCTCGACCGTGTCGAAGCTGCCGGGGGTGACCGGCTGCGCCCGCTGGCGTCCGCTGACGATCGCCGCGGCCTCGGCCAGGGAGTCGACCGCGAACACCTCCAGGCCGGCGACCAGCGAGGCCTCGGCGGCGTTCTCGCGGCCGACCAGCAGGCGCGCGCAGCCCGAGCGCAGCAGCGCCGACGCCAGGGGCAGCGCCCCGCGCACCGGGCGCACGCCGCCGTCGAGGGAGAGCGCGCCGAACGCGCCCCAGCCTTCCGGTAGGGTCAGCTGCCCCGAGGAGGCGAGCAGCGCGAGGGCGATCGGCAGGTCGTAGAGCGCCCCCTCCTTGCGCAGGTCTCCGGGGGCGAGGTTGACGGTCACCCGGCGCTGGGGGCGTTTGAAGCCCGCGTTTCCGAGAGCCGAGCGGACCCGCTCCCGCGATTCCCGCACCGCCGCGTCCGGCAGCCCGACGATGACGAAACCGGGCAGCCCCGCCCCGTGGTCGACTTCGACCTCCACCCGCGCGCCGTGCACGCCCTGCAGGGTCGCCGAGGTGATGCGTGCGAGCATGCTCAACCTCCTCGCGGCAGGGTGATCAGCGCGCTGTCGCCGACCCGCGGCTCGCCCTCGGCCAGCCGCACGCTCGCGAAGCGCTCCAGGGCGAACCACACATGCCCGCGGGCGACCTCGCGGTGGCCGCGCAGGAAGCGGCAGGCGAAGCCGGACCGAAGGCCTGCCTCCTGCCCGGCGGAGATCGCGACCAGCCCGGGGACCTCGCCGGTCTCGACGACCGTGCACGAGACCAGCGCGTCGAGTGGCGTGTAGCCGTCCTCGTCCGGTGGATCGGAGTCGAGCGCCTCGGACGGATGGGGCCAGGCCAGCGCCAGGCACAACGACGGTCCGACCAGCACACCGAGAGCGAGCAGGCACCAGCAGAGAGAAGTCGACATCGGGGGTTCCTCCAGGATTTCGTGTCGGGCTTCCTGGAGCAATTGCGTTGCCAGCCGAAAACCCCCCGTTTCGGTCGCGAAAGCGCGCCCCTTGCAGACCGCGGGGACGCAAGCTGGACAGGGATGTTGCAGTCGCCGCCTCCGCCGATCCCCCGTTTGCACGCCACGCACCGCCCGCCTACACTCCCCCAACCGAGGACTTCCCATGCCCCCCGAGCTCTGGCCCGACGTCCGCCGCCTGTGCATGACCTGCATCTCCGCGCGCTGCCGCCGCGAAGGCGCGTACTGCTGCCGGAAGCTCGACGTGTACGTCAGCGAGAAGGAGCGCGAGCGCATCGAGCAGCGCCTCGATGAGATCGCCGTCTTCGCGCCCTGGCTGCGGCTCGCCGGAGACACCTACGACGACGTCTTCGCCGCGGAGGAAGAGGCGGGGCTGCGCATCGAGCACCGCGCCGACGGGGGCTGCTCCTTCCTGTTCCGCGACGCCGAGGGCGCCGAGCGCTGCGCGATCCACGCCGCGGCCCTGGCGGCCGGCGACGACCCGCTGCGGCTCAAGCCCCGCACCTGCGCGACCTGGCCCCTGGCGCTCTCCGACGCCAGCGTCGACCTGGTCCGCGAGGCCCACGCCTACGGCTGCGTCGGCGAGCCCCGAGACGGAGCGCCGCGCCTGATCGACCAGGCCCACGCCCTGCTCGAGGAAGGCTCGCGCCGCGCGCCGCCGACTTGATAGACTCGGTGGATCATCCTCCGGAGGAGCTTCCACCGATGACCCGACTCTGCCTGTTCTTGTGCCTGGCCCTGCCCGCCTTCGCCCAGGCCTCCCTCGACGACCTCTGGTCCCCCGAAGCCCGCGCGACGCTCGCCGAGCAGTGCGCGAAACGGGCGGACGCCAACGACGGCCTCGCGAACAGCGTAGAGGTCCAGGGCCGCGAGCTGTTCGAGCTCGACTTCGCCCACATCGGCTGGTACCGCCGCCGCGCCGAGACCCTGCGGAACGCGCTCGGCGCGCTGAGCGAAGTCGAGCTCGACCAGGAGGACCTCGCGCTCCTGCGCTCGGCGGCGCTGATCCTCGCGACCCCGGACGTCGCGCCGGATGACCTGGGCGCCTTCGGGGAGCTCGTCATCGAGGTCCCGGTCGTCGTGGTCGAGGTCGCGCCCCCCGCGACGGAGCCGGATCCGGACGAGGAGTGGGTGCGGGCCCTCACGGACAGCGTGATGCAGGCGATCGCGGCCGGGCACAAGCACGTGCTCGAGCCGCTGCTCGCGGACGACCTGCGCGCGTCGGCGAGCGACGGGCAGGACCCCGTGCTCACCCTCGTCGACCATCCGCAGGGCTGGAACTTCGGGCTCTCCGATTTCACGTCGACGAACGATCGCTGCGTCTTCTCGCGCGACCGGGACGAGTGCGTGCTCAGCGGCAGCTTCACCTACACCCGCGACGGAAACGAGCGCTCCAGTGGGTTCCGCATCATGTTCCGCGAGACCCCGGACGGCTGGAAGATCACCTACATCGTGATCGACTGATCAGCCCGATCGTTGCGACGGGATCAGATCTCGATGCCGCGGATCAGGTCGTGCTTGGTCAAGATGTTCAGCGAGCCGTCGGCCTGCCGGATCAGCACGGCGGGATTGTGCGGAGTCAAGAGCCGGGAGATGCTCGACACCGGCTCGTCGTAGTCGACGACCGGCAGCGGCTCGGCCATGATGCTGCGCACCTGGATGTCCTCGAGGTTCTCGCCCTGCAAGAGGAGCGGGACGATCTGATCCTCGCGCACGCTGCCGAGAATGGCGCCGTCGTCGAGGACCGGGAGCTGGCTGATCTCCTCGGCGCGCATCAGCTTGATACAGGCGAGCACGGACGACTCGGGGCTGACCGAGTACAGCTGGGAGGGCCCGTCGGTCTTGTGGCCGATCAGCTGCGCTCCGTTGAGCTCGACCATCGTGCCGAGCATGCCGTTGTCGCGCAGGTAGGTGTCGTTGAACACCTTGGTCAGGTAGCGCGAGCCCGAGTCGGGCAGGAGCGTGACGATCAGCGCGTTCTCGTCGCACTTCTTCGCGACCTCGAGCGCTCCCCAGACCGCCGCGCCGCCGGAGCCTCCGGTGAAGATCCCCTCGCGCCGGGCGAGGGCGCGGGCGGTCATGAAGCAGTCTTTGTCGGTGATGCGGATCACGTCGTCGAGCATCGACAGGTCCATCGTCGTGGGCAGGAAGTCCTCCCCGATCCCCTCGACGAGGTACGGGTGCACGTTCTCCTCGATCACCTCGCCCTTGTGGAACTTGTCCCAGTACAGCGAGCCGATCGGATCGACGCCGATCACCTGGACCGCCGGGTTCTGCTCCTTGAGGTAGCGCGCGATGCCGCTCAGGGTGCCGCCGGTGCCCATGCCCGCGACGAAGTGGGTGACCTTGCCCTCGGTCTGCTCCCAGATCTCGGGGCCGGTCGACTCATAGTGGGTCTGCGGGTTGCTCGGGTTCTTGTACTGGTTGGGGTAGTAGGAGTTCGGGATCTCCTCGCTCAGCCGCTGGGAGACCGAGTAGTAGCTGCGCGGATCCTCGGGCGCGACCGCGGTCGGGGTGACGACCACCTCGGCGCCGTAGGCGCGCAGGGCGGAGATCTTTTCCTGCGACATCTTGTCCGGCATCACGAAGATGCAGCGGTAGCCCTTCATCACCGCGGCGAGGGCGAGGCCGACGCCGGTGTTCCCGGAGGTGCCCTCGATGATCGTGCCGCCGGGGCTGATCAGGCCCTTTTTCTCCGCATCCTCGATCATCTTCAGGCCGATGCGGTCCTTGATGCTCGAGCCGGGGTTGAGGTACTCGAGCTTGCACAGCACCGTCGGCTTGAGCCCATGCGACAAGCGATTGAGCTTGACCAGAGGCGTGTTGCCGATCAGCTCCAGGACATTGTTGTAGTACACCGATGATCTCCGCGGAGGTGGCTGGGCGGCTTTTTTCGCACAAATCGGGCTCCCCGTCAATGGGCCGGGAATCGCGCCCCCTGACGGCGCCACCAGCTCTTGCTGCAGGCGGGGAAACGGCGCGCTGTCGGGGCTCTCGGGGTGGCCTCTGCAAAACGGTTTTTTGACCTTGAAGGCGCCGCGCTTGAGACGTATGGTATGATTTCCTGCTTAGCTCTTCTCATACGCTTGGATCTCGTCTCAGGAGGAGTGCATGGTCTGCCACAAGTGCCATGGAGAGATGATCTATCAGTACGAGGTTCTGGAAAGGGACGTCCTGTTCACCCTGTGGGACTGTCCCCCACCCTGCGGGCAAAAATACCTTCAACGCACGTACCGCAAGCGCACCGTCGCCTCTCGCGCATGACGTGATCCCCTGCTGATTTTTGCACCCACGATCCGGCTCGGCCCCTCACGGGAACGAGCCGGTTCTCTTCTCCTGGACACCATGCCCCCTCGCACCGTCATCCTCGACCTCGACGGCACCCTCCTCGACCCCCGCGGACGGCTCTCCTCGCGCAGCCTCCAGGCCCTCCAGGCGCTGGTGGCGCAGGACTGGCTCGTGTGCGTCGCGACGGGCCGCACGCTCCGCTCGGTCGAGCGGCTGCTCGGCGAGGTCGGGCTGAACGGGCCCTGGTTCTGCTGCGACGGCAGCCAGGTCTTCGATGCGCCGCGAGGAGGCATCGTCGACGAGCGCTTCCTGCCCGCCGAGGTCGTCGCGACCCTGCTGCGCGAGGCACCGCCCAGCCTGTGCGCGCTGACCTTCGGCAAGGATGGCCGGGCCTACCGGCTGTTCGACGAGCGCGCCGCGCCGCTGCTCGCGCGGCTCCCCGGCATCGAGCGCGTCGACGCGCTGCCGCGCGAGCAGGTGTTCAAGCTGACCTTCATCTGCGAGGAGCCGGCGCGGGCCGCCCTGCTCGAGCAGCTCGCCGCCCGCGGCCTCGGCCGCCACAGCGTCGAGCTGACGCGGCTGGGGCTGTTCTCCGGCTTCCGCTGGTGGGCCGTAGACGCGGTCGCGGACGTGCGCGGCAAGGCCGCGGCGCTCGACTATCTGGAAGAGACGCGCGGCATCGCCTACAACGAGGTGATCGCGATCGGAGACGGCGAGAACGACGCGACCCTGCTCGAGGCCGCCGGCCTCGGGGTCGCGGTGGCCAACGCCGTCGAGACGGTGCGGGAAGCGGCCGACCGGGTGATCGGGCACCACGCCGACGACGGGGTCGCACAGTTCCTGGAGGAGCTCCTGGGCGATGCACGCTGAGTCGACGGCCCCGGGTCCCGCGGTCACCCGCCGCCTGAGCGCGGCGCGCATGGTCGAGGTGATGCACCCCTCCATCGCGCTGTCGCGGCGCTACTGCACCGACATCCACGTGCTGCTCGACCGGCCCGAGCCGACGCCGGTGCCGATCGCGGTCGCGCCGCCCCTGCCCGATCTCGGCACCGACATCCTCTACAAGCTGCGCCCGACCCGGCTCGGCGAGCCGCCGGTCGAGACCATCGAGGGCATGCCGCTGCCCGTGCCGCGCTCGAGCATCCAGCCGGGGGCGATGCTGATCCAGCAGAACCTGCTCGACGCCGACCTGCGCGAGGCGAAGCTGTGCGGCGCCGACCTCAGCGGCGCGAACCTGTCCGGCGCGAACCTGGCGGGAGCCGACCTCAGCGGCGCGCGGCTGCGCGGCACGGTGCTCGACGGGGCGATCCTGGTCGACGCCTGCCTCGACCGCTGCGACCTCAAGGACGCGGTGATGCGGCGCGTCGACCTGCGGCGGGCGACGATCCGCGACGCGAACCTCGAGGGGGTGGCCCTCGACGAGGCGCGGCTGATGATGGTCGACCTGCGCGGCAGCGCGGTCGCCTACAGCCAGCTCGTCACCGTGCGGCTGCCGAAGCCGAGCAAGGAGCTCCTGAACAAGATCTGGAACTGGGACTTCATCCACGGCCAGCTCGCTCGCAAGGACCTGGTGGCCGCGGTGCGCGCCCGGCGCTATCCCTGGATCCACGGCATGCGCACCTTCCTGCACTGCTGGGGGGCGCCCCACTGGAACCGGGGACGCAGCTACGTCGAGGACTTCGACCCGATCCCCCTGCGGGCGATCGTCGAGGAGGTGATGCGTTTCCTGATGGTCACCGTCGCCTGATCAGCGCAGGCTGAGATCCCGCGCCAGCCGCAGCCCGACCGTCGGCCCGGCGTGCTCCGGCGCGAAGCGTCCTCGCGCCGCCGCGCGGCAGAGCTCCGCCGGCGAGCCCCAGCTCCCGCCCCGGGCGACGCGCTCCGGTCCGCCCTCGTACAGGTCCTCGCACCACTCCCAGACGCCGCCGTGCATGCCGCGCAGCCCCCACGGATTGGGTACGAGCGCGCCGACCGGACGCGGCGAGGGGAGCGCGCTCCGCGGACTTCCGGAGAGCGGGAAGCGCGCGTCGTGCGGCGCCCGCTCGGGGCGCATCGGCTCGCCCCACCAGAACGGCGTCGCGCTGCCGGCCCGGCAGGCGTACTCCCATTCCGCCTCGCGGGGCAGGCGGAAGCCGTCGCCGCCCTCGCGGTAGAACGGCGTCAGCCCCTGCTCGCGGGACAGGGCGTCGCAGTAGCTGCGCGCCGCCTCCCAGGAGACGCCCGCGACCGGCAGGTCGTCAGCGCCCGCGCCCGGCGGTTCCCCCATCCGCGCCCGCCAGGCGCCGCGCGTGACCGGCGTCGCCATCAGCAGGAAGTCGTCGACGGCCTGCTCGCGCAGCGTCTCGTCGGGCCAGCGGCCCCGCTCGCCGGGCGGAGACCCCGCGCGGAAGCGGCCGCCGCGGACGCGCACGAAGCCGCCGACGGTCAAGGTCTGGCCGCCACTCAGGGTCGGCGATGGGCCGAGGGTCGCTCCTCCGCTCAGGGTCGGCGACGGGCCGAGCGTCGCTCCCCCGCTCAGGGTCGGCGACGGACCGAGCGTCGCGCCTCCGCTCAGGGTCGGCGAGCCGCCGTCCGCGCCGGCGACCGGCGACCCGCAGGCCGAGCAGAAGCGCGCCCAGGTCGGGAGTTTCTGGCCGCAGCGTGTGCAGTACATCCGCTCTCCAGTGTCGGCGTCCTCCCTCGTAGCATACCGGCGCAGAGACTGCTTGCCATCGAGCGGGGGCGCGCGTAGCCTGAGGCCATCGCGGGAGGGCACCTCATGGCGGACTGGTCGACCTACACCGATGCGCAGAAGTCCGCCTGGAACTCGGTCAACCGCATCGAGGCGGCGGAGAAGGTCCTGGTGCCGGTGCTGCGCAAGGCGCTGAGCCAGCGGGCCCTGACCGAGGAGGGCAAGCAGGTCGTGCCGCCCGACTGCGAGACCCTGCTCGACGTCTTCACCAAGGACCACTCGATCAACTTCATGCGCCTCGGCAACTTCCTGCGCCTCGGCGCGACCCTCGAGCGCTTCGTCCGCGAGTACTACATGGAGCGGCGGGGGATCAAGAACCGCCAGCAGCTCCGCACCGTGCTCGGCGACCACTATCCGCCCTACATCTTCCGCAGCTTCTACAGCTCCAAGCAACACGAGCACCGGACGATCGTCGACCTGTACCGCTCCGACCTGAGCATCGACCTGACCCAGAAGCCTGGCTTCTCCTCGGTGCAGGAGTACTTCATCCACCGCGCCCTCTACGTCCACAAGAACGGCCAGGTCGACCTCGAGTACCTCGAGCTGATCGAGGGGCTGCTCGGGAAGAAGGAGCGCCAGCGCATACACGACCTGGTCCTCGCGGTCGCCCCCGGCGACGAGATCGAGGACGCCCACGCCTATTGGTTCGAGCCGATCGACAAGAACCTGTTGCACTACGTCGATCGCGCGACACGGTTTATCCTCGATCTGGAAAAGTAGGCTGCCGATTCCCGGAAGGATGGTCTCGCGCGGCCGTCAAGCATCGTGTAGGCTGGATGGAAAGGTGATTTTCCACGGAGGCAGACCGCTGGCTTCCAAGAAGCTCGAAGACCTGCTGGTCGAGCACAGCGACGCGTTGACCAGCTTCGTACGCAACAACGCCAGCCTGCTGGTGTTGCGCTACGAAGGCCTCGAGGACATCGTGCAGGGCATCCACCTGCAGGCCCTCAAGGCCAGCGACAAGTTCGAATACCGCAGCGACAAGGAATTCTTCGGCTGGATGTACAACGTCGCGCGGCACTACCTGTACAACCGCACCGCCTACTGGAAGGCGCTGCGGCGCAACAGCGGCGGGTTGATCCGCATCTTCGAGACCGAGACCGACGGCTTCGACCCGGTCGACACCGGCACCAGCCCTTCGAGCATCGCGGCGCGCCGCGAACAGATCGTCTACCTCACCCAGGCACTGGCCCGCATCCGCACCCAGGACCGCGACCTGTTGAAGAAAGCCGCCTCCGGCACGAGCATCGAACAGCTCGCCGAAGAGCGCGGCGTCTCCTACGACGCGGTCAAGCAGGCTCGACTACGGGCGTTGAGCCGGCTGCGGAAGATGCACACGCTGATCCAGAGGGCCACTCTCAACAAAGCCGAACGCGATGCCTTCTCCCCGGCATGACCTGAGGGGCGTCGCAAGGGGAGTTTTCCACACGGTTTCCGCCGCTCGGTGAAAGTCCGCGGAAAACGTGGGAAGGCGCCCTACACAGGGCAATCCAGGTGCCAAACCGACGGCGCCCCACAGATTTTCCACACCTGACGCCGGTTGTGCAGGCCTTGACAAGGGTCTGTGAAGATGGTCCGCCTAGCTAGCTACGGCTCGCCCCGCGGCGTGCGCACGACCAGGATCGACTGCTCCAGGCCGCGCTCGCAAACGGTCTCCCAGTCATCGTGGTCGCGCAGCGAGCGGTCGACCACGCCGTCGCCGTCGAAGGCGATGCAGACCTCGTCGTTGCGGGTCTTCGAGCTGTAGTGTGTCCAGAAGCGTGTGACGACGACCGGCTTGTCGCCGAGCAGCGCCGCGCCGGGGCCGGCGGTCGAGTAGCTCCACTGGTTGAACATCTGCTCCTCCTTCCAGCCATCGCGGTTGCGCCAGGCGCGGTCGCCGATCGTGAAGCTGCGCCACATGTGGAAGGAGTTGGGGGAACCGGGGCGGAAGCGGCCGGAGTGGTAGACGTTGATGCGCCCCTCGGGCGGCAGGCCGGGGCCCTCCTGGAACACGACGGCCGGGCGGCAGCTCGCCGCGTCGCTCCCGCGCGGCCCGCCGATCGGCTCGTCGGCAACGAGGACAAGCGAGTCCAGGCCGACCCGCCACAGGTGGAGCCGGCCGTCGCTCCGCTGCGCGCCCGCGATCAGCAGCTGGCCGGCGAGCGGGTCGAGCGCCAGGCCGCACGGAACCCCCGAGCGCACCTGTGGGAGCGCGCGTTCGCGCCAGGTGCCCGCGCGCTCCTCCCGCAGCACTGCGCCGGAGCTGTCGGACGCCGGCACCATCGGCACCGCGAGCTCGTGGGCGTCCGGGGCGCGGCTTCCGGCCCGGGCGAGCAACAGGTACAGGGCGGCGCTGTCGGCGGCGGCGCTCGCCCACATCCCCGCGCTGCCGGGGACGCTGCCGAGGTCGCGGAAGGGGCCGTCGAGGCTGCCGCGGAACTGGCCGACCCGCCCGTCGACGCGGGTGCCGAACAGCTCGATGCTGTCGCCACGGACCGCGCCCGTCAGGTGGGAGGCGACGAGCACGTCGAGGACGCGCGGGGAGCTCCAGCCGCGGTCGGGGTGGTAGGCGCGCAGCTCGACCGGAGCCGAGTCGGCGGGGATGGTCAAGAGCGCGAGGCCGTCGCCGACCGTCAGGAGCAGGGGATCGCAGACGCTGCGGGTCTGCACCTCCGAGGTGTCGTCGTCGTCGATGAAGCTGCGCCGGCCGTAGCCCTCGCCGCTGACGAAGTTGATGTTCGCGGCGACCGGCTCGTCATTGCGCACGCCGTCGAAGTTCCAGTCGACCCAGGTCAGCGTGTCGGAGAGGGCCTCGACCCGGAAGCGGAACGGCCGGTTGCTCAGGTAGCGCAGGTCCGCGTAGGGGACGGCGACCGCCTCGACGAGGGCGTGCTCGTCGAACTCCACCGCCGCGAGGTGGCCGAGGGAGAAGGTGATGTTGTCGAGCTTGCCGTCGAGGGCGTAGTTGTACGCGTAGTTCATCAGGCTCGGATAGTGGGGGATCGCGTTGCGCGAGACCCCGCCGCCATGGCGCAGGCCGAGCTGGTGGCCGAGCTCGTGGGGCAGGGTCGCCTCGAGCACGCCGGCGCAGGAGCCGTGGTCGGACATCAGGTTGGCCTGGCCGCCGCCGCCGCTGGCGCTGAGGTGCATCCAGTGGAAGACGCCGGCGCGCCGCGGCGTGAAGTAGAGCTCGCGCAGCTGGTGGCGGTTGAAGCGGGGGATGCCCGGGCCGCGCGGCACCCGGGTGTCGACCATCGCGACCGCGTCGATGCCGGTGCTGCCGTCGGGGTTCGGCCGCGGGCAGGCGGCGAACAGCTTGCGCAGGCGGACGATCGCCTTGTCGACCTTGGCCATGTCCGCACCCTGGTCGACGTCGAGCTCGAGCAGCAGGGTGCGGCGCAGGGGGTCCGCCCCGAGCCGGTCGATGCGCAGGCCGCGGAAGCGTCCGCGCGCTTCCCATCCGTCCGCCAGCCCGTCGCGGTCGGTGTCCCAGCGCAGGGGATCGCTGCCGACGTCGAGCCGCTCCTCGCGGTCGGACAGCAGGTCGCCGTCGCTGTCCGCCCGCGCCTGGCCTCGCGCGACCCAGACCCGCCCGCTCGCGTCGACGGCGACCAGGTCGGGGGCGCCGTCCGCGCTCCAGTCCGCCGCGCCGACCACGCGGCCCGGCGGGTGGCTCGCGGAGGTCGGGAGATAGCGCCCGAGCGCGGGGAGCCAGGTCCACACCCGGCCGTCGGGGGCGCACAGGTCCGCGTGCCCGTCGCCATCGAAGTCGGCGACCGCGGCCGCGGCGGGCGCATCCCCGGCTGCGGGAGCCTCCGGAGCGGGCCGCGCCGGCGCCCGCTCGGCCACCGCCTCCAGGCTCCAGTCCGGCCGGCAGGGGAACCAGGCGGCGCGCTTGGCCTCGGCGTGCTGGACCAGCAGCCCCGTGGCCAGCACCCCGGCGCGGGTCCCGGCTTCCCATCCGGGCACGGTGCCCCAGCGCTCCCAGGGGGCGAAGCCCAGCGCGCAGGGCCGGGTCAGGGTGGCGCGGCCGCCCTTGCGCAGGAAGCTGATCAGCTCCTCGCGCCCGTCCCCGTCCCCGTCGCCGGCGAAGACCTCGGCGGGCGGGTCCGCCAGGGTGTGGCCCGCGGGGCTGCGGTGCAGGCCCTCGTCGAGCATCAGCAGGGTGTCGCCGACCCACAGCACGTCGCGGCCGTCCCCATCGAGGTCGATCGCGACGGCCGGTGCGGCTTCCTGCTCGCCCATCTCCTGCCAGGCTGCGGGCTCCGCTCCCCCGCTCGCAAGCCACAGGCGGCCGTCGAGCCGCACCAGGTCGGCGCCGGGCTGCGCGTCAAAGCTCCCGACGACCAGCTGCCCCGCCGCCTCGACCCACGGCCGGGCCGGCGCGAAGCCCGCCTCGCCCTGGCTGGTGTGCAGGTACACGGTGTCGCCGACGACGAGCAGGTCATCGAGCCGGTCGCCGTCGACATCCGCGGCGAGCAGCCGCCCGGCGCCGAAGTCCGGCGTGCTGCTGACCGCGAAGCTGTCGGCCCCGGGCTTCCCGCGCAGCAGGCGACCGTCGGGCATCAGCACCGCGAAGCCGGCGCGGCCGTTGCCGTCGAAGTCTCCCCAGGCCACCGAAGCGCCCGCGGCGAAGGCTTCCTCCGCCCACACCCGCCCGGCGTGGCAGCGCTGCCCGTCCTCGTTCTCGGCGACCCAGACCTTGCCGTTCGGGGTGCAGGCGACCAGGTCGACATCGCCGTCCCCGTCGACGTCCGCGACGCCGGTCGGCTCGTCGGCGTTGTGGGCAAAGCCGCGCAGGAACAGGCGTTCGGGGCAGGGCGGATCGGCGACCGCGGCCGCCGCCAGCAGACACAGAAGGATGGAGCGCACGTCGCCTCCTGGGGGCCCCTTTGGCTTGACAGGGGATGGTGGAGGCCGGATCGTAGCACGGGGAGGGGATGGGATGAAACCGATCGAGCTGCTCGGAGGGCTGCCGCGCCTGCGCGCGATCGTCGACGACTTCATCGACCGGGTCGCGAAGGACGTGATGATCGGCTTCTTCTTCGACGGCGTCGACCTCGAGGTCCTCAAGCAGCGGGAGTTCAGCTTCGCCGCCCAGAACCTCGGCTCCAGCGTGCGCTACAGCGGCCGCCCCCTGCGCGAGGTGCACAGGACGCGGAAGATCTTCGACGGCCAGTTCGACCGCCGGCTGCAGATCCTGCGCGAGGTGCTCGACGCCCACCACGTGCCGCAGGCCGTGCGCGACCCGTGGCTCGACCACAGCGAGCGCCTGCGCCCCGCGATCACCCGTGGGGAGTGTCTGACCGGGCTGGAGTGACCGGCGGCGGCGGCTCCGCGTGGTCCGGCGTCCAGCCCAGCTTGTACAGGTCGAGGCGCCGGTCCAGCCAGTTCGTCACCGAGCCGAAGCGGCGATGGCGCTTCAGCAGCTGCGTGTCGACCTCGTGGGTCAGGATCATCTCGACGTTCGGCGTGCACTGCGCGGCGATGCCGTCGCGGGCGAACTCGACGTCCGACGGCGTGTAGATCGCCGACTGGGCGTAGTGCGTGTCGGCGTTCTCGACCATCGGCAGGTTGCCGACGCAGCCGGCGGCGACGACGTACACGTGGTTCTCGATGCAGCGCGCCTGGGCGCAGTACTTCACGCGGTGGTAGCCGTGCCGGTCGGTCGTGTTGTAGGGCACGCACAGGATCTGCGCGCCGCGCTCGACCGCCACCCGGGCGAGCTCGGGGAACTCGACGTCGTAGCAGATCAGGATCGCGAGCTTGCCGCAGTCGGTGTCGAAGACGTCGAGCTTCTCGCCGCCCTGCACTCCCCACCAGCGACGCTCGGCCGGGGTGATGTGCAGCTTCCGCTGCTGCTCGATGCTGCCGTCGCGCCGGAACAGGTAGGCGACGTTGTAGAGCGCGCGGTCTTCCAGTGTCAGCTGCGAGCCGGCGACGACGTTGATGTCGTACGAGATCGCGAGCTCGCGGAACAGCTCGAGGTAGCGCGGGGTGTAGGCCGCCAGCGCGCGCGCCTCTTCCGCCGGACGGCTCTCGTCGACAATCGACAACAGCTCGGTCGTGAACAGCTCGGGGAAGACGACGAGGTCGGCCTTGTAGTCCGACGCGGTGTCGACGAAGAACTCGCACTGCTGGGCGAAGGACTCCCACTTGCTGATCTTCCGCATCGCCCACTGCACCACGGAGATACGCACAGGCGTCACCGTTCGGTAACCGCGACGGCGGTGGGGGGCGCGGTAGTCGAGGTTCGTCCACTCGAGGTAGGTCGCGTAGCCGCGGGAGTCGTCGTCTTCGGGCAGGTAGCCGGGGATCAGGCCCTTCAGCACGAAGCCGTTGGCGAGCTGGGTCGTCAGCACCGGGTCGAAGAGCCGCTTCTCGATCACCCGGTCGACGTACTCGCGGGCGCTGATCTCGTGCGCGTGCTCCTTGTAGCCGGGGATGCGGCCGCCGACGATCATGCGCTGGAGGTTGAGCTTGCGGATCAGGACCTTGCGCGCGTCGTACAGCCTCCGGGAGAGCTTGCGGCCGCGGAAGTCGGGGTGGACCATCATCTCGATCCCGTACAGGGTGTCCCCGTCGGGGTCGTGGTTGCGGATGAAGCCGCCGTCGGAGATCGCCGCCCAGTCGTGCCACTCGGAGTAGTCGCCGAAGTCGACCGCGAGGCTCGAGCTCGCCGCGACCAGCTGGCCCTCGATCTCGACGCCGAGCTGGCCCTCGGGGAAGTTCGCGAGCATGCTCTGGAAATGGCGCTCGGTCCAGTAGCTCATGCCGGGGAAGCAGGCGCGCTGGAGGGTGACGAGCCCCTCGAAATCTTCACTGCGCAGGGGCCGGACATCGACGGTCTTTTCGAATTGTGTGAGGTCCACGCGGCACCTCCTGGGGGGTGTTTTGGAGCCCCAGTGTACCATCTCGGCGTCCGCTCAGAGCTTGCGTGCGGCCTGCACCAGCTCGAGGAACTCGCGGCGCAGGCCCGTGGGGTCTTCGCCGAGACCGTTCTCGGCCAGCTCGCCGACCAGGTCGAAGTCCGCGCTGCCCTTGTGTTTCGAGTCGCGCAGCAGCATGCCGAAGGCGGCGACCGCAGCCGCGTGCTGGAAGTCGCCGCTCGCGTCGCTCCAGGCGCCGCCCCCGTCGACGAGGTGCATCTGCAGCAGCTTGCTCTGGTTCCCGTCCGGCTGTTTGAAGCGCAGCTTGACCGTCAGGAGCTCCGCGCTCTCGGCGATGTCGGTCAGGTCCCCGGGCTCCTGGTAGCGCAGGGGGTCGACATCGGCCGCCGAAGGCGCCCCCGCCGGCACGATCTCGTAGAGGGCCGTGACGGTGTGCCCCGCGCCGAGCTCGCCGCCGTCCTTCTGGTCGTCGTTGAAGTCCTCGGCGGCCATCAGCCGGTTCTCGTAGCCGATCAGGCGGTAGCTCGTCACGGTGCGCGGGTTGAACTCCACCTGCACCTTCACGTCCTTGGCGACGGTGTACAGCGTGCTGTCGATCTGCTCGACGAGCACGCGGTGCGCTTCCTCCAGGCTGTCCAGGTAGGCGTAGGTGCCGTTGCCGCGGTTCGAGATCGCCTCGAGCATCGCGTCGTTGAGATTGCCGCTGCCGAGGCCGAGGACCGTCAGGAAGACGCCGCTCTTCGCCTCCTCTTCGATCATCCGGGTCAGCTCCCCGTCGCTGGTCTGGCCGAGGTTGAAGTCCCCGTCCGTCGCGAGCATCACGCGGTTGATCGCGCCGGGGATGAAGCCCTCGCGGGCGAGGCGGTAGGCGAGCTGGATGCCCGCCCCGCCATTCGTCGACCCGCCGGCGCGCAGCTCCTCGAACGCGCCGAGAATGCGCTCGCGCTGGTCGCCGCTGGTCGGCGCAAGGACCGTCCCGGCCGCGCCGGCGTAGACGACGATGCTGACCATGTCGTTCTCGCCCAGCTGACCGACCATCAGCTTGAGCGCAGACTTGAGCAGCGGGAGCTTGTTCGCGCTCGCCATCGAGCCCGACACGTCGAGCAGGAACACGAGGTTGGCGCGCGGGCGCTGCAATTCGGGCTGGCGGGCCTTCAGACCGATGCGCACCAGGCGATGCGCCGGCTGCCAGGGACAGCTCGCGGTTTCGAGGTGGACCGCGAAGGGGAGCTCGTCGTCGACCGGCGGCGCGTAGGCGTAGCCGAAGTAGTTGATCAGCTCCTCGATGCGCACGACATCGGCCGCCGGCCTGACGCCCTGACGCAGAAAACGGCGGACGTTCGCATACGACGCGCGGTCGACGTCGACGGCGAAGGTCGAGAGCGGACGCTGCGTCGCGTCGAGGAAGTCGTTCTCGTCGATGCGGTCGTAGCGCTCGGTGTCGTGGATCTGCTCGCCCGGCACGGGCGGGCCGGGATCGGGCGACGGCATGGCGGCTGCGCGGGTGCGCTCCATCGCCAGACCGACGGCCTGGTTGCGCGCACCGGGCGCGTACCGCGACGCGCAGCCCGCGACGAGAGTCAGGATCAGGGTGCAGGCGAGCCAACGCATGGGAATCCTCCAGCTCGGTGTTGGCGATGGGAAACCAGAGACTCGCTCAGTATTCTCTCGAACTCCGTCCGCTCGTGTCGGCCCCTGGATACCGCCTGGTAACATCCTCGACGAGAGCCCACGGCCGCTGGCGGCGCCACGGGTGGCATGCGCGTTGCAATCGATCCGGAAAAGACCCCCCTGAAGGAGGAAGTCATGAAGCTTGCCAAGATTCTGGCCGCCGTCGACCTGTCCCCTGCTTCCGGCCACGCGCTCAAAGGTGCGCTGCACCTGGCCGACACGTCCGGTGCGGAGCTGACGGTGCTGCACGTCTGCGGGAAGGGCAAGACCGACGAGGCGACGGAGCTGCTGTCGGCGTTCGTTTCGACCTGGCGCTCCCATTCCGGGCACGACGGCCCGCTGAAAAAGGTCGTCGTCGAGGGTCGCGACGCCTACGCCATCCTCGCCCACGCCCACGCAGAGCAGGTCGACCTGATCGTCTGCGGCGCGGACGGCCGCTCCGCCCTGCAGCGGCTCCTGCTCGGCAACGTCGCCGAGAAGCTGATCCGGATGTCGGGCTGCCCGGTGTGGGTCGTGCGGCCTACCCCGACCCAGGAACCTGTCCGCTCGATCGCCCTCGCCCTCGAATCGCTCGAGACCGGACAACCGGCGATCGACGTCGGGCGCGCACTACAGAAGCTGTTCGACGCGACACTCGAAGTCGTCCACGTGCTGCCACAAAGCCTGGCCGAGACCGCCAATCTCGTCGACACCATCCGCAACGTCCGCGAGAACCTGCAGGCAGCCTTCCCCGACTGCGTGATCCACGTCGAGACCGGCGAGCCGGCCACCGGGATTCTCTCCCACGGCAAGGATCTGATCGTGTGCGGAACCCACCAACGCAAAGGCCTGCAGCACTGGATCCTCGGCAGCGTGGCCGAGAAGGTCGTCCGGGAAGCGACGGGCTCGGTCTTGACCGTGCCCCTGCACGAGCGCAAGGACGAGCAAGGCTGGTGGTCGACCGACCTCGAGCTCGAGGGAATCGCCAAGGATGGGCAGGACGGCACCTAGACTCTTCGGCCGCTCGCCGCTTCTCCCTCGTCCCTCGGGAGAACCAGCTCGCTGACACCTGTGCCGCAGCCACCGGCCTCTTCGATTTGCCAGCCCTACAAAAAGAAA
>JAUIEM010000073.1 GCA_030428695.1 bacterium
GGCGCGACGCGGTCGAGCGCCAGCTCCGCCGGACCCTCGCGGCCTGCGTCGAGGCGGGCATCATCTTCGAGGAATACCCGGACCTGTGCATCCCCCCGCAGCAGGTGCTGGCGGCCTACGGCCTCGACGGGGTGCGCCGGGAGACAGAGAGCGGATGCACCGACCCGTTCCGCTTCATCCGCATCCAGCCCGATGGCGACGTGTTCTTCTGCTCCGGGGCGAGCCAGCCCGCCGGGAACCTGCTCCGCAGCTCCATCACGGAGATCTGGAACGCGCACGCGGCCCGGCGGCTCCGCCAGGCCTGGCGGGGTGCCACGCCCCCGCCTCAGTGCGCGCGCTGCTCGCTGCCGCTGTTGGGGACCACCCGCCTGATGCAGCGGCGCCGGCGGGTCGACGCGAGCCTCGACCCCATCATCGCCCGACCGGCCCCCGTTCCCACCTGGCCCAGCAGCTAGCGCGAGCCCCGGGAGGACCAGGGAGCATGCGCATCGCCTACAACGGGCTGCAGTTCTGCGGGCCGATGAACGGGACCCGGCGCTACAGCCAGACGAGCTTCGAGCAGATCATCCGCCACGATCCGCGCAACCAGTACGTCCTGTACACCTACACCGGCGCGCCGGTGTATCCGGACCCGCGCGGGTTCGAGGAGCGCTGCTACCCCTCGGTCGCGGAGATGCTGCTGCGGGAGAGCAGCCTCGGCGACCGCCCGCGTTTCGACGTCCTGCACATGCCCCACCCCTTCCACAGCGCGCGGGGCGTCCCGCTGTGCGTGAGCATGCTCCTCGCGCCCGTCGGCATCCTGACGATGCTCGACCTGATCCTGTACCGGACGCCCGCCTACGTATCCGAGGCCTACCACGAGGACTACACGACCCAGCTGCGCATCAGCACGGCGTGGGCCGATCGCATCATCGCGATCTCCGAGCACACCAGGCGCGACGTGGTCCGGGAGCTCGGCGTCGACGGCTCCAGGGTCGAGGTGGTCTACCCGGGCATCGACCCGCGCTTCGAGGTGAGGGACGAGCCGGGCCTGGGGCGGAGGATGCGCGAGCGCTACGCGGGCGGCTCTCCGTACGTGCTGTGCCTGGCCAACTTCCTCGCCCACAAGAACGTCCGGACGCTGGTCGCGGCCTTCCAGGAGCTGGTGCGGACGACCGACCTGCCGCACAAGCTCGTGCTCGTCGGGAGGCCGGACCCCGCCTCTGCGGACTACCGCGCCGTCCTGGAAGCCGTCCGCGCGCACGAGCTCGGCGGGCGCATCCTGCTGGCCGGGGCGATCGAGGAAGACGCGCTTGTCGCCTGCTACAACGGCGCCGACCTCTTCGTCTACCCCTCCCTCCAGGAAGGCTTCGGCCTGCCCCCGCTCGAGGCGATGGCCTGCGGGGTCCCGGTCGTCGCCTCCGACGCGACGGCGATCCCGGAGGCGGTCGGCGACGCCGGCGTGCTGGTCGACGCGACGCGGGTCGAGGAGCTCGCCCGGGGCATGCTCACGGCGCTGCGCGACCCTTCCCTGCGCAGCGCGCTGATCGAGAAGGGGCGGGCGCGCGCCGCGGGCTTCACCTGGGAGCGGTCGGCGCGGCGGCACGTCGCGATCTACGAGCGCGCCTTCGCGCAGAGCCAGCGCGATCCGAGGCCGAAGCTGAGCCCGGCGTGGCGCCGCTATCTCGCGTCCATCCTGCGGCGCACGCCCTCCGCGCACCTGAGCCCGGCGCGGCCCGAGCGCGCAGCGGCGGGGGAGGACGTCGCCGTCATCCGGGACCCGACCCTGGCGGCGATCATCCACCGCATCCGGCGCTCCCCCCGCCTCGAGCGCGCCCTGACCGGGGCGCTGCGCACGGCCCGGACGGCCTACGGGGCGCTCGCGAGGTGGCCATGGCCGCGCGGGTAGCGCCGGAGGAAGCCGACGCGGCGCGGCCCCCGCGGCTGTCGGTGATCACCGCCCTGCGCGGGGATCCGTGCCCGCACGCGGCCAGCGCGGAGGTCGAGCTGATCGCCGTCGGCCCTGCGGATGTCCCGCTCCCGCCGGGGGCCCGCCATGTGCCCTGCGCCTCGAGCAGCCTCGCGCGCCGGCTGAACCGTGGGCTGCGTGAAGCCCGCGGTGAGTACCTGCTGCTGCTCGACCCCGGCTACGAGGTTCCCCCGGGGACCTTCGAGGCCTGCCTGCGCAGCCTCGGGGAGCAGCACGGGAGCGGCGTCGCCGTGCTCGGCTGCCGCGTCCGCGGAAGCGACGGACCGCTCGCACCGATCGCCGCCTGGCCCCTCCTCGGCCGGGCGATCTACCGCAACCGCCTCTTCGGCAGGGCCCTGCGCGCGCTGCGACCGCCTCCGGACGACGTCCCGCCCGGGGCGCTCGCGAGCGGCCCGGTCACCGCGGTGCGGGGCTGCTTCCTCTTGTTCCACCGCTCCCTGCTCGCCGAGGTCGGGCCGCTCGACCCGGACTTCGAAGGCGGCGCCGCCCTGCTCGAGTGGCAGTACCGGGTGCGCTGCCGGGGCTACGGCATCTGGTTCGAGGCGCGGGCTTGCGTGACCGCGACCTCTGAGGCTCCGCCGTGTCCCGCCCGCGAGCGCCTCGACCGGGCCCTGTGGGTGCTCAAGCTCTACCACCATCGCGGCTACGCGACCTGGTTCGGGCTGCGCACCCTCGACACGCTGTGCGGGCTGCTCGGCTACCCGATGTTCGACGCCCGCCAGCGCCGGGAGATCCGCGCAGAGCTCGCGCTCGCCGGCCGCACCGGCACGCTCGAGGCCGCGCTGCCGCTGCTCTACGCGCCCCACTTCGCGTCGGCCTGGCGTCCGCTGTCGCCACGCGCACGCTCCGCGCGCGAGGCGCCGATCCCCTGCGCGCCGCGGCCGTGGAGCCCGGCGGAGCTCGCGACGCGCGTCTCTGCCGGGGATCGGTGCTGGCAGATGGCCCGCCCGCTCGCGGGCGAGCCGGCCGGCGCGGCGGGGGGCGGGTTGGCGACGCCCGTGCTGCTGCTCGTGTTCAACCGCCCCGACCTGGTCGAGCGGCAGCTCGCGGTCCTGCGGGAGGTCGGCGTCGAGCGCCTGTTCGTGGTCGCGGACGGGCCGCGCCCGCACTGCCCCGCGGATGCCGCGCGCTGCCGCGAGACCCGGGAGCTCCTCGAGGGTTTCGACGGTTGCACGGTGCTGCGCCGCTTCCTGCCGGTCAACCTCGGCTGCCACGAGCTGATCCCGCGCGCGGTCTCGTGGTTCTTCCAGCAGGTGGACTTCGGCATCATCCTCGAGGACGACTGCCTCGCGCATCCGGACTTCTTCCGCCTGTGCACCGAGCTGGGCGCGCGCTACGCCGACACGGAGGTGATGGCGATCGCCGGCAGCAACTTCCAGCGCGGACGGCATCGCGGCGAGCCCGGCGCCTCGTACTACTTCTCCCGCTACGGGGACATGTGGGGCTGGGCGAGCTGGCGGAGGGCCTGGCAACACTACCGGCACGGGCTGCCCGGGCTCGGCGGCTTCCTGCGCTCCGGGGCGCTCGAGGACATCGCCGGGAGCCGCCGGATGGGGGGCCTGTGGGCCCGCCGGCTGCGGCAGGTCGCCTCCGAGCCGCGCTGGGACTACCACTGGCTATACACCATCTGGCGGAAGGGGGGACTGTGCGTCTTCCCGAACCGGAACCTGGTCTCCAACCTCGGCTTCCGCGAGGACGGCACGACGATCACGCCGATGATGCGGGGGCCCTTCTCCGAGATCCCCGTCGAGGCGCTCGGCCCGCTGCGCCACCCCCGCCGCATCGCCGTCGACCGTCAGGCCGACGCCTTCGCTACCCACGGGCGCTTCGGGCTCGAGGAGCTGCTCCGGCCCGCGGTCCCGGAGACCTGGCTCGCCAAGCTGCACCGGCGCCTGGCCGCCGGGCATGGCCTCGGGCCGCCGGTCCGGCGTGACGCATGAGCGAGCCCGCGCTCAGCGTCGTGATCCCGACCTACGACAACGCCTCCGGCCTGCGGCGCTGCCTCGCGGCCCTCGAGCGCCAGTCCATCGGGCCGGAGCGCTTCGATGTGGTCGTCGTCGACGACGGCTCGCCCGCGGCGACCGGCGCGCTGCTGCGGGCCTTCCGGGCCCGGACCCGGCTGCGCCTCACCTGCCTGCGGGCGGAGCACGGCGGCCCGGGGGCGGCCCGGAACCTCGGTCTGCGGCGCGCCCGCGGAGGGCTGGTCGCGTTCACCGATGACGACTGCATCCCGAGCCCGACCTGGCTGCGCGACTACCTCGCCCTCGCCCCGTTCCCCGCCGGCGTGGCGGGCATCGGCGGGGCGGTGCGCTTCACGCCGGAGACCTGGACGGCGCGCCTCTGCCACGCCCTCGGCCACACCCAGAATCCGCGCCTCGCGAGCGGGGACGCCGCCTTCCTGGTCACCGCCAACGCCCTGTTCGCGAAGGAGGAGCTGCTCGACGTCGGGGGCTTCGACGAGCGCTACGCCCTCGCGGGCGGCGAGGACTCCGACCTGGCGTACCGCATCGTCGCCCGCGGGGGCCGCCTGCAGACGACCGGGGGGGCCCTGGTCTGGCACGAGGCCCGGTCGCTGCCGCAGCTGCTGCACACCTACCTGCGCTACGGTGCCGGCACGCGCTGCCAGGCGGAGATCGGCGTGCATCCCTGGATGGACTGGAACCTCAGCCGCATCCGCAACCTGATGCGCGAGCGCCACCAGAGCCTGCGCGCCGCGGGCCATCCCGAGCCGGAGCGGAGCGCCTTCGTCGCCGTCGAGGGGCTGTGCCACCTGAGCTTCGGCCTCGGCTGGCACTCGCGCCGGCTGCGCGCGGTGCATCGGGAAAGGCGCGTCCGCCTCGCGGCGCCGACACCGCGTCCGGCCCGCGCGGGGCGGTCCCCCGTGTTCAGTATCGTGCTCCTTTTCGCTTCGCCGGCGCAGCGCGCCGAGGCCCGGCGCCGCCTCGCCGCGCTGCCGGGCGTCGCGACCTTCGAGGTGCTCCCCGTGCCCGGCGACCCCTCCTGTGCGCGGGCCCGCAACGAGGCGCTGGGGCGGGCCCGCGGGCGCTACGTCCTGACCCTGGACGGCGACGCGCACCTCGCGCCCTACAGCCTCGAGCGGGCGCTCTTCATCCTCGAGCGGGACCCCCGCATCGGCGTCGTCACGGGCCCGGTGCGCTTCCGGGAAGAACGGGCGGAAGACCGGAGCGGGCCTCCCCTGTGCGGGCCCGGGGAGCCGGACGATCCCCTCGCGATCGGCGCCGGAGCCGTGTTCCGCCGCTCTCTCTGGGCAGAGCTCGGCGGCTACGACGAAGGCTGCGACGATCCGGACCGCGACCTGTGGCGACGCCTCGTGTCCGCCGGCGCCCGGATCCAGTCGGTGGCGGAGGTCTTCTACACCTACCCGTACCCGCCCGGTCGGGCCACGCCCCGCCCCGCCACGCTGCGCGAGCGGCTCGGGAGGAAGCTCGTGGGCCGCGGCGCCGGGGATTCCGTCCCCTCGCTCCCGATGCGCTGGGGGAACCGGGCGTACCGCTGGCTCGCGCGCCGGTTGTGAGCTACGGCCGGGCGGCGTACAGGCGCTCGGCCATCGCGGGGAAGGTCGCGCGGTAGGAATTCCCCCGGAAGGCGTCGACCTTCTCGATCTCCGCGATCGCCGCGTCGACCGAGCGCGGATCCGCCGGCTGGTGCATGTACGCGATCAGCCCCTCGATCTCCTCGCGGTTCTCCGGGCAGGGCCAGGTCTCGATGGAGCGCAGCCGCTCGGTCGCGAAGGCCTTACACGCCGGGGGCAGCTGGGCGAGGCTGAAGGGCTCGGGCGCGTGCAGGATGTGGAAGGTCGGCTTGATGCTGTGGGTCAGGGCCCACGCGACCAGCTCGGGGATGGACGCGACGTTGAACAGGCTGACCGTGCAGACGAGGCCGAGCTCGGTGTTGGGGGTGCGCGCCGCCTCGTACTTGCGGAGGTTCTTCTCGACCGTCGCCCAGCGCGCGGGAAAGCGCTGGTACTCGAAGCGCTCGCCGACGCCGTCGATGCTGAAGTACACGCTGACGCTCTGGAACTCCTCGAACAGCGCGACGAAGCGCTGGGAGTAGACCGTCCCGTTGGTGTTGAGGTGGATCGTGAGCTGCCGGGCGTAGCCGGAGTCGAGGCAGAGCTCGAGCAGCTTGTAGAACTCCTTGTTGATCAGCGGCTCCCCGCCGAGCACCTCGATCCGCCGCAGCTGCGGGAGCCAACGGCGCAGGGTCGCGCAGTTCTCCTCGGTCAGGGTGTTCTTGCTCTGCAGGTCGAGGTGGACCCCGTCGCGCTCGCGCAGCTCCTTCTCCCACAACGTCGAGGCGTGCGGCCCGCAGATCCGGCACTTCAGGTTGCACAGGTTGCTGAGCCCGAGGTTGAGGGAGCGGGGGCTCTGGAAGCCGGTCGCGATGTTCTCGAGGGTCTCGCGGGACACGGCGTCGCGCAGCTGCAGCGGCTCGAGCACCGCCTGGCGCAGGCTCTTGACGCCCGCTTCCTCCTCGCGCCAGCACTTCCAGCACTCCTTGGGCTTGATGCCGGCGAGGAACTTCAGCCGCAGGTTGCGCAGCGCCTTGGAGCGCCAGGCCTCGTCGAAGCTCGTCGTCGGATGCCGCAGCGCCGCGCCGTCCTCCCCCAGCCCACCCTCGTACTCGCAGCAGGGCCGGAAGCTGCCCTGGGAGCCGAGGACGAAGTTGGTGAAGGGCATCGGGCAGAAGCGGCTGGTCAGCCGCGCCTTCGCCTTGTCGAGAAACCCACCCATGTCCTCTCCCGTCTGCAGCGTACCAGGCATCTCCCGCGCCTGCGAGGGGGTCGCGCGGCTCAGCGCTCCCGCCAGACCTCGGGCAGCCCCCGCTCGATCTCGATCGCCCCGAAGCGCGTGGGCTCCTGGGGACCGATCGCCCGGGCCCACTGCACCATGCGGCGGACGCCCTCGTCGAGCGGGGTCTGCGGCAGACCGGGGAAGAGCGCGCGGATCTTCGCGTGGTCGAGGCAGACCTGCGGCGCCTCGTGCCGCGCCGGCAGCAGGCGCACGCTGCCCTCGCCCCCGAAGGCCTCGAGCACCGTCCGGGCGAGCTCGCGGAGGGAGACCTGGCGGTCCGCGCCGAGGTTGTAGACCTCGCCGTGCATCGCCTCGCGGTGCAGGCACTCGACCAGGGGCTGCAGGATGTCCCCGACGTAGCTGAAGGCGCGCGTCTGGCTGCCGTCCCCGAAGATGCCGAGGGGCTCGCCCCGCATCGCCTGGTTGATGAAGATCCCGATCACGTTGCGGTAGCGGTCGCCGATGTGCTGGTGCTCGCCGTAGACGTTGTGGGGGCGGAAGATCACGGAGCGCAGCCCGAAGCGCAGGGCGCTGACCCGCAGCTCCTGCTCGACGGCGAGCTTCGCGACCCCGTAGGAGTCGATCGGCAGCGGGACCGCGTCCTCGCGGGCGGGCGCTGCCGTCTCGCCGTACACCGCCGCCGACGAGGTGTACAGGAAGCAGCGCACCTCGTGGACGATGGCCAGGTGGATCAGGTGGATGCTGCCCATCAGGTTGTTGCGGTAGTTGAAGCGCTTGATGAAGTGCGACAGGACCTCGGCGGCGAAGGCCGCGAGATGGCAGACGTAGTCGAAGCGGTGCTCCTCGAAGAGCCGGGCCAGGAGGCGCTCGTCGAGGATGCTGCCCGCGACGAAGACCAGCCGCTCGTGCGCGGGCAGGTTGCGGCGGAAGCCCCCGGACAGATCGTCGAGGGCGACGACGCGGTGTCCGCGGGCGAGGAAGGCGCGGCAGAGGTGGGAGCCCAGGAAGCCGGCGGCCCCGGTCACGAGGATGGTGTCCATGCTGCCTTTCCGCCGCCCTCAGGGCCTGGAAACAAATGCTGAACCAGCACTTGCTCCCTGACAGCCCCGCGAGGGAAGGTCAGTTCTCGAAGTGCGACGGGAGGGGGTGAACCCCTCCCCTACATATTTATCCCACGACCGCTCGAGTTTCTTGTAGGGGCGGGGTTTACCCCCGCCCGCCGATCGCGGAAAGAACTTCGCTGAGCCCAGTAGACCCGCGTCTTCCGGTCGATGCCACCGGACCGTATACTCCCCTTGTCGCAGACCGAGGCGCCCCTTGGCAAGTCACAATCCCCGCACCGCGCCGCGCTCCGCCCTGGCCACTGCCGCGAGCCCGGCCCGGGTGGCCGTGCTGATGCTGTGCTACAACGGCGGCGCGGACGCGATCGAGTGCCTGCGCAGCCTGCAGCCGGAGATGGACCACGTCGACGCGATCTTCGTGTCCGACAACGCCTCGACCGACGGCACCAAGGAGCTCCTGCGCCGCGAAGAGGAGGCCCTCGGCTTCACCTTCCTCGACCGCGACGAGAACCTCGGCTTCGCCGGGGGCTTCAACGACCTGTTCGAGCACGCCCTGCGCCACAGCTCCGCCGAGTACTTCCTCGCCCTGAACAACGACACGACGATCGAGGAGCCCTTCCTCCCCTCGCTGCTGCGCGAGGCCGCCCCCGACCGCGTCGTCAGCCCGATGATCGTCTGGGACCACGACGCCGGCACCGTCATCCAGAGCGCCGGGGACTTCGACCGGCAGCGGCTGATGCACCGCAACCTCTTCGCCGGCAAGCACCGCGACGAGGTGCCCCCGGGCGTGCATCGGGTCGAGCAGACCGACGGCTGCTGCTTCCTCATCCACCGGCAGTGGCTCGCGCGCGGGTTCCGCTTCGACGAGCAGTTCTTCATCTACTTCGAGGACGTCGAGCTGTTCGATCGCCTCCAGCGCGCGGGCGTGCGCTTCTTCTACACCACCCACGCGGTCCTGCGCCACAAGGAGTACGGCTCCAGCGGCGGGCGCTTCACGCCGTCGCCCTTCCGCAACTACTACTACTACCGGAACCGCCTGTACATCGCGGAGAAGATGCACCCGATGCCGGGGCGCCTGCTCGTCTACGGCAGGCTCCTGGAGGCCGCCTGGCGGCGCTTCTTCGAGGTCCGCGAGCGCGCGCCGGAGGTCGCCCGGGCGATCGTCAAGGCGCACGTCGACTTCTGCCTCGGCCGGATGGGCAAGGGCATCTGATGGCCGATCCGCTGGTCTCCGTCTGCATCCCTGCGTACAACCGCCCGGAGGGCCTGGCCCGGACGCTCGAGCACATCCGGGGGCAGACCTGGCCGACCCTCGAGATCCTGGTCTCCGACGATGCCTCCGAGGACAAGGGCGTCGAGGAAGCGGCGCTCGCCGCCCGGGCCGCGGATCCGCGCGTCCACTACTTCCGCCAGCCGCGCAACCTCGGCATCATCGAGAACCACGCCTTCCTGCGGGGGAAGGTCCACGGCCGCTACCTGATGTGGGCGTGCGACGACGACTGGTGGCATCCGCGCTTCATCGAGGACTGCGTGCGGGCGCTCGAGAGCGACCCCGGCCTCGTGCTGTGCATGACCAACAGCACGATGGTCCTGCACGGGCGCTTCTACCCGCTCTCCGAGCAGGTCGACACGGGCGGGGTCGAGGCTCCCGAGGAGCGCCTGCTCCGGGTGCTCGAGAACGTGCGCTGGTCGAACCACGCCTTCTACGGGGTGATGCGGACCGCGCAGGCGCTGCGCATCCCCCTGCGGCCGTGCCTGGCCTTCGACGTCGCCTTCGTCTGCGAGCTCGCGCTGTGCGGGCACTTCCGCCAGCTCCCCCAGTTCTACTTCCGCAAATCGCTCGGCGGAACCGGCATGCGGCTCGCGACCAACCTCGCGGCGATCAAGGTCGACGACCCCGCGTCGCGGCTCGCCCCCGGCCTGCGCTTCGGCACCTTGCTCGCGGAGGCGGCCGCGGAGCGGCTGGGGCTCGGGCTGCTCGACCGCCTGCGGCTCAGCGCGCGGGTGCTGCTGCTGGCCTGGCGGAAGGATCCCTTCCCCGGCGAGCGGAGGAACCTGCTCAACCGGCTGCGCGAGGCGCCTCGCAAGCTCGATGACTGGATCCGCTACCGCAGCGCGCGGGGCAGGATCGGGACCCACGACCTGACCATGCGGCTGCTCGCGCTGCAGGTGGCGCCCGACGAGGTGCGCTACGATCCCGCGGCGGAAGAGCTCGAGCTGCGCCAGCTCGCGGTGACGCTGAAGGTCCCGGCGCAGCTCGACCTCCTCGAGGGCTACCGCGAGCTGCTCGGGCTGATGTACCAGCACGATCTGCGCGTGTTCCAGATCCGCGACGGGCGGGTGCTGATCGGACTGGACGGGACATCGGTCTTCTACACGGCCGCGAACATGCTCTACGTCTTCCGCGAGGTCTTCATCAAGCGCTGCTACCACGTCGACGTCGCCGCGCCGACCGTGGTCTTCGACGTCGGGCTGAACCTCGGCTTCACGTCGCTGTACTTCAGCCGCATGCGCCTGGTGGAGAAGGTCTTCGGCTTCGAGCTCTTCCCGGGGACCCTGCGGCTGGCCGAGGAGAACCTGCGGCTGAACCGCTCGTCCGACAAGATCGTCACGCACGGCTTCGGGCTCCTCGACCGGGAGGAGACACGGACGATGCCGTACTCGCGGGCGTTCAACAGCATGAACGGCCTGAAGGGCGTCAACCAGGGCTTCTTCGGCATCGCCGATGCCGCGATGGAGCGCGAGACCGTGCGCTTCCGCCCCGCCCGGGAGGTCCTGGAGCCGCTGCTCGACGCGTACCCGGAGCACCGCAAGATCCTGAAGGTCGATGTCGAGGGCAGCGAGTACCGCATCTTCGAGAACCTCGACGAGGGCTCCCTGCTCGCGCGCTTCGACGTCGTGATGGTCGAGTGGCACGACCGCGGCCCGGACGAGCTCGAGGAGCGCCTGCGCCGTCAGGGCTTCCGGCTGCTCAGCACGGCGAGCGCGCACCCGTTCAGCTCCTTCGAGACGGGCATGATCTACGCCTTCCGCTGAACGCCGCGGCGGAAGGCGTCGTGCTCGCCGAGCCCCTCCCAGACGTCCGCGCGGAAGGCGTAGACCTGGAAGTTGTCGTGCTCGGTCAGGCCGCGGTGTGGCGCGACGGTGATGGTCGTGAAGCCGTTGTTCCGCAGCATGCGTGTGACCGGCTCGGTGTTCCCGTGCCCCTCGAGGACCACCTGCCGGATCCCGCTCCAGTCCGACGGCGCCAGCCCCTGCAGGACCTGCAGCTCGTGCCCCTCGACGTCGACCTTCAGGAGGTCCACCTCGCCGATCTCCTGCGCGGCCAGGTAGTCGCCGAGCCGCATCCGCGGCACGTCGATCCAGCGCGGCTTCTGCCCGACGGGGAGCTGCTGGAACCACGGCTCGAAGCGGACCTTGGGGAAGAACAGCTCCGGGTGCAGGCTCGCCAGGGCGTGGCCCTGGGGCAGGTAGAACAGCCCGGCCTCGCCCGTGCGATCGGAGACCGCGGCCCGCACGACGGCCGCCTGCATGCCGTTGAGGGCGAGGTTCTGCACCAGCCAGTCGGCCGCGGGGGAGGGCTCGAAGCAGTGCACGCGGAGCCCGGGCCAGCGGGAGAGCACCGACAGGGTGAACAGACCGAGGTTCGCGCCGACGTCGAGCACGCACGCGTCGTCCTGCAGGGTGATGCCGTAACGCAGGTAGCCGTCCTCGACGAAGCACTCGCGGTAGAGGAACTCGGTCAGGCTGCCCGCGAAGGGCCCCGGGTGGGCCAGCCGCAAGCCGTTCGGCAGGGTCGTGATGGTCGTCTGGTCGTAGTCTGCGCTCACGGCCCGTCCTCCAGGCCCGCGCAGGTGTAGATGACCCAGCGGGGGGTGACGATGGTCGCCCGGGCGCCTTCGAGCCGGGCGCGGAGGTTCAGGTGGGCGCCGAGGCGCGCGGCCGGATCGACGAAGCGGTACATGTACACGAGGAACAGGTTCCCCTCCGGCTGCCCGCGGAACACCGGGGCGAACGCCTCCGCGAGCGCGCGGGTCCAGGCGCCGTGCCTCGCGAAGAAGGGCTCGCGGAGGGGCTCCAGCGCGGGGGGCAGGGGGGCGGCCCGGTCCGGGACGGCGCCGAGCTGCCGGACGCGCCGGCGGGGGAGCTCCGCCTCGAGCCGCCGGGTCCAGTCCTCGAGCTCGGCGCCGGAGGGGGACAGCCCGTGGGCATGGGAGGCGTGGCCGACCCAGGCCGTGTCGACGAAGACGGCGAGCGGATCGTACTCGACGTACACGATCGGCCCGGGGTGGGCGGCGAGGAAGCTCGCGCGCACCGGCCCCAGCGCCTGGAAGGGCAGCCCCGTGTAGACGCCCAGGGTGAAGTGGGCGTTCGCGTAGAACCGGGTCCCCTCCTCGAACACGCGCCCGCGCAGCCGCTCGACGACCTGCGCCACCTCCGGGTCCCGCGGGGCATCGGCGGCGTAGAGCAGCTCCCCGCCCGAGGTCGTGAGGAGCAGCAGGCCCGCCAGGCCGACGGCGCTCCAGCCCCCTCCGCGCCAGCGCCGGGGGACCACGGCGACCAGCAGCGCGGCGCAGAGCAGGATCGCCGGCGGGATCAGCGCCCAGAAGACGCGGCTCCAGAAGAGCGCGATCAGGGGGTGGGTGTAGACGCACACGACCCCCGCGAGCACCCAGCGGGCGAGGAAGCTGTGGGCGAACAACCCCGGCCACCCGCGCGCACCGAGCCGCCCGCCGCAGGCCAGGCCGGCCACCGCGAGCGCGTGCCCGCCGAGGAGCAGCGTCCAGCCCCAGGTCCGGGGTGTGCGGGGGAGGAAGTCGAAGAGCTCGAGATGGGGCAGCGCCAGCGGCGTCCAGCCGAGCCCCTCGGAGAGCCCGAACCAGGCGCTCCAGGCCCCCGCGGGCAGCGCGAAGACCCCCGCGGCGAGCGCCGCGAGCAGCAGCCCGCGGGGCTTGCGCACGACGGAGGGCAGGCAGGAGACCGCGAGCAGCGACGTCACCAGGCAGGCGCTGAGGTGCGTGAAGAACAGCAGGGCGAAGGCCAGCCCGAGCAGCACCGCGCGGCGCACGCCCGGCCGCCGCAGGAAGCGCCACAGCGCGAGCGCCGCGAGCGTGGCGAAGGCGAGCGTCGCGGCGTAGTAGCGGGCCTGGGTGGTGATCACCACCAGCGGCGCGGCGAGTGCGCCGAGCAGGAAGGCCACCCGCCCGACCGCCCGATCGAACAGGCTGCGCCCCGCGAGGTAGAGGAAGCCGGCGAAGAGCAGGGCGAAGACCACCGATGGCAGCCGGGCGAGCCGGCTGATGTCCCGCATCTCCCGCTCCGTGCGCCGCACCTGCAGGGGCGCCGCGGGCGCGCAGGGCTCGATGCCGCCGAGGGAGAGGGAGGCGGCGATCGCGTACAGGGGGATCCAGCCGTGGGCGAGGGAGACCCCGCGGGAGGAGTAGTTGGTCTCGCGGAACTCGTACTCCGGGTGCTCGGGCCAGCGCTGCGTCAGCGGGCTCTCGAAGATCGGCAGCCCCTGGACGTGGTCGACCGGCAGCCCGTGGGCGAGGATCCCGAGCGCGTTGGTGGTCGACTCCGCCTCGTCGGTGAAGAAGTCGGGGGAGGCGAGCCTGTCCGCCCGCAAGACCACCGCGAGCGCGAGGACGGCGCCGACGAAGAGCAGGTGCAGAAGGGTTCGGATCCTCACGCCCTAGACTGTAGCGCGTCGCGGGGCAGGCCGCCAGCGCCCCGGGATCCGTGGCGGACGTTGAAACGGCGGACGGGAGCGCCTACGATGGGGCCACGATTTCGAGTGAGCGGCGCGCATGCAGGCGGCGAAGAAGTGGTTGCGGGATTGGACCGGGCGCCTGCACGGCGGCCGTCGCCACGCGGAGAAGCTGCTGCGGCTCGCCGGCGTCGGCGCCGAGCCGGACATCCCGACGCTGAAGAAGGAGCTCGCCTACCTCGTCTTCTCCCGCCTCCTCGGCCGGAACATCGCGGACCTGTTGCAGTTCCGGCGCTTCCTGCTCGACGGGGATCCGCGGGTGCGGAACACGACGACCCGGCTGCTGAAGACGCTGAACTTCCTGCTCTCCGAGAAGGAGCGCGAGCTCGGCGCCGCGCGGCTGTACAGCCTGCCCCGGAAGCTGACCATCGAGACGACCCGCCAGTGCAACCTGCGCTGCGTGATGTGCGAGAAGGAGATCGAGCCGGGCAGCAACATGGACGACATCTCGCTGCCCGCGGAGCTGTTCGAGAAGGTCGCCGAGGAGGTCTTCCCCTTCCTCGGGCTGTTGACGCTGACGGTCTACGGCGAGCCGCTGCTGACGAAGTACCTCGACCGCGTGATCGAGCTCGTCTGCAAGTACAACGTCGTGCTGTCGATGATCACCAACGCGGTGCTCCTGAACAACGACGACCTGATGCGCCGGCTGATCGCGGCGCGGGTGCAGCTGTCGATCTCCTTCGACGGCGGGACCCGGGAGACCTTCGACCGGATCCGGGCGGGGGCGCGCTTCGACAAGGTGGTGCGGAACATCCGCCGCTTCCAGCAGCTGCGCCGCGAGGTCCCCGGCGGCGAGCACTGCCGCGTCGGCTTCATCTACGTCCTGATGCGGAGCAACGTCGAAGAGCTCCCCCGCTTCGTCGAGCTGGCCGCCGAGCTCGGGGCCGACTCGATCAGCACCGCGCACGTCGTCGTCTTCAAGCCGGAGCTGATCGACGAGTCCCTGCTCTACCACCGCGAGCTCTCGAACCGCTGTCTCGCGCTCGCCGCGGAGAAAAGCCGCGCGCTCGGCATCCCCCTCGACCTGCCCCCGCCCTTCGACCTGGCGCCGGGCCGCGCGTGTGGCCGGGCGAGCGCCGCCGACCGGCGCAAGCACTGCAACTACCTGTGGGAGGAGTCCTACATCGAGGCGGATGGCCGCGTGGTCACCTGCTGCAACCACGGCCGCCCGGTCGTCGGGAACATCCAGCGCGACTCCTTCGCGGCGATCTGGAACAGCGAGCCCTACCGGGCGATCCGCCGCCAGCTCGGCTCCGAGCAGCCCTTCGACTGCTGCAGCGACTGCTACATCGTCGACGGCCGCAGCGGCCACTTCGAGCGCGAAGAGCACTTCATCAAGGTCGCCTCGACGCAGATCGGCCTCAAGGGCGCCGCCAAGTGCGGTTGAGCGGGCGGGGGTAGATCCCGCCCCTACCCCGCAACGGACACCGCTGTAGGGGAGGGGCTTACGAGGCTGTCTCACGGAACCGGATGACGCACGTCCCTACGCATGCGCCGGGCGGGGGTAAAGAGGCTGTCTCACGGAACCCAATGACGCACGTCCCTACGCCTTCAGCGGGCGGGGGTAAACCCCGCCCCTACCCCGCAACGGACACCGCTGTAGGGGAGGGGTTTACCCCCTCCCGTCTTGCGTTGGGAACCGACCTCGCTCCGCGGACGAGCTCTGCGTTTCACAACCGCTCCGCGAAGCGATGCCGCGCCCGCTGGAACACCGCGTAGCCCACGACCAGCGTCACGGTGGAGAACCCGAACAGCGCCCCCAGGGTCGTCGCCTCCGGCAGCGTCCCCTCGATCAGCAGGTTCCGGTAGGCCTCGCAGAAGTGGACCATCGGGTTGAGCAGGTAGACCGTTCGGAAGCTCCCGGAGATCAGCTCGCCCGGGTCGTAGAACACCGGCGTCAGGAAGAACAGCAGGCGCAGGCCGACGTCCAGCAGGTGCCGCACGTCGCGGAAGCTGACGTTGAGCGCGGCGACTCCCAGGCCCAGGCCGAGGACGAGGAGGAACTGCGGCACGACCAGCAGCGGGAGCAGCAGGGCCACCGGTCCCGGAGGCAGATCGTAGACCAGCAGGAAGACGAGCAGCAGGGGCAGGGCGACCAGGAAGTCGACCATCGTCGTCAGCACGTCGCTCAGCACGAGCGCCGCGGGCGGGACGCCGGGCTGCCGGACGAAGTCCGCGTGCGCGGTGATCGCGACGGCGCTGGTCAGGAGGCCGTCCTGGAACCAGTTCCAGGGCACGATGCCCGTCAGGATGAACAGCGCGTAGTGCGGGATCTCGAGCTCGAGGAAGGAGCCGAGCAAGCTGAAGGCCAGCATGAAGGCGAGGGGATTCAGCACGGCCCACAGGGCCCCGAGGAACGAGCGGCGGTAGCGCATCTTCAGCTTCTGCGCGACCAGCACCCCCACCAGGTCGCGCCCGTGCAGCAGGCGCTCCCGCAGGCCCCGGGCCCGCCCGGGGTAATGGATGAAGCGACCGCCCTCAGCCTTCGCCATGGCACCACGAGACCGGCGGGCGCACGACGCCGCGTTGCTGGTCTGTCCCGGCGATGACCAGGGAACAGACGCGGTGGCGGTAGTCGTGGGTGGCTCCCGTCGGCGCGCCGACCCCGACGTCGAGGCTGTACTCCCCCGCGCCGAGATCGAGCCGCCCGATCGCGAGCTCGAGCCGGCCCTCTCCCTCGACGCTCGGGATCGTGAAGCCCGTCGCGAGCGAGTCGCAGGCGAACACCGGCAGCCCGTGCGGATCGAGCAGCCGGACGAAGAAGACCGGCGCCTCGACGCGCACGTGCGCCCGGTAGGTGATCTGCACCCGCAGCGCCGCGCCGGCCTCGAGGATGCCGGACCGCTCCCCGGCGACGAGGGTCTGCACGCCGAGGATCTCGAGCGTCCGGCCTCCGTCGGGTTCCTCCGCGTCGGTCTGGGTGCCGTGGGTGTAGTAGGCGATGACCTCCGCGGGCTCGCCGTACACCAGCAGCTCGCCCTGTTCGAGCAGCAGCGCCTTGTCGCAGAAGCGCTCGAGGCCCGCGAGGTCGTGGGACACGCCGATGATCGTGCAGCCCCCGGCCTTGAGCTCCTCGACCCGGCGCACGCACTTCGTGACGAAGGCCGCGTCCCCGACCGACAACACCTCGTCGATCAGCAGCACGTCCGGCTGTACGTTGATCGCGATCGAGAAGCCGAGGCGCATGCGCATCCCGGCGCTGTAGGTCCGCAGGGGCTGGTCGATGACGTCGCTGAGCCCCGCGAAGTCGGCGATGGCGTCGAGCTCCGCCGTGATCTGCGCGCGCCGCATCCCGCGCACGACCCCGCTGACGATCGCGTTCTCCCGCCCGGTCAGCTCCTGGTCGAAGCCGACGCTGAGGTCGAGCAGCCCCGCGATGCGCCCGTGGACGGTGATCTGCCCCTCGTCCGGCCGGCCCACGCCCCCCAGGAGGCGCAGGAGAGTCGACTTGCCGGCGCCGTTGCGGCCGATGATGCCGAGGGCCTGCCCCGGCTCGAGGCGGAAGCTGACGTGGCGCAGCACCCAGAAGCTCCCGGCCGGCCAGATCCCGCGCAGACCGCGGAGCAGCGCGTCCTTCAGCGTGCGGGAGCGGCCGAGGTCGTAGCGGTGGAACTTCTTCCCCACATCCTCGACGACTACGGCAGCCACGCGACGCTCCTCGCTCCCAGGCCCCACGGGGCCGACCGCTTCACTCGATGGGGTGCAGGATTGTAACCGAATCGGCCGCCGAAGGGGGCGCTCCTCCGCTGCCCGGACGGATGATGGCGGCGAGCGCGCCGAGCAGCGACCGGGGGGTGTACAGGGCGCGGGCGTCGAACATCCGCGGCAGGGCGCCGGCCAGGCGGCGGTAGACGGCCTCGGGCAGGCAGGCCATCGCCAGGCTGCTCGCCAGCGTCTGCAGCAGCGCGTGGGTCCGCCGCGAGGCGGGGGCGTGGGCCAGGACGCCGCGCAGGTAGCGCAGGGCGCTGCGTCCCCGGGCCCGCGAGGGGCCGTCCTTGAGCGCCTGGACGCACAGGTAGCTGTAGAGGTTCGCCAGGCTCCGCCCGCGCAGGGGCTGCAGGTGGGGAGGAGCCGAGGCGAACGCGCGCGCGTGGACCTCGATGACCGCGCGCTCCATCGCGACGAAGTCGCTCGACGCCGAGGTCGGAGAGTCCCGGTACAGGACGTGCACCTCCGGCAGGCAGGCGAAGGGGTGGTGCGCGGCGAGGCGCAGCCACAGGTCCCAGTCCTCGGCGGGGCACACCGACGGGTCGAGCGGGGCGCGGGGGTCGGGCAGGCAGCGCCGGCGCAGCAGGGGATTGGAGGCCGTGACGAGGATGTTGTCGCACAAGAGCGCGGCGCGCACGTCGCCCTGCGCGAGCGGCCGCGGGCCCTCGTGCATGAAGCGCCCCGCCGCGTCGATGCGATCGACCCAGCTGTAGACGAGCGCGCACGCAGGGCGGCTCTCCAGGGCGGCGACCTGGCGCGCGAGCTTGTCGTGGGCCCACACGTCGTCCTGGTCCAGCAGCGCGATCAGCTCTCCGCGCGCCCGCGCCATGCCCCGGTTGCGGTTCGCGGCGATGCCCGCGTGGGGCAGGGCGTGGACCTCGACCCGGGGGTCGTCGATGCGCCCGAGGACCTCGAGGGTGGCGTCGGAGGAGCCGTCGTCGACGACGATGACCTCGAAGTCCGCGAAGCTCTGGGCGAGCACGCTCGCCAGCGTCGTGTCGAGGGTGCGGGCCCCGTTGTGGGCCGCCAGGACGACGCTGACGCGGGGACTGACCATGGCTGTCTCTTGGGAAGGGTCGACGCCCCCGGTGTGGGAAGCTGCCGGACACTGTACAGGATCCTTGCGCGGGATGCAGCGAGCCTGCCTCCGCGTGCGCGCTGTCCGCGCCCGCGGGCGGACGCAAACCCCGCTCCTACAAAGTGTTCGAGCGGCGGGTCAATCCTCCTTCGGGCCGTACTCGGTCAGCTCGACGTAGGCGCGTCCCACCGCGTCTCCCGACACCGTCGCGGCCCCTTCCCAGTAGGGGCGCCCGGGGGTGCCGCGGGTGTCGATCTCCTGGTCGGCGAGGACCGGCGTGACGACCAGCTCCTCGGCCCGGTAGCGGATCGTCCAGCCGCTCGGGTAGGTGAAGCCGGTGCGCTCGCTGGTCCACTCTCCGAGCGCCTCGACGGCGACCTCATCCGCTTCGATCGGCTCGGCGTTCCCCTGGGCGTCGATCGCTGTGCCGACCAGCAGCTCCCGCGCGGCGCCGCTGAAGAACAGCATCAGCTCGCGCCCGTCGTCGAGCTGGATCGCCAGCCAGTCCCAGCCGCGCGCGGCGGCGGCCTGCAGCTCGCCCCACTGGTGGTCGAGCCAGGCCCGGCCAGCCAGGGTGCGCGTCTCGCCGCCGATCTCCACCGTCCCCTGGGCCAGCAACCGGGTCCGCGAGTAGTAGTAGGTGTGTCCGCCGAAGTCGTAGCGCTGGAAGCCGTCGCCGTGGTGGAGCACGGCGGGCTTGACGGGCTCGAGGGACAGCGCGAAGCGGGCCCCCGGCAGGGTGGCCCGCAGCTGGTCGACGCCGTCCTCGCTGCGAACGCTGTGGGGCCCGAGCGTGAACGCGACGCCTCCCTCGCGGGGCTCGGGCTCCTCGGCGGAGACCTCGACGGCGCTCTCGAACCGCTGGCCCGCGGCGTCGGTCCAGGCGACGTTGACCAGGGTCACCCGCGTCTCGGTGTCCTGCTGCCAGAGAAAGACCGTGAGCTGGAAGCCGTACCAGCGCAGCTCCTGGTCCTGGACGTGGCCGACCCAGTGCCACCACTCGACGGGGCTCTCGGGGTGCATCGCGTCGTCGGCGGGCAGCGACACGGGCGGCGGGGGAGGAGGCGGAGGAGGCGGCGGGGGAGGAGGCTGTGCCGCGTCCCCGCAGCCGCACACGAACAGGGCCAGAGCGAGCAGCAGGAGACGGGCGCGGGAGCACATCGGCGATCATCCTCTGGTCGAGACGAAGACGTAGCTGGGGAGCTGCTCCGGAAGCTCGCGGAGCCAGTGGACCTCCGTCGGCAGGCCGAAGCCCTCGAGGCGGTCGATGAGGTCGCCGCCGAAGTCGGTGTAGACCAGCCCGTCGCCGATCGGGTCGCCGTGGTACACGGGCGGGTGACGGAACACCTCGCGGCCCGCGACCAACTCGACGCGGGTCACCGTCGCGCGGTCGAGATCGCAGGGGACCGAGAACACGTGGAGGCCGCCGGGCTTGAGCGTGCGCCGCAGCTCGCTCCAGACACGGTCCGGATCCCGCACGTGCTCGAGGACGTACGTCCTGGGTGATCACCAGGTCGAGGGAGTCGTCCGGGAAGCTGAGCGCCTGCAGGTCCTCACAGCGCACGCCCGCGCGGCTCGCGCCCGGAGCCACGCCCGGGAGCAGCTCGGAGAACACCGCGCCCGGGAGCCCGGCGAGCGCTTCCTGCAGGGGTCCGCTCGTCTGCGCGAGGAACACCGACTTGCCGCGCAGCAGCGGCAGGAGGTCGGCGATGCGGGAGAGCCGGCCGCCCGCGAGATGTTCGCCGAGTGCCGTCGCGACGTGGCGCTCGCGCAGCGAGGACCGGCAGCCGCGGCAGCGATAGCCCTCGCGGTAGGCCGCGCCCGGCGGCGAGAAGCGGCGCTCGACGCCGCAGAAGATGCACGGACCGCGCAGGGGGGTCCCCTGCAGCTGCCGTCGGAGGCGGGAGAGCCGGTGCAGCGACGAGCGCAGCAGCCCGCGGACGCTCCCCGGAGGCAGCCCGAGCAGGCGCCGCACCCGGCGGCGCAGGCCGAGGGAGGGCAGCCCCTCCCAGGGCCAGGCCGCGCGCGCCCGGCGGTCGCCCGGCTCCGGCCTTCGTGGACGCGGGGGCGCCGGAGGGGGCGCGGGCTGCAGCTCCAGCGCGCTGAACAGGGCGCAGCTGCAGAAGTTGGTGATCACCGCGACGCTCTCGAGCCAGGCGAGCAGGCGCTCCGCGGAGCTTCCTCCCCAGGCGAGCGAGCTCCGGCCGCAGGCCCCGAAGCGCGTGTCGGAGATCGCGACCCGCGCGCGCACCTCCGCGGGCTCGGCGAAGCGCTCATGGCCGAACGCTCCCCAGGTGGCGGCGAAGTAGGCGGGCCAGTCGTCCGCGACGGGGAAGCTCCTGCCCCGCGTGGCGTCGTAGTCCGGCGCGATCAACATCCGCCGCTGGTAGGCGACGAGCCGGGGCAGCCGCACGATCGCGGGGAAGCGCGCGCGCAGGAAGGTGTCCAGCGCATCGTAGAAGGCCTCGCGGTGCACCACGAGCTGGATGAAAAACCACTGGGTCAGGGTGACGTGGAAGCGGAAGTCCGGCACATCCTCCAGACTGGTCAGGCCGTACACCGCGTCCTCGTCCAGGAAGCTCCGCGCCCGCGCCCGGACCTGGCCGACGAGCGCCCGCAGCCACGGGCTCCCGGGCAGGAAGTCCTCGAGCAGCAGCCGGTAGAAGTCCCGGTAGGCGATGCCGTGGCTGTGGCGCAGGTAGCGCGCGATGAGCTGGGTCGGGCCGCAGTAGTGCAGCGCCTCGCAGACCACGCTGAGGACATTGAGCTCGATCCAGTCCTCCCGCGAGTAGCTCCGTGTGCCGATCAGCGTGTGGAAACGCAGGAGGCCGTCGTTCGCCCCCAGCGGACAGCGGTCGACCGTGGTCTGGAACAGGCCGGCCCGGGTCTCGAGCGCCCACTTCCGCGCGTACTCCGGCTGCGCGGCCGGCGCGTTGGGGAGCAGCACGTACGGGTAGATCTGCAGCTCCGCATGGATGCCCCACTCCATCAGCCTGGTCAGGCAGGTCAGCCAGAGCTCCGGCGTATCTCCCGGCTGCCCCTGGATCAGCTGCACCGTCAGCGGGACACCGCTCCGCGCCAGCTCCTTGGCGGCGAGCATCTGGTCGGTCGGCGAGATGTTCGCGCGCTCCCCGGCGGCGAGCACCTCTTCCTCGGTGTGCTGGATCGCGAGGTAGTGCAGGGGCAGGACGTTCCCCTGATGCAGGGTGCGCGCGATCTCGACGTTGCGGTCGGCGCGGTTCTTCGACGCGCTGAAGTACACGGAGCGCGGGGCTCCGTGAGCCTTGTGGGTCGCGCAGATCCGTTCGGCGACGTCGACATCGCGACGGTACATCCCGAAGTTGGCGTCCGCGACCACCACGAAGGCCGCGTCGAGCTGCCCGATCACGTCGAGGTCGTCGTAGACCCGGTCGAGCTCGAAGCGGCGGACCTTCGAGTTGGTCGCCGAGCCCCAGTCGCAGAAGCTGCAGCGGTACGGGCAGCCGCGGTTGGTCTCGAGCACCGCCCCGAGGTCGCTGCGGTCGAGGCCCTCGAGCAGGCGGCGCAGGCGCGTGAGCTGGTCGCGGTAGGGGCTGTGGTCGAAGGCGGTCAGCCTCTCGGCGGGCAGCGTCGGCGCCATCGCGTCGCCGTCGCCGCGCAGGTACAGCCCCGGGATGGAGCGCAGCGCGGCCGCGTCGCCGCGCGCGCGAGCCTCGAGGATGGCCTGGAAGGGAACCTCGCCGTCCTGCGCGACGATCACGTCGACGGCCGGGTGCTTCGCGAGGAACATCGGATCCTTGAGGTCCGGCTCCGGTCCTCCCATCACGACCAGGCAGTCCGGGTTGCGCTCCTTGACCCGTCGGGCGATGCGGAGCTGCACCGCGAGATTCCAGACGTAGCAGCTCAAGCCGAGCACGTCGATGCGCTGCTGGAGGGCCTCCTCGAGGGAAGCGTCGAGGCGCGGCGTGACGAACAACGGATCGAGCCAGGTCACCCGGTCGCGCAGCGCGCTGTGACGTTCGAACCAGGACTTGAGCACCGCCCACATGTAGGGGACGTAGATCGTCGTCCCGGCGTTCGGCTCGCTGATCAACACGTGGAGGCGGGACATCGTCGGTCTCGGAGTGCGGTACGCGAGCATTATTCGGGAGACCGGTGCGTCGATCCATGCCTTTTTTCGCCGGGCCGGTCGCCGCCGGGGCGCGGGTCCCCGACGCGGCCTCGGCCTTGTGCGCGCGGTTCCCGTCCCCGTATGATCACCGCCCCCGACCGTGACGCGCTCCGTGGGCGCGCGGCGTCGAGAACAAGGCGGAGTCCCGTGCCCTCCCTGCGCTGGGTCGAGAGCCTGCAGATGCTCGCTCCCGGCGTGGCCGGGGTCGTGTACCTGCGCTCCGGCGCGCCGGGCCCGGCGCAGGGGCTGTTCCTGCTCGCGCTCTTCCTGCACATCCTGTTCGCCTACACCTTCAACGACCTGTGCGACTACGCCCTCGATCGCGCCCATCCCGGCAAGCGCTCGGACAGACCGTCCGAGCGCGCGCTCCGGACCTTTGCGGCGCTGCTCGGCATCGCGGCCGTCGGCGCCGCGGCGGCGCTTCCCCTGCCGGTCCTCGTCGGGCTGCTCGGCCTGCAGGCGCTGTGGGTGTGCTACTCCGCCCCGGTGGTCCGGCTGAAGGCGCGCATCCCGTTCGCCCACCTGCTCCACGTCGCGGCGGGCACGAGCTACTGCGCGCTCGGGGTGCTGAGCCACGGCGACGCGCTCCCCCCGCAGGCCTGGATCTACGCGGCCTGGTTCGGCTGCCTGTACTGGGTCGGGGCGCTGGCCGGAGAGCTGACCGACGCCGCCCCCGACCGGCGCTCGGGCCTGCGCACCCTGGGGGGCGTGCTCGGCCTGCGGGCGGGGGTCTTCGGGCTCGTCTCGCTCCAGGTGCTCGCCCTCGGCTGCCTGGCCTTTTCGGGGGTGCCCGGGGCGGTCTGGCTCGGAGCGGCCGGGGCGTGCGTCTACGCCGTCGCGCTGGTCCGGCTCTGGCCCGCGACCTGGGACCTGGCGCGGCTGGCCGCGTTCCGGCGCTTCTACCGGGTGTGCTTCAGCGCGCTGACCGCGGGCGCGGTGCTCCTGTCGGTGGTCGCGTAGCGCCTCTGTGTCCGAAGTTTGTGGTGTCGCTTCTTCTGGTAGGGGCGGGGTTTACCCCCGCCCGCCCCACGTGTGGGGACGTGCGTCAACGGGTCCCAGGCAGTCTGTAGCAGGTGTCGAATTCACCAGAAATCAATGACGCCGTTGACTGGGTGCCCTCACGGCCCCAGCGAGAACACCGCCACGCGGTCGTGCTCGCCGTCGAGCACGAAGATGCCCCCGAGCCCGTCCGCCGCGACCGCGAGCGGCGAGGGACAGCGGGTGGCGACATCGTCCGAGAGCGGCGCGAGGCTCGCGAGGCGCCGGTCGAGCACGCCGACCCGGGCCTCGCCGGGGTCGCAGTAGACCGCGAAGCCGTTCGGGAACAGGGCGAGGTCGCCGTAGGTCCCGAGGGAGCCGACCGGGGTGAAGAGGCCGTCCCCGACGAAGCTGCCGGCGCGGTGCGTGAAGCGCTTGATGTGGACCGGGCCGTTGCAGCCGACCAGGGCGTCGCCGCCGTCGGCCAGGGCGATCGAGACCGGGTAGTTGATGTCCTCGTCGGGCGCGAGGGGAAACGCCTCGCGCAGCGTGCCCTCGGCATCGAAGACCTGCACCGGCGCCTCGTTCCGGTACATCAGCACCGCGAGCGCGCCGTCGGGCGCGGCGTAGAGGTCGATCGGGTCGGAGATCTCCCGCGCGCCGTCTCCGGCGACGCCGGTCGCGCCGAGGAACTTCCCGTCGCGGCGGTAGCGGCGCACGTCGCCGTGGCCGCTGTCGAGCACGTACAGCTGGCCCGCCCCGTCCGCGGCGATCGCGACCGGGCTGTCGAGCTGCTCTTCGGGACGGCCCTTCGCGCCGAAGCGCGCGGTCAGCCAGCCGTCGGGGGCGAACACCAGCACCTCCCGGTAGCCCGGGGCGAGCACCGCGACGTTGCCCGCGCGGTCGGCGGCGAGCTTCGTCGCGTAGGAGAGCTCGTCCGCGACGCCGCCCCAGGTGCCGTACACCCGCCAGCCCGAAGCCCCGGGCGCGAAGCGCACCAGCTGCGCGGCATCCCCCGCCGAGCGGCCGACGACGAACAGCTCCCCGTGCGGGGCGACCGCGAGGGCCGTCACCTCGCGCAGGGCGCCGAAGCCGTCGCTGGGGCCGAAGCCCTCGACCTCCGCGCCGGGCTCGGGGCGCAGGCCCTTCAGCGGCGTCCCGCTGCCGCGGGTCAGGACGAACATGCGCCCGGTGTGCGGGTCGAAGTCGAGGTCGACGGGTGTCTCCGCGGAACCCGCGACCGCGACCTCGAAGCTCGGGCGGTGCCCCTCGTAGAAGACCACCTTGCGGCGCGGCCCGTCGTCGAGCAGGGCGAGCCGCCCGTGGGGGTCGAGGGCGAGCGCGACCGGCGCGGCGAGCTGCAGCACCCCGGCGTCCGACGAGCGCGCCCCGACGCTGAGCTGGAACTTGCCGTCGGCGCCGAACAGGTGGACGGCGCCGGTCGCCCTGTCGAGGACGTAGACCTCGCCGGCCGGGCCGACGGCGAGGTCGGCGGGGGCGCGCAGGGCGCCGTTGGTCCCGTCCCCCGCGCGGCCGTAGCGGCGGGGGGTCACGGCGAAGGGATCGGCGGCCTCGAGGGGGAAGCGCAGCACGCAGCTCGAGGTGCGGTCGAGCAGCCAGGCGTAGGGCTTCCCGTCGACCGTCCGCACCCGCAGCCGCACGAAGTCGTGGTCGCTGTCGTAGCCGTGGCGGGCGAGCACCCGCCAGGCGGCGTCGACCTGCGTCAGCGTGCGGGCCTCATCGTCGAGCACCCAGGCCCGGCCCTCGGCGTCGAAGCTGAGGTCGGCGAGCTCGTCGAACACCGCCCCGTGGTCCCCGAGATAGCGGGCGTAGGGGAAGAAGCGGGGCGCGAAGTCCTCCGGCGCCCCGGTCGGCTGCAGGGTCAGGACGCGCGGCTCCGACTCGAGGCCGGAGGCGTCGCGCGCGACGACCGTGACCTCGACCGCCTCCCCGCCGTGCGGTGCCTGCCAGGTGTTGGTGGGGGAGCTGCTCAGCGCCTGTGCGAGGCGGCCGCTCGAGGCGGTCCAGCGGAACACCAGGGGCCCGCCGTTGGGGTCGAAGGCCTCGGCGCGCAGCGCGACGCTGCCGGGCCAGGCGACCGTCGTCGCCGTCGCGCGCAGCGCGCTGATGACCGGCGGCTCATCCCCTGCCGGGGGCCGGGCGGGAGCCGCCTCCGGGGCCGGCGCGGCGTCCGCGAGCAGGGCGAGGGCGCCGCTCCGGCGGGTCTCGAGGGCCGCGTCCTCCGCGGTCAGGGGGCGCAGGGCCTCGAGCCGCAGGCGGGCTTCGTGCAGGTCGTGACCGGCGGCCGCGTCCAGGCTCTCCGCGCGGCGGGCTTCCTCCTCGACCCAGGCCGCGGTCAGGGCGCTGAGCTGCAGCTGGCTCGAGGTCCAGGGCCAGTCCGCGCGCACCTCCGCCAGGGCCTGCGCGGCCTCGTCCAGGGCGGCGCCGCGCACGCCGGACAGGGCCTCGACGACCCCCGGCCAGGTCGCGCGCAGGGCGCGGGCGGCGAGCAGCTCGCGGCTGGTCTGGACGAGCAGGGGGGTGAGGAACAGGACGAGCAGCACCCGGCGCAGGATGCGCTGGCGGCGCTGGCGGCGCCGCTCGACGATACCGGACTCGATCTCGTAGACCTGCTTGGCGGCCTCGACGTCGTCATCCCGGCACTGCAGGATCTTCTTGTAGAACAGCAGCGCGCTGCCGAGGTCGCCGCTCTTCATGCCGGCCCGCGCCTCCTCGCGGTAGACGGCGATGGCGGCGGCGAGGTCGTCGCGGCCGATGTGCACCTCGGCGATGCGCATCCGCAGCTCCGCCCGCTCCTGCCCGAGCTTGAGCAGCTCCTCGTAGACCGCGATGGCCTGGCTGGACAGGTCCTGGCGCAGGGCGGCGGCGGCGAGCTCTTTGCCCGCGGCCAGGGCCGAGCCGTGATGGCCCTCGGCGAGCATCAGGTCGAGCTGCTTGCGGCGCAGGGGGAGGTCGTCCGGGGCGGCGGCGATCGCCCGCGCGTAGCTCTCCAGGGCGCCGGCGGAGTCGGCGCGCTCGAGCTGCACGAAGGCGCGCATCTTCCAGTGGTCGGCGGCCTCTTCCCAGCGCTCGAGCTGCTCGAGCAGGCCGGCCAGCCGCTCGCGCCCGGCCAGGGAGCCGCGCTCGATCTCGAGGGAGCGCAGCAGGAGGGCGACCGCGCGTTCGGGTTCCCCCTCGGCCTCGAGGGTCTCGGCCTGGCGCCGCAGATCCTCGGCGTCCACCGGCCGGATCAGCCGCTTGCTGAGCAGCGCGGCGACCGCCTCGGCGACGGTGAAGCGGCCATGGGGCAGCGCGGCCGTCACCGCCTCGAGGCTGGTCGCCCCGTCGAGGCGCGCGAGCACCTCGCGCTCGACCTCGCCGAGCTCGTCGTCGCCGGCGCCGAGCGCGAGGTAGTGCTCCTTGAAGCTCGGGATCACCCGCTGCAGGCGCGCCCAGTCGTCCTGGCGGCGGGCGGCTTCCATCAACAGGCCGGTCAGCGGGATGTCGACGCCGATCTGGATCAGGGCGCGGTCGAACAGGGCGCTGTCGGGCTTGCCGTCGGTGAAGCGGAAGCGGGTGTCGGGCCAGGCGAAGACCTCGTACACCCGCTCGCGGACGGCGAAGGCCGCCGCCTCCCGCTGCTCGTCCAGGGTCGCGATGTGGCGGTGGGCGAGGTGGTTGTGCAGCGCCCGGCGGCCCTTGATCTTCAGCTCGTAGGTCAGGATCGCGCCGTCGACGACCCGCTGGGTGCGGAGGATGTCCTCGAGCGTGACGCGTCCCTCCGCCGGACCCGACGAGACCGCCGCGAGGCCCCCGGACGAGAAGTAGAGGTAGGCGTTTTCATCGGGTGATTCGAGGCACAGGGTGCCGGACAGCCCGTTGGTCTGGATGTTCTGGAACACATCCCCCAGGCTGAGGTTCTGGAGGTCCCCTTCGAAGCCCATCGTTGTTCTCCGCGCGTTCCTCCTCCCTCTCCGCGTGGAGTCTACCACAGACCGGCCGGACAAGCAGCCGATTGCGCCGCCCGGGTCCGGGCCGTACAGTCGCCCCATGAGCGAAGTCTACGTGTGGATCGGCGCCGTCAGCTACACCCTCGCCGGGATCGCGCTGGTCGGCATCCTCAGCCGGCGGCGGCAGCCCGCGGCGGCGGTGCTGTGGATGGTGCTCGTGCTGGTGTTGCCGCTGCTCGGAGTGCTGCTCTACTTCGTGTTCGGCCGCGGGCGCCTGCACCGGAAGCGCCTCCTGCGCCGCAGCGCCGCCCGCCGCCGCTTCGACGAGCTGCTCTCCGACCACTACGGAAGCGGCGAGCGGGCGCCGGCTGCCGGCAGCGACCTGGTGCCCTTCGGGCGGGACTTCGTGCCGTTGAGCGAGAGCCTCGCCGAGAACCCCTGGCTGATCGGCAACCGGGTCGAGCTGCTGCTCGACGGCGCGGCGACCTTCGACCGCATGCTCGAGGAGATCGGGAAGGCCGAGAGCAGCGTCCACCTGCAGACCTACATCTTCCGTCTCGACGCGACCGGCACGCGCTTCGTCGAGGCCCTGGCGGCGGCCGCGGGGCGCGGCGTCGAGGTGCGCCTGCTGCTCGACGCGATCGGCAGCTACCACCTCGGCCGCAAGCAGCTGGCGACGCTCGAGGAGCGCGGGATCGCGCTCGCCTGGTTCCACCCGACCCACCCCCTCAAGCGGCGCTTCGAGATCAACTTCCGCAACCACCGCAAGAACCTGATCATCGACGGCCGGGGCGCCTTCGTCGGCGGCCACAACATCGGCGACGAGTACCTGGGCATCGGTGTCAAGCCGCCGCGCTGGCGGGACACCCACGTGTACGTCGGCGGACCGGCCGCCCGCCAGGTGCAGGAGGTCTTCCTCGAGGACTGGTACTTCGCGACCGCGACCTCGCTGGTCGCCGAGAAGTACCTGCCCCCGGCCGTGACCCCTGGCGAGACCCTGTGCCAGGTCGTTTCGAGCGGGCCGGACAACAGCCTCGGCCGCCTGCAGCGCGTGTTCTTCGCGGTCTTCACCGCGGTCCGCGAGCGCCTGGACATCTGCGTGCCCTACTTCCTGCCCGACGACGCCCTGCTGCACGCCTTGCTGCTCGCAGCCCGGCGGGGGGTGCGGGTGCGCATCCTGCTGCCCTTCTGGACCGACCAGCCGGTCGTGCGGGGGGCCTCGCTGACCTACTACGCCGAGCTCCTGCGGGCGGGGGTCGAGCTGTACGAATACGAGGCGGGCATCCTGCACGCCAAGGTCGTCATCGCCGACGGCATCTGGTCGACGGTCGGCTCGTGCAACCTCGATCCGCGCAGCCTGGTCGCGAACTTCGAGACCAACCTGTGCGTGCTCGACAGGGACCTCGCCCGTGCGCTCGAGGCGGCCTTCGAGGACGACCTGCGGGTCGCGAGCCGGGTGCGGCTCGACGACGTCGCGCAGTGGCCGCTGTTGACGCGGGTGCTGCAGAACTTCTACGCCCTGTTCTCCCCGCTGCTGTGAGGTGCCGATGAGCCGTGCCCGACGAGCGCAGCGAGGCGCAGCCGCGGCCGGCGATCCGGCGCTGGGGTGGGGAGGAAGCCGTTGAGCCGCGAAGCCGCCACCAGCTCCCGCCGCCTCGCCCCGCGCCCGCCGCGTGCGGGCTGGCTGCGGCTGTTGCCCCTGGCGCTGATCGGCGCCTCGCTCGGCTACCTGTTCTACGCGGCCGGGGGCCTCGGGGCGGTGCGCGACTCCCTCGGCCAGCTCGGCTTCTGGCAGCTCGCCGGCTGCACGCTGTTCCTGTTCGGCGACCTGTTCTTCGACTCGCTGCGCTACGCCCTGACCGCCTGGACCCTCCGCGAAGCGCGCCAGGGCTCGGCGCCGCCCTTCGGCTTCGGCCTCGGCCTGCGGGTGTCGCTGATCAACCTGTACGTCGCCTTCGTCACCCCGGGGGCGGGGGGCGCGCCGCCGGCGGTCGCCTGGCTGCTCGAGCGGCGCGGCTTCGAGGCCGGGCGGGGCCTGGCGATCGCGCTGATCAAGGGGCTGGTCGGCTTCTACGCCCTGGTGCCCCTCGCCCTCGGCATGCTGCTGTTCGCGCCCTCGGACGCCGTCGCCGGCGTCGTCCACACGGTGCTGACCGGCAGCGGCGTCGTGCTCGGGTTGATGCTGGTCGCGGTGTTCCTGGTCGCGCTCTTTCCCCGTGCCGCGGCCCGGGTGGTGCGGGCCCTGCTCGGCCGGGTGCACGGCGCCGGGGAGGGCGAGAAGCGGCGCGGCTGGCGGGGCCTGGTGCAGTGGCTCGACGGGCTGCTGCAGGAGACGGCCGGCGACTTCGGGGCCTTCCTGCGCGGGCGCCTGGTCGGGGTGTGCGGGACCTTCTTCGTCACCTTCGCGAACATCGGCATGTTCATGGGGCTGATCGTCTACCTCGCCGTCTGCCTCGGCTCCCCCGCGAGCCTTGCGGACCTGG
>JAUIEM010000569.1 GCA_030428695.1 bacterium
GGCGGCTCCGCCGCGGGCCGCGAGGCGAACAGCACGGCGAGCAGCAGCAGGGCCGCCGTCGCGAAGGCGAACAGCCGCCCGGGTCTCCGCCGTCGCGCTTCCTTCGCACCCGCGCCCCTGGCGATGCCGGCCGCCACGCCGCTCCACAGCGTCTCCGAGCGCGCCACGTCGAGCGGCTCGGGGGCCGGGGAGGCGCCGGGCGCGGCGGCGACGAAACGACCGCAGAGCAGGGCCTCGCAGTGGGGGCAGCCCAGCCAGTGCGCCTCGAAGGCGGCGCGCCGCGACGCCGGGAGATCCCGCGCCAAGTACGCGGCGATCTCGCTCTCGAAGGTCGTACACTCGGGTCGCACGGGACGTTCTCCTCTCCACCGGCCTGACGGCGGCGGCGCGAGGATTATTCGCGGGAAAACAGGAAGCGGCGCTCGCAGCCAGCGCCGCAGAAGGCGTGCTCGTTGCCGTCGGCGTCGGTCAGGATGCGCTCGTGGGTGCCGATCACGCCGCAGCCGGCGCAGGCGTGCTTCGCCTCGTTGAGCCCGAGCAGGATGTAGTCCATCTCGCAGTCGGCGGAGCAGAAGCTCTGGGGCTGACCAGCCGCATCGTAGAGCACCCGGCTGCTGCCGGAGACGGCCTGGCCGCAGGCCGCGCAGGCGAGGGGCTCGACGTCTTCCGCCGGCTGGGCGAAGCCCGCCAGCGAGAGAGTGACGCGGGAAGACCCACCGAAGGGACCGGCGAAGTACTCGAAGCGCGACACCTCTTCCTTGACCAGCCCCCAGCGGTTGTAGGTCCCGACCCGCGACGCCTCGACGCCGACGCCCGAGAGCGCGGCGGAGAAGCCGCTGTCGACAGAGAAGAAGCTGCGCACGCCGACCAGCTGCTTGCCGCTCAGGTGAGCGTGGGACGCGACCTCGAGCGGACCGACGGTGCGGAAGTCCTCGAAGGCGACCGCGGCCGCGGGGTCCTTCTCGAGGGCGTCGATGACCATCTGCAGCCCGGAGCCGCCGAGCGACAGGCCCGCGCTGAACTGGCCGGCCCGCTCGGCGGCGAGCAGGGCGCTGAGGTGCAGACCGCGCACCGCGACCTGGGGGAGGGCCTCGGCCTCACCGGCCATCAGCCGGTCGAGGGCCTCGTGATAGCGCGCGCGGGCATCCGCGACGCCTTCGAGCATCTCCCCCTCGACGGCGAGCACCTCCCAGCGCTTCGAGATGTGCATCCGCATCGCGGCCAGCGCCGCGTTCATCGTCTCGAGCTCGGCCGCCTCGGCCTCGACGCCGTCGCGGCTGAGGCTGGCGTAGCTGACCGAGAGCCAGGCGCTGCCGTCCGGCTGGAGGTCGGAAAAGGACATCACCATCACGCCGGTCTGGAGCGTCGGCTCCTGTCCGGGGACGTGGCTGTAGGTCTCGATATCGTAGAAGGCCTCGCCTTCACGGATCCCGAGATCCAGATAGATCTGATCGACATCGACCTGGGCCGTCAGGCTGCCCGCGGCCAGGAGAATGAACAGCAGAGTGCGCATCGACTCGGCTCCTTGTGTCTGTTGGAGCGCGCCGACCTCGCCGGGGGCGGGCCGGCCCGCTGGGGACCGGGAGTCACGAACATACCCCAAAGGCGCGCGGCTGTCGATCGATGCCCGCCGTCTGGCATCCGAAGCCGGCCGACCCACGTCCAGAGACGCCCGCCTCAGCGCGCCCACTTGACGCCGTGCGTCGCGGTCGTCTACCTTGACCGGGCGACGACCCCGCCCCCTGCGCCCTCCACGGGCCGTAGCCGGCCTCCACGCGGGGCAGAACGCCGCAGGGGAGCAGAGCGTTGGCCACAGCCGACAGCACGGCATTCCTGGAAGCCCCGCGGGTGACGCCCCGCGACCTCGCGGACGGCGGTGGCTCCGGTGGTGTCCTGCCCGCCGACCACACGCCCGAGGCGCCGGCCGACTTCGAGCGCAAGCGCACCCTGCTCGTGACCGGCGTCAGCGGCTACTGGGGCCAGCGGCTGGTGCGGCAGGTCGAGCAGAACCCGCGCTACGACCGGATCCTCGGCATCGACTACGTCGACCCGCTGCATCCCTTCGAGCGCTGCGAGTTCATCCCGATCGACCTGCTCAATCCGCTGCTCGCCAACCTGCTCCTGACCGAGAAGGTCGACGCGGTCTGCCACCTCCTGTTCGTGCCCTCCCGCATCTACCGGGAGGAGCTCTTCAAGCTCAACGTGCTCGGCACGATGCGCCTGTTGTCGGCGTGCGTGAAGGCCGGCGTGTCCAAGGTCGTGCTGAAGAGCTCGACCCTGGTCTACGGGGCGGCCCCCGAGCGCCCGATGTACATGCCCGAAGATCATGCGCTGACAGAGGATGCGAGCCACCAGTACGTCAAGGACCTCGTCGACATCGAGAACTTCTGCGCCGTGTTCGCGAAGAGCCACCCCGAGATCTCCGCGGTGATCCTGCGCTTCGCGGGAGTGCTCGGTCCCTCGGTCGAGACCAGCCTGACCCACTACCTCAGCCGCCGCCTGGTGCCGGTGGCGATGGGCTTCGATCCGCTCCTGCAGCTGATCCACGAGGACGACGTCGTCGCGGCCATCGGCCACGCTCTCAACACCCCGGGCCTGCGCGGGGCCTACAACGTCGCGGCCGACGGCACCCTGCCCCTGCGGCGCATCGTGCGGCTGCTCGGCTCCCTGCCCCTGCCGCTGCCGTCCCCCGCCCTCGCCGCCAGCGAGCGGCTGCTCGGCTGGGTCGGGGTCGACTTCCCCGACCGGCTCGACACGCCCTACCTGCAGTTCCCCTGCACCGCCGACACCGGCGCGATGCACGCGCGCCTCGGCTTCCACCCGGAGCGCGACCTGCCCGGCGTGGTCGACGCCTTCCGCGCGGCCGACGACAGCGACGTCAGCCTGCGCCGCTACGCGCACGCCGGCAACCACCGCGAGCGCCTCAAGGTCGCGGTGCGGCGCAAGACCCTGTGACCCGGAGGAAGCCGTGCCAGGCCCCGTCTTGAACCCGCAGCCGTGGCTGCGCGAAGCGCTGCTCGCCGCCGCCTACCGCGCGCAGACCCTGCCGGTCCGCGGCGACCGCGGCCTGTGGCGGCTCGCCCGGCAGGCCCTGCGCGACCTGCGCGCCACGCTCGGCCGGCGCTGGCGCGGCGCCAACGAGACCGACCGCTGGGGCCTGGACGTCGAGCTGCGCGAACTGCTGCGGCCGGCGATCGAGCTCGTCGCGCGCGGACTGTGCCGGCTAGAGACCCTCGGCCTCTCGAACATCCCGGACGAGGGGCGGGTGCTGTTCGCGCTCACCCCGTCGCGCAGCCCGGCCCTCGAGGGCCTGCTCCTCGCCCACACGGTCGAGGCCGGCGCGCCCTCGTCGGCGACCGTCCGCCCGCTGCTGCCGCCCGCGCTGTTCGGCTGGCCCTTCACGGCGCCGTTCCTGACCCGCCTGGGCTGCCTGCCCGCCCTGCCGCCGAACGCGCGGCAGCTGCTCGAGGCCGACCAGCGCGTCGCCTTCTTCCTGCCGGCCGGCGACACGCTCCAGGCCCCGCGCCCCTGGCTCGAGCTGGCGGTCGCGACCGGCAGCCCGATCGTGCCGGTCGCCTGCCTCGGTGCGCGGGCGGCATTTCCCGAGTTGTTCCGGGCGGAAGCACTCGGTAGGATGCTCGGCCTGCCCGGACTGGCGATCACGCCGACCTGGCCCTGGCTCGGCCCCATCGGCCTTTTGCCGCTGCCCTCGCGCTGGGCGATGCAGCTCGGGGCCCCGCTCTCGACCCGCGGACTCGATGCCGCCCGGGAGGCGGACCTCACGGCGCTCGGGGAACGGGTCGGCTTGTCGTTGCAGGACCAATGGAATACGTTGGTAGACCGCAAGGGAACGCGCTGAACACCGGAGGTTCGAGTGGCCGTCTACGAATCCTACGCCGAGGGCAAGAAGCCCGACGGGACCTATATCGAGTTCGCCGGCCGCGGCTCGACCCCCCGCAACGCCCGCAACGCCGCCTACCAGGCCTGCCAGGCGTCCGACGAGGTCGACCCGAAGAGCTGCCGGATCAAGATGCGCAAGAAGCCGGTGCTGATCGAGGGGAACCCCGATGAGGCGCCGGCGCCGCATCCTCTGCGCGGGCAGTACGGCGTGCGCAAGCTGCAGATCGGACCGAAGAAGGTCAGCGAAGCGGACTACATCCGCACCGACGGGCCGAGCATGCGCAAGCCGAAGACGCCCGCCACGCCGCCCCCCGCGGCGCCTGCGGCGCCCCCGGCGCCGCCCGGCAACGAGGGCTTCGAGATCGACCTCGGCGGACCGCCCCTGCCGGCTCCCCCGCCGATGCCGGAGGCGCAGCGTCCGCCCGCTCCTCCACGACCGCCCCAGGCTCCCCGGCCGCCGCAGGGGCAACCCCGGCCGCCGCAGGCGCCTCGCCCGCCCTCCGGCAAGCTCCGCCCGCCGCCCGGCAAACCGCGCCCGCCGGCGCCGCCGCGGCCGCCCTCCGGCAAGCTCCGCC
>JAUIEM010000570.1 GCA_030428695.1 bacterium
GCCGCAAGCGCCAACCCCAGGCGGCGCGCGCGGACGAGCAGCCGGAGCGGCCGGCGGAGGAGCCCGCCCCCGCGCCAGCCTCGCAGCCGCCATCCGCGCCTGCTCCGACCGATCCGCCCCCCGAGGAACCCGCCCCGCCGCCGCCCGGGCCGACCGCGGCGCCGGTCCCGCGGACCCCGAAGCCCGACCCCGCGCCCCCCCCCGTCGAGGCCGCGCAGCCCGCGGAGCCCGAGCTCAGCGAGGCCGAGCGCCTGTGGCTCGAGGGCTACGAGCTCAAGCAGCGCGGCCACGCGAGCGAAGGGAAGGCCGCCGAGGAGCTCTTCCTGCAGGCTGTCGACGTGTGGAAGAAGCAGGCCGTGCCCGCCCTGGAGCGCGAGATCGAGGCGGCGGAGAACACCGGCGAGCGCGACCGCGCCCGCGAGCTCGAGGAGCTCTACCAGTCGCTCAACGTGCTGCTGCACGACCTGTTCAAAGACCGGCCGATGTAGCCCGCCGGCAGAGTCCCGCTCCTCTGGCGCAGCTCGGCGGGCGGGGACGCGACGAGAACGAAGAGGAAGATTCTCCTCTCTCCCGTCTTTCCTTCCCCTCTCTTCCCTCTTCGCCTCCAGGACGGGTCTTGCCACGCGCCGTTCCGAAGGGCCAGCCCCGCTCCGCGCCTCCGCGCCTCTGCGCCTCTGCGTTACATTCCCCTCTTCCCCGTGAGCAACGCAACTTTCCGGCAACCCGATGCGAAAGGGCCGCCCCCATCGGGACGGCCCTCGCGCATGTCCGACCTTTACGGCCTAGACGAACAGCCGATCGAGGTCGACCCCGGCCTCGACCTTGTCCGTCCCCCGCGGGAACAGACGGTCGGCTACCGGCCGGCCCGCGACGAAGTCGCCGAGGCGACCGTAGACCTGCAGCCAGTCGGTCTCGCCCTTGATGTCGGCGCCCTTCTTCTCGAAGTCCTCGCCTTCGGGGAAGAGGTTGCCGTAGACCCCGCCGTTCAGCCCGCTCGGCGACCACAGGATCACCGAGGTGCCGCGGCCGTGGTCGGTGCCGGCGTCGCCGTTCGCGCGAAGCTGGCGGCCGAACTCCGAGCCGACCGCGAGCACCATGCCCTCGTGGACCGCGGGCAGCTCGCGGGCGAGCACGGTGAACAGCGAGGCGATCGAGCCCTCGTGGCTGAACAGCTCGGTCCAGTGGGCCTGGATCTTGTCGCGCTGCTCGCGATGGGTGTCGAAGCCGCCGACCTGGGAGAACAGGATGCGCGTGTCGAGGACCTCGCCGACCGCGAGGCAGTCGTAGGCGCTCAGGGCCTGGTTGCGGACCCGGCGGCGCTGACGCGGCTGGTTCTCGTCGGTCTGGTAGGCGAGCTCCGGCGGCATCGGGACGTCCTCGAGGCGCGTCGCGAGCTCGCGGGTCAGGCGGTCGATCTGGGCGAAGTGCTCACGGGTGACGCGGCGCGGATCGTCCGGCATCTCCCCGGCCCCGTACAGGTCGCTCAGAGCCCGGCCGAGCATCTCCGCGCCGCCACGCTCGGGCATCGACAGGCCCGGGTTGCGGCTGTCCGGGATGCACAGCACGGTGTTCGGATCGGCGCGGTCGGCGACGGTGAAGCGGCTCATGTTGTTGGTCAGGCAGACCAGGCTCGCGTTCGGGCGCTGCTCCTGCATCGCGTCGAGCAGGCGACCGCCCCAGCCGCTGCGGACGGGATCCGCGGTGCCGAGGTCGGCGAGGCCCGCCTCGAACGCGGACTGGGCGCGGCGGTGGTTGCGCGTCACGCTGTGCGCGACGTTGGCGACGACCGCGACGCGGCCGGCCAGGTACTCTTCATGCAGCCAGGTCGCGGAGGGGTGGAAGCGGATCGGACGGCCTTCGCTGTCCTCCGCCGGCAGCCAGTTTTCGATCACCTGGCCCTCGGCGTCGCGGGCGCCTCCGCCCTCGCCGGTCACGAGACTGGCGCGGGCCTTCCAGAAGCGGGTCGCGTAGCTCGACGAGCGGCCGTCCGGCTCGGGCACGATCAGGGCGCGGAAGTCGGCTCCGCCGCGCAGGAGCACCTGCATCAGCCGGCGCTCGACCGCCGTGGTCTCATCCGCCATCGCCCACTGGAGCGGGCTGAAGAAGCTGGCCAGGCCGAGGCCGACGGCGCCCTTGAGGGCATCTCTGCGGGAAAACCTCATCACTTGCTCCCTCCCTGCACGCCCCGATCGACGAACGCGTCGGGGGTTCCGAGGATGAACAGGCCCGCCAGGCGGACCCTCTCCTGGGCTTTACGCGCCTCGACGAACGCCTCGCCGAGGGCCTGGATGTGTTCTTCGAGCTCTTCCGCGTCGGTCGTCCGCTCGAGTCCGAAGTCGTCGAGGTAGCTCTGGAAGTCACGGCCGAGGCACAACAGCGCGACGACCTGGGCCTCGACCTCCGGCCGATAACCCTCGAGGTCGTCGGCGATCAGGCGCTGCCAGAGCCAGCGGCCGAGCGCGGCGACGGTCATGTCCTCGCCCGCGCTCAGGGCTGCGGGCAGCGCGACCTGCGTGCGGCGCGCCGCGCGGCCGTTGGCCTGCTGCATCAGGCCCGCCCACCACTGGCGCAGGGTCTCCGGCGAGCTGTGGGTCTCGGGGCCGGTGATGTCCCCGAACACCTCATGGGCCGGCGCAAAGGGCGCCTGGCCGAGGTCGTCGAGCAGGCGCCGCGTCAGCGTCGCCGCCGCGAGGCTCGGCTCGGCGCTCGGGACGTAGAGCCGGTTGACCAGCCGACCGACCAGGTCGACGGGCAGCGCGCGCCGCACGCGGTCGGGGCGGTGAAAGGCCGAGCTCGCGAAGTAGGCGCGCAGGAACGGCAGGAGCTTGCGGGGGGTCTCGTCGTTCCAGGTCGCCACCGCTTGGTCGATCACCCACTCCGGAGGGCTGTCCTCGCCGAAGTGCGTGACGAACATCCGCGGCAGGGCGACGCGCGCCTCGGGGTGCTCGATCGCGACCTCGCAGATCTCGTCGACCCGTACGTCCATCGTCATGCCCCGGGTGTAGGGGATCTCGACGCCGAGGATGGTCAGCGGCATGTTCGCGTGCAGCCGCGGAAGGTACTGGATCGTCTGCTGGCGGCGGTTGACCCGGATGCCGGTCAGGGCCAGGGCGGTCTCTTCGATCGTCACGTCCTCGTGGTGCGGGTCTTCCGTCCCGAGGATGCCGAAGAACAGCTGGTGCAGCTCCCTGGCGAAGTCGTCGTTGCCGCGGAACTTGCCGTTGCGGTAGGTGTTCTTGATGTGCCCGTACTGCACCGCGATCGGCCCGCTGGCGGCGGCCGCGGCCAGCAGCTCCTGATACGGCAGGTCGAGGTCTCCGGCCACCTGGTCGTAGAAGGCGAGCTGCAGGGGACCGCGCGCCTTGTCCGGGGTGGTCGCGAGGTGGTACATCGTCTCGAACATGCAGACGCGGTGCGCGGCGAGGGGCGAGCCGTCCCGGCTGATCTCGCGCACCCAGGCGATCGGCAGACCGCGCATCTGTTTCTCCGCGGTGAAGATCGGCTTCTGGCGCTCCGATGCGAGCGCGTGCAGCTCGGTCATCACGTCGGAAAGCGAGACCTCGTTCCCGATCCCGTCCGGCAGGATCTCCGCCATCGCGCGCTCGGGTCCGAGCTCGGCGAGCCGCGCGATCTCGGCGTCGTCGAGCTGGCCCCCGAACGCGATCGCGTGGAGCACGCGACGGACGGCGCCCTCCGTCCACTCGCGGTCTTCGACCGTCTCGAAGCCCCCGCTCCACAGGGTGGAGCACAGCATCAGAGCCAACAGCCCACTCAGTCTACGCATCGGAACTCCTCGCCTCCCTTCCCGAGCGCCGTTTCGGCTCTCGCGGACTCGTTCATATTCCCGGTGTACAGGCTCTGCCGGAAGCAAGAAAGTGTGGAGCATCCGTTGACACCCACCCGGAGAGCCCACGACGGGGCGGGTCCGGGCGGATTATTTTTCGGGTGCCAACGGCAGGTTGACAGGTCGGCCGCAGCGGAGAACCGCCCTCGCTAGCGCAGGCGCTGCCCGCAGTGCCGGCAGACCTGCGCGGTCTTGCGGACGATGTTCGAGCAGTGTGGGCACTCGGTGTCGAGCTCGCTCATCCCGGGGACCTGCCGGCGGTACGCGGTGAACTTCATATTCGGGGCGCCGGAGTACGACGCCGGGGGCTCGCCGGGCTTGCGCGCCGGAGCCTCGCCGAAGCCGCCGCCGAAACCGCCGCCGCCCGCATCGGACGGGCCGCCAAAACCTCCCCCGCCTCCGCCGGACGGGCCGCCGAAACCGCCGCCGCCAGGGCCACCGAAGCCGCCACCGCCGCCCCCGCCGGGCGGGCCACCGAAGCCGCCACCGCCACCTCCGCCGCCCCCGCCCGGAGGGCCGCCGAAGCCGCCACCGCCGCCGCCCGGGGGCCCACCGAAGCCGCCACCGCCGCCCCCGCCCGGAGGCCCACCGACGCCGCCCCCGCCACCTCCGCCCG
>JAUIEM010000571.1 GCA_030428695.1 bacterium
GGAAGACACGCCGGGCACCCGGGGCGGCGATGCGGCGACGGACGACGCCGCGAACAAGGACGACGAGAAGAAGGACGAGCCCAAGGAGGGCACCTTCCTCGACGTGCTGATCCGCGACGAGGACGACAAGCCGATCGCGAACCAGGCCTACGAGCTGACATTCGCCGACGGCAGCAAGCGCCAGGGCAAGACCGGCGAGGACGGCCACGTCCACGAGACCGGCATCCCCGAAGGCGAGGTCGACCTCAAGCTCCTCTTCGGAGATCCGACCAGCGCGACCGAAGGCGGCAACACCGACGGCGGGGGCACCAGCGGCGCGGGCGGAGCGACCGCGGGGGTGACGGCGGGCAAGACCGATGGCAAGACCGACGCCGGCAGCACCGACGCCAAGACCGAAGGAACCTCCGACCCCGAGAAGGCCCCGAAGATCACCAGCGCGACCTGGGACCGCGAGACCATCAAGTTCAAGGACAAGGCGAAGCTCGAGGCGGCCGTAGAGAACGCCGACGGCAAGACCGCGAAGCTGACGATCTACGAGCACGACGACGACGGCAAGCACGACGAGGTCGCGGTGCTCGAGGCCCCGATCAGCGGCGGCAAGGCCTCCGCCGAGTGGGAGTGCGTCGGCGCGGCAGACGGCAAGTTCGCGGACGAGGAGAGCGACCGCAAGCTCCTGAAGTTCTTCTTCCAGGTCGAGGTCGACGGCGCCGAGAAGCTCGACTCGGCGACCATCGAGTACCGCGACTTCCTCGAGTTCGAGCTGTTCGATCTCGACGGCAAGCGCATGCCCGACCAGCCCTGGGAGCTGACCCTGGCCGACGGCAGCAAGCGCACCGGCACGACCGACGAGCAGGGCCGCGCCTACGTCGACGCGATCGTGCCCGGACCGGTGCAGCTGCAGCTCGTCGACAAGCCGGCGGAGCCGGGGAAGACGGCCGGTAGCGTCGACGGCAAGGCGGACGCGGGGAAGACTGACGGGAAGGCCGACGCCGGCAAGGCCGACGCCGGCACGGCCGACGCTGGCAAGACCGACGGAAAGGCCGACGCTGGCAAGACCGACGGAAAGGCCGACGCTGGCAAGACCGACGGAAAGGCCGACGCTGGCAAGACCGACGGCAAGGCCGACGCTGGCAAGGCCGACGCTGGCAAGACCGACGGCAAGGCCGACGCCGGCAAGACCAACACGACCGACACTGGCAAGACCGACGCCGGCAAGACCAACACGGCCGACACTGGCAAGACCGACGCCGGCAAGACCGAGGGGAAAACCGACACCGGCGGCCCCCTGCCCGGCGGCGGCACCCTGCCCGGCGGCGGCACGGCACCCGGCGCGGGCACCGGCATCGTCTCCGGCGGAGGTTCCACCGACGGCAAGACCGACCCCCCCGACAAGCCCGATACTCCGGACAAGCCCGACCCCGACGACAAGCCGACCGGAGATGCCTTCCTCGAGCTGACCGTCGTCGACCAGGGCGGCAAACCCCTCGGCGGCACCGCCTACGTCCTGAAGTTCCAGGACGGCAAGGAGCTGAAGGGCAAGACCGGAGCCGACGGCCGCATCGAGCACAAGGATGTGCCCGAGGGCGACGCCGACCTCAGCTTCCCCGACCTGAGCGCCGCTTGAGCCAGCTCCGACCCCTGACCGGATGACTCCGACCCGAGGCTCTGGGTCGGACGCTCCGGACTGCATTCGGCGCCGTTGTCGTCGCTTCCGATTCCGTCCCGATCCCGATCGAAGTCAGGCAGGGGTTCTCCCTTGTGGAGCATCACCACCTCGCCGCTCGCTGGACAGACCGCCCGCTCGTCGAACGAAGTGAGCGAGCGCGCGACCTCTCGCGTGAAGGTCCCGTCACAACTTGTCGCAGCGGCGTTCCTTCTCGTTCCCTTCGCTCCTCCCCGCTCAGAACAACCACCCCAGCACGGTCGCGGTCTCCAGCGGCCGGCCATGCCAGCCGATGGCGACCGCAAGGGTGGCGGGATAGAGCGGCGCGCTGAGCAGGAAGGTCGCGAGGAAGCATACCCGCCCGACCCGCCGCCGCCAGCGCCGCGGCAGGGCTCCTTCGAGCAGCAGGGCGAGGCCGTGGACCAGGAAGAAGGCGGTCGCCGCCAGCCCGAGGACGAGGGACGCGCGCCGGTCGTGGCTGCAGAGCAGGAGGGGGATCCCGTGCACGAGGCCGCTGACGAGGAAGGTCGCGAGGGTGCCGCGGACCATCCTCCGCCGGCCGATCGCATCGAACACCGCCCGCTGCAGCACCGCGCCGAAGTTGCGATTCCAGCGCCGGCTCCAGAAGGCGCGCAGCGAGCGCGAGGCGAGGAAGCCGAGGTCGTGCGGCTCCGCCGTGCGCATGCCGCGCAGACACCAGGTCGCGGCGACCAGGCTGACGATGCTGCTGAACACCAGGGAGACCTCGAGCATCACGTAGATGTCGTCGAGCCAGGGCGAGAGCTCCCAGATCCGCAGCCGCCAGCCGAGCGCGGCGAGGATCCCCAGGCCCGCCCCCAGGGCCAGCGCGCGGCGCAGATAACGCGACGCCTCCGCCCGTCGCAGCGTGCGGCTCGGGACCTTGCGCGGCACCGCGCTGAACTCGAAGGCGTGGGCGATGAAGCCGCCGGGGCTGAGGGCGTCCCCGCTGTGGGCCGCCTCGAGGGCGCGGACGACGTGGGCGCACAGCCCCATCGCGGTCAGCACCGGGATCCAGCCGGGGTAGGGCAGGCTCGCGCAGAAGAAGCAGGCGAGCACCGCGACCCAGGGCAGCACCGCCAGCCGCCGCGCCCCGCGCTTCCACAGCCAGGCCGCGAGCGGCAACAGCAGCGCCCAGGACAGGAACAGCCAGAGCAGCGGGATCACCGCCTCCATGGCGGCGCGCCCTCCGGGTTCCACCCCGCCGCCCGCGCGCCCCTCACGCCCGCAACCGCTCGCGCAGCCAGCCCGGCCGGTCGGTGATCAGCGCGTCGACGCCCATCGCGACCAGCGCCCGGGCCCGCTCCGGATCGTTGACCGTCCACACGAACACCGGCTTGCCGGCCGCGTGGAAGGCCGCGCAGCTCTCGGCGTCGAGGGGACCGCTGTCGCCGGGCCCGACCCCGTCGAAAGCTCCCTCGCCGAGCAGCGCGAGCACGGTGTCGCGCGACGGCGCCCAGCCGGCGGCCTCCTGGCGGTATTCGATCAGCAGGAAGACGAACAGCTCCGGGGCGCGCGCCTTGAGCTCCGCCAGCGCCTCGTAGCCGAAGCCCTGCACGATCACCCGCTCGCGCGCGTCGCAGGCGTCGAGGTCGGCGAGCAGGGCGGGGATGCCCTCGACGCCGTGCTTGACCTCGATCAGCAGCCCCTGGTGCGGGGGGATCCGGGCGAGCACGGCCGCCAGCCGCGGCAGCTTCTCGCCCTGCCAGCGCGCGCCCTTCCAGCTTCCCGCCTCGAGGCCATCGAGCTCCCGGGCGGAGAGCCGCGCGACCTCTCCCCGCACGCCGGTCGTGCGCAGGGTGTCGGCGTCGTGGATCGCGAACAGCACGCCGTCCGCCGACAGCCGCACGTCGATCTCCACCAGCTCGGCCCCCCGCTCCCAGCCCCGCTCGATCGCGGCGAGGGTGTTCTCCGGCGCGTCGTGCGACGCGCCGCGATGGGCGACGATCAGCGGCATCCCGGGCTCGACCCGGGAGCGCCAGGGGGCGAGGGGCAGGAAGGCGCTCCACTTCGCGATCGGCGTGCGCATGTGCCAGGGCAGCATCGGTTCTCCTCGGCAAAGCCCCAGTATACGCGCGGGGCCACTCCGCGCTGCCGCGTCCGGGAAGAAGCGATCGCGCCCCGCCCCGCGCAGCGCGTACAATGCTCCAGGAGGAGGAGCGCCGATGCCCGGATTCAGCGAATGGCGCGCACGGCTCCAGGAGAGCGTGCCGGAGATCACCGCCGCCGAGGCCGCCGCCGAGGCCGCCGGGCGGCCCGGGCTCGTGCTGCTCGACGTGCGCGGGAGCGACGAGCACGCGGCGGGGCACCTGCCCGGCGCGGTCCACATCCCGCGCGGCTTCCTCGAGATCCGGGCGGAGCAGCGGCTGCCGGACCGCGACGCCCCGATCGTCTGCTACTGCGCCGGCGGCACCCGCTCCCTGTTCGCCGCCGACACCCTGCGCCAGCTCGGCTACGCCGACGTGCGCTCGCTGGCCGGCGGCTTCCGGGCCTGGACCGCGGCGGGGCTGCCGACCGAGACGCCCTTCGCCCTCAGCGATGCGCAGCGCCGCCGCTACCTGCGCCACCTCGCGATCCCCGAGGTCGGGGTCGCCGGCCAGGGTCGGCTGCTCAACGCACGGGTGCTGCTGATCGGCGCCGGCGGCCTCGGTAGCCCGGCGGCGCTCTACCTCGCGGCGGCCGGGGTCGGAACCCTCGGGCTGGTCGACTTCGACACCGTCGACGAGAGCAACCTGCAGCGCCAGGTGTTGCACACCACGGCGCGCATCG
>JAUIEM010000572.1 GCA_030428695.1 bacterium
CCCGCCTCCCGGTACCAGCGCGCGGTCTGGCGCAGGCGCTCGGCCCGCGCCCGGCAGCGGAAGCCGAGCTGGCGCCGGGCCTTGGCGGGGCTCGCGCGCCAGGCTCCGGCGCTGGCCTCGCGGGCCTTGTCGAGGTTGAACAGGGTCGGACGGTCGCGCAGCCGGCCGAGGGCCTCCCCGAGCCCGGCGGCGAGGCGGGTCAGGCCGTCGGGGACGCGCACCACGCGGGGCCGCGGCAGGTCGAGGGCGGCGGCGATCTCGGCGCCGAGCGCGGGCAGGGTGATCCCGACCTCGTCGCAGGCGAAGTAGATGCCGGAGCCGGCCGGGCCGTCGGGGGCGACGCGCTCCCCCCTCTCCGCCGCGAGGATCAGCGCCTCGACCAGGTCACGCACGTGGATGTAGGACAGGCTGCGCTCCTGGCGGGGCACGACCAGCCAGCCGCGCGCGGCCATCGCGAACAGCTTGAGGGACACGCGGTCCCCCTCCCCGAGCACCATCGGCGGGCGCACGATCGTGGTCGGCACCCGGTCGGCGAAGGCGACCGCGGCGCGCTCGCCCTCGAGCTTCGCCCAGCCGTAGCGCGACACCGGCGCGGGCGCTTCCTCCTCCCGCCGCGGCGCGTCGCCCGCCTGCACCCCCGCCGCGGCGAGCGAGGACACCAGCACCAGCACCGGCGGCCGCGGCTGACGCGCGCAGGCTGCGCTGAGGTTCTCGACGCCGCGGGTGTTGGTCTCGGCGAACGCGGGCTTCCAGGGGGCCCGCAAGAGGGCCGCGAGATGGTAGACGACCTCGACCCCCTCGAGCGCCGCGTCGAGGGAGGCCGGGGCGGTGATGTCGCCGACCACGCAGCGCACGCCGAGCGCTTCGAGGGGGGCGGTGCGGGAGCTCTTCCGCACCAGGCAGCGCACGTCGTCGCCGCGCTCGTGCAGGACCGCGGCCAGGTGGCCGCCGATGAAGCCGGTCGCGCCGGTGATCAGGACTTTCGCCATGGTTCTTGACCTCTCGCTGTCGAAGCTCTAGGGTTCAATCGATCGATTGATTGGGACTCCAGGGGATCCTATTCAATCGATTGATTGAGACAAGATCCAGCACGAGTTTTTTCTCTCTGGCCCGATGGAGCCTCTCCGATGAGCACCCGCGAACGCATCCTCGAAGCCGCCGTCCGCGTCTTCGCCGACGCCGGCTACGCCGGCGCGACCACGCGCCAGCTCGCGGCGGCCGCCGAGGTCAACGTCGCGACCCTGAACTATCACTTCGGGGGCAAGGAGAAGCTGTACAACGCCTGCATCCGCCGTCAATTCGACCGCCTCCTCGAGGTCGAGGCGCCGATCGAGCTGCTGCCGAAGGACGCGCCGCTGGCGGTGGAGCTGGTCGTGCGGCTGGTCTACCGCTACTCCCGCGGCAGCAAGCACCAGGTGCGGTTGATGCTGCGGCACTTCGTCGAGCACGGGCACCTGCCCGACGAGGCCCGGGAGGGCTGGAACCAGGAGCTGCTCGCCCGCGGAGAGACGATGTGGAAGGCGCTCGACATGCCCATGGATCCTCGCTGGAAGCTCAAGGTGCTGTGCCTGAACCACCTGATCACGCGCTTCGCGATCACCGAGCCCCCCGACCTCGAGGCGTTCGTTCCCGGCGATGATCCGCACGCGGACATCGAGGAGATCCTGGTCGAGATCGCGAAGTTCCTGCTGGTGCCGGGCTGAGCAGGGGAGGCCGGAACATCCCCGTGGCGGATTTTTCCAAGACGGCCGGGCCGACGTCGGTCACCATCACGGCGGCACAACACACGGAGGTCATGCCATGCGTCTGTTCATCCTCTTCCTCTTTCCCGCCGCCCTCTGCTTCGGCCAGGACACCCCCGACACCCCCAGCCTTCCGGAGCCCGAAGCCGCGATCCAGGCTCTGGACTTCCTCGCCGGGAGCTGGTCCGGGCCGATGTGGGGCGCGACCTTCGAGGCCTGGTACAGCACCCCCGAAGGCGGCAAGGTGCTCAGCAGCAGCCTGCTCCTGTCGGAGGGCAACGTCCACTTCTGGGAGTTCGAGAAGTTCGAGATCCGGCGCGGCAACGTCTGGGTCCAGCCCTTCCCGAAGGGCCAGCCCGCCGCGAGCTTCGAGCTCGTCGAGCTCGACGTCGAGGGGCAGAAGGCGACCTTCGACTGTCCGACCAACGACTTCCCGAGCCGCATCGTCTACGAGAAGAACGACGAGGGGCATCTGGTGATCACGCTCAGCGATCCGCACAACGGCACGCCCAAGGTCGAGGTCTTCGACCTCGCGCCCCAGGGCGAGGCGCCGGCCGACGGCGGCGAGTAGAGGCTTCTAGCCCAGCCCGAAGTACAGCTTGATGCCCGTCAGGGCGTTGTCGGTCGCGACCGCGGCGAGGATCAGCCCCATCACCCGGCTGATCACGCTCGCTCCGGTCTGCCCGATCAGCCGGTCGATCAGGGTCGACCCACGCATCAGGACGTAGGCGACCGCGACGACGGACAGCATCACGAGCGCCGTCTGCACCTGCTCGAACAGCGAGTAGCGCGTGTTGTCGGTCAGCAGCACCGACGCGAGCATCGCGCCGGGACCGCCGATCGACGGCACGGCCAGCGGGAAGATCGCGGTGTCGCTCGGGTTGGCCTCGAGCATCTTGATCTCCTCTTCCGGCTTGCTGTCCCCGAAGATCATCGACAGGGAGAACAGGAAGAGCACGATGCCGCCGGCGACCTGGAAGGCCGAGAGCGGCACGTTGATCGCCTTGAGGATCGGCTCGCCCGCGGCGATGAAGAACAGCAGCACCCCCGCCGCGACCAGGCTGGCGAGCAGCGCGATGCGCGGGCGGGACTTCGGCTCGTGCTTGCGGGTCGCCGCGATGAAGACCGGGACGGTGCCGATCGGATCGATCACGGCGAAGAAGGCGATGAAGGTGGAGACCAGGTCGATCACGGCGGCTGCCTCCGTGGAGCCTGAGGCTGGGGCAGGCGCAAGCATAGCGGGCGTGCGACGCCCGCGCGAGGTTCATTCCCGCTGATCCCGTCTGATGCACCGGGATTCCTGCTGCGGACCCGGATGCCGCAGATCTCGGGCACTTCGAGCCTTCTGCGCTGCTCACCTATGGACGGTGTCCCAGCCATGAGAACGGCTCCGCTGCTCGAAGACTCGAAGCGCCCGATCTCAAGCGGCCTCCGGGCCCTCGCGACGAAATCCCGGCGAATCAGCCGGGCTGATGCACTCCGGTCACTCCTTCAACATCCTGGAAGCCCGCGCGTCAGCCATCGAGGGCACGCCCTCGATGTGCTCGAGGTACCAGAAGCGTAGCTTCGGCAGGGGATTGTTCGCGTAGGCGCCGCCATCCGGCTGGCCGTCGGCCTTCAGCGCCCGGCACACCCAGATGCTCAGGTGCCGCTTGCTGCTCTTGTTGTAGTAGGAGTCTGGCTGGGAGTAGCGCTTGCCGACCTTGTCGGTGGTGCCGGTGTCGATCCGCACCCACTTCATCTTGTTGCAGGAGAAGTCGCGCGGGGTCGAGCCGGTGCCGAAGCTGCCGTCGGCCGCGAGCTTGTACAGCCCGTCGGGGTAGAACTCGTTGTTGTTGGCCCGGTCCCGGATCTTCAGGCGCCCGCCGAGCCGCCACAGGGTGATCACGTGGCCGCGGTGCAGGCCGATGTTGAACTCGCCGAAGCCCTCCTTCCAGCGGTCGTTCTGCAGCCAGTACGTAAACGGCTTGCGGGTGCCCTTCAGGAGCGGCGTGAAGTAGCTCGCGATGTCCTCGTTGTAGAGGCTCTTCTTCAGGCGCTCGTGCTTCTTGTGCTTCTTGGCCGGGTTGATCACCGCGCTGGTCGAGGTGCCGATGTAGTTCGCCCAGCGGTCGTTGATGTGCAGCCAGTAGCAGGTGGCCCAGGAGGTCCAGGTGCTGCAGGCGAAGCCCTGGGTCAACGGCGGGGTGAACTTCCCCGCCGCCGGGGACACGCTCGCGGGCATCGGCCGATAGGCCTGGCGGCCGGCGCCGGGTTCCTTCTTGCGCCACTGGCTCTTGGCGATGCAGAGGTTCCTCTCCGCGTCGTACACCAGGTTCATCGGTCCGTACACGCAGCCCCGCCCGTCGAAGGAGAACTGCGAGTAGTCGACCAGGGCCTGGAGCTTGGCCGCGACGGGATTGTCGGGGGGCGCGTCGTCCCACTCCGGCTTGACCCCTGGCCCGGGCGCCGGGCCTCCGGGGGCAGGGGCCGTGGCGGTCGGCGCGGCGGAGGCGGGCGCGGCCGGGGCCGGTGCCTCGGGCATCGTCCTGCCGCAGCGGGTGCAGTGCGGACCGGCCATCACCAGGTCCTCCCGGAAGAGCGCGCCGCGGCGAGGGCGGACCAGCGGGCGTCGGTCTCGTCGCAGCAGTCGTCGAAGTGGAAGCAGTCCAGGCAGCTGAGGTTGAGGACCTGGTACAGGAAGTCGTCCATCGCGAGCACTCCGC
>JAUIEM010000074.1 GCA_030428695.1 bacterium
CGGCGGTTGAACAGCTCGGTGGTCGCCCGGGTGTGAGGGTGGGCCTCGGCGTCGAGGGCGCCCTCGAGGCGCAGCTGGCGAAGGAGCGCCGGGGCGCTCTCTTCGACGGTCTCGACCGCGGCTTCTTCCAGGGCCTCGGCGAGCAGCTCCATACGGACCTCCTCGAAGCTCTGGACGGTGCCCACCTCCTTGTCCCGCAGGCGGGCCACGACCCAGCCGCTGCCCGCGTCGTTGACGTAGGGCGCGCTCATGGCGCCGCGCTCTTTGGCCAGCAGCAGGATCAGCTCACCATCGCTGGCGATGTCGAGGTTCTCGAACAGCAGCGAGCGCTCGACCAGGCCGGTCGTGTCGGCTTCGAACAGGGTCTCGGCGGCGAGCACCTCGAAGGAAGGCGGGTCGGCCTCCTCGAGCCGCTCCTGGATCTTCTCGGCGCGCTCGGCGACGCGGGTCTCGGCGAAGGCGCGGCGGGCCGCCTTCTTCGCCCGCTCGAGCACGGCGGGATCGTCGAGCGTCGGCGTGGTCGTGTCGCCGGGGGTGGCGAAGCTCGCCGGGTCCTCGTTGAACACCGCTTCGATCTCTTCCTGCAGCGGCTCGGGGACCTTGTTGTCCGCGAAGTCCTGGAAGTCGCCGTACAGATACTCGATCTGGTACAGGGTCTTGCTCTCGAAGTCTCCTTCGTCGCGGCGCGTCTGGTACTCCTTCTGGAGATCGTCGACCGACACCTCGAGCAGCTCGGCGCGGATGTCGAACGCGACCTCCTCGATAGCGGGCAGCCGCTCCTCGAAGCGCTCGGTCGCCTCGATGAAGCACACACCGATCAGCTCCCCAGCCTGGTTGCGTTGCTCGGCCCAGGCCAGCGTGCCGACCTCGAGGCTGTCGAGGGCGTCCGCCAGCTCAGGGTAGACGAGGAAGTGCACGAAGTCGGTCTTCGCGTCCATCGCCAGGGTGTCGCTGTACACCGTGCGGTCGGCGATCTGCAGCGTGTCGTTGTGCGGCAGCCAGGTGTGCTCGGCGAGCAGGGTGTCGAAGTCGACGCTGTCCGCCGCGGCGGTCAGACGCACGGCCATCGTGTCGACCAGCGGGCGCGAGGCGAGCTCGCGCAGCTTCTTCGCGATGTCGAGGCGGCGGTTGTCGTCGAGGGGGAAGTACGTCGAGTCGGAGCTCGCGTAGTAGGCGTCCTTGTTCTCTTCGTAGTAGCTCTCGATCTCCGCGTCTGTCGGCGCGGCGACGTCGCGGCGGGCACGCCCCTGGTCGTAGATGAAGGCCCGGACCGCGACCTCGGCGGGGATCATGAAGTCGTCGGCGTTCTCTTCGAAATGGGCGCGGATGCTGTCTTCAGGGACCGAGTCCGGGGAGACCGCGTAGTCCGATGCGTCGAGGGCGACGTACTCGACGCTGCGCAGCTCGTCCTGCTCGTAGTACGCCGTCTCGAGCCGCGACGCGGGCAGGGGGCTCGCGTTCCGCGCGAGGGTGCGCAGCTGGTCGATCTTTACCATGTCCCGTGCGGTCTGCTCGTAGGCGGCCTTGTTGATCTGCAGCGTGTTCAGGAGCCCGATGTAGTCGCGGTGCTGCAGGCTCGGGAGCACGACCTGCTCGGCGAGGCGTGGCACGAAGAACTGCATCAGGATCTGCAGGTTGTAGTTCTCGTACTCGGGATTCTGCATCGCGTCGATCAGCGCCTTCAGCGGCTTGTACTGCTGCTCGACGGCCTTGAGCAGCAGGCCGGGCGGGACCTGGATGCCGCTCTGTTCCGCCGTCCGCCGCAGCGCGATGAACTCCCACGCTTCCAGCTCATTGGGCTCGCGGCTCATGCCGACCATCGTGCCGATGCTGAAGCGGTAGAAGTTCCCGAGCTCGCGGCGGGCGTTGTCGAGGTCGTGGGCGTGCACCGCCTCGTCCCAGATCTTGTTCACGATGGGGTCGGAGCGGCGATCGAGCATCGTCGCAACCGGCGCCACCATTCCGAAGCCCAGGAGGGCCGGAATGACGAAGATCCAGAACATCACCTTCTCGTGTCTACGGAAGAAAGCCAGCATGGCGAGTCATCTCCGTCGGCGCGCATCACGCGTGCCGATCAAATCCAGGGTACGTGTTCAGCTAGAGGGTGTTTCCTTTGCCAGCAGCGCACGCGGCAGCTGTCCTGGCAGGTCGGGCTGGGGAGGCAGGTCGTCGAGGGAGTTCAGACCGAAGCGCTCCAGGAAGCGGCGCGAGGTCGCGTACAGCAGGGGCCGGCCTGGACGCCGTGCCCGGCCCGCGACGCGGATCAGGCCGCGGTCGAGCAGCAGACGCAGGGTCGAGGACGCGTCGACGCCGCGGATCGCCTCGACTTCCGCTTTGGTGATCTCCTGACGGTAGGCAACGACCGCGAGGGTCTCGAGGGCCGCGCGGCTCAGCATCTCCTCGCGGCGGATCTTGCCGAGGCGCGCGATGTAGGGGGCGAAAGCGGGGGCGGTCTCGAGCCGGTAGCCGCCGGCGACCCGGGCCAGGCGCAGGCCCCGACCGGAACGCTCCAGCTCTTCACCGAGCAGGCCGAGCGCTCGCTCGGCGCCGACCTTGCCGACTCCCGGGATCGCTTTCGACAACGACTCGGCGGAGATCGCCCGGCCGCTGACGAAGAGCAGTGCCTCGAGCAGAGGCACGAGCTCTCCCTTGTTCGGCTTCGGCAGGGTCGCCGAAGCCGGTGCTTCGGACCCGGTCATTTTGAAGAGCCCTCTTCTGATGGGGGCGGGGACTCCTCTTCCGGGGCGCTCTCGACCTCGCCGCTGACCTCCTCGAGCCCCTGGAACTCGGTGTACACCGGCTCCTCGCGCAGGGCCCGGGAGAACTCGAGCAGCTTGTACACGCCGTCCAGCACGGCCGTCGTCGTGATCGTCGCCCCGGACAGCGAGGCGATGTGGTTCGGGCCGACCTCTTCGGTCGCCTTGCGCTCGAGCGTGGCCTCGACCCGTGGCGGGTTCGAGAACTGGTCCTGGAACCACGGCCGCGGCTGCCCGTCGGAGTCGGTGCCGCCGGCACCGGCGCCCCACCGCACGTTGCCGAAGGAGGCGAAGGCCAGGCCAGCGAACGCGGCGGTCAGGGCGACCCAGGTGCCGACCTGGATCAGGTCGGGCCGCACGATGTCGTTGACCGGGTTCTTCCGCAGCCGCAGGGTGGTGACCAGGTTCCACAGCGACCAGACCGCGAGCAATCCCATCAGCAGGCCGGTCACCGTGCGCGAGCCGGAAGTGCCGAGCGCGATGTCCCACCAGGTACCGGAGGTCTTGACCTCGGTGACGCGCGCGCCGAGACCCGGCGTCTCCTTCTGGACCGGGATCGCGAGGCCGCGGACGGTGTCGCCCGAGATCCCGACCATCAGCTCGACCGGGCCCTCGTAGCCTTGCACGACGAAGCTGTAGGCAGCGAGTCCCTTGGGATCGCCGAACACCTTCAAATCGGCCGGGAAGCCTTCTGCGGCTTTGGTCTCCTTATAGACCAGCTCCACATCCTCCGCATCGACGCCGAGGACGACCGCGAGGGCCTCCTTCTGTTTGTCCGCCTCCTGCTGCCGACGCGTGGTGTCGGTCGCGAACAGGACCATCATCACGGCGAGGACACAGACGAGGCAGACGATGCCGAGCGAGATCGCGAAACGGATCTTGGTGTCGAGCTTCTGGAACGCGGTCTTCTCGGCCTCTTCCTTGGCCTTGGCTTCGTCGTCCTTCTTGTCGTCGGACTTGTCCGCGGAGTCGTCCTTTTTCTCGGACTTTTCAGCCTTCTCGTCCTTTTTCTCGGACTTTTCAGCCTTCTCGGACTTCTCGTCCTTCTTCTCGGACTTCTCGTCCTTCTTCTCGTCCTTCTTCTCGTCCTTCTTCTCGGACTTCTCGTCCTTCTTCTCGGACTTCTCGTCCTTCTCAGCCTTGGCTTTCTCGGCCTTCTCGGCCTTGGCTTTCTCGGCCTTCTCGGCCTTCTCAGCTTCGTCAGCTTTGGCCTTCTCGGCCTTCTCGGCCTTCTCGGCCTTCTCGGCTTCGTCGGCCTTGGCCTTCTCGGCCTTCTCGGCTTCGTCGGCCTTGGCCTTCTCGGCCTTCTCAGCTTCGTCGGCCTGGGCCTCGGCCTGCTTGCCTTCGTCCGCCTTCTTCTTGGCCGTCGCGTCCTTCTCCCCCGCTCCTGCCTTGACGTCCGCGCCGGAATCCGCGGACTCTTCGCTGGCTGCGGGCTTGGACGCAGACTCTTCGGCCTTGGTCTTCTTCGACGCCGACGGCTTCTTCGTGCCCTTCTTCTTGCCGCCCTTGCCCTTCTTCTTCCGGCTCATGTCTTGGCCGACTCCTTCTTGCTGGCACCGGTCTTTGTCCCGAAGACCCGCGGTTTCGTGAAGCGGTCGATCATCGGTGTCGCCGTGTTCATGATCAGGATCGCGTAGCACACGCCCTCGGGGTAGGCCGCGAAGTTTCTGATCACCACGGTCAAGACGCCGCAGCCGATGCCGAAGATCAGGTTGCCTGACTTGCTGACAGGCGAGCTGACCATGTCGGTCGCCATGAACCAGGCGCCGAGCATCAGACCGCCAGCGCCGAGGTGGAAGGCGGACTTGTACCAGATGTGCTCGGTGCGCAGGAACTCGAAGCCGTTGATCGCGCCCTTGTACGGCACGACCAGGCTCATCAGCCCGACGGCGGCGAGGAAGCCGATCGGCACGCGCCAGTCGAGGTAGCCCTTGGCCCACAGGAAGACCCCGCCGATCAGCAAGAGGATCGCGGCGGTCTCGCCCATGCTGCCCGCCGTGCCCCCGAGCCAGTGGTTCGGGAGCATGTCGAGCATGTTCTGCCAGATCGAGCTGTACATCACGTCCGAGGCCGCGGAGAGCTGCTCGGAGCTGAGGCTGACGTTGGCGCCGAGGGTACCCGCCTCCTTGCAGGTCTCGATCGCGGCCCCGAGGTCGCCGTTGGCCGCGAAGTACTCCTGGGTCAGGGCCGGCAGCTGTTTCATCGTGACGAGCGCGGAGTCCCCGTCGATCCCGCCCCGGGGGAAGGCATCGACGATCGCCTGCAGCTTGTCCTGGGCGAGCGACCAGACCAGCTTGCCCTGCTTGTACCACTCCAGCGGCGTCGAGCGCGTGATCGCGTCGACTCCCCTGCTGGCAGCCTCGGCGGCCGTCGGCACCTCATCGGAGAGCTGGCTCGCCTGGGCGAAGAACTGCTCGGACTTGTCACCGATCCAGCCGAAGGGGTGCGCGAACTTGCCGTTGACTTCCTTACCGTAGGAGATCTGGACGAAGGCGCGGGCCGCGAGCGCGGGGTTCCAGATGTTGCAGCCGATCCCACCGAACAGGTGTTTCGTCAGGCCGATCGCGAAGAAGCAGCCGAAGACGACCACGTACCACTCGCTGACGACCTGGCCCGCCGAGTCGACCCAGTAGAGGGTGTTCGGCTTGAGGATCATCGCGAAGAGCAGGCCCGTGACCGCCGCGCTTCCGTCCGTACAGGTCTTCCACGCGTGCCGATGCCGGTGGCTCGAGAGGAAGCCGCCCTTGTCCTCCTTCGCATCGAGCTCACCCTTGGAGAGCGCGACGTCCTCGGCGGAGACCTTTCCGGTCGCGGCGAGGGTGAAGGGGTCGTTGCGCGGTACGGCGCCCTTGGGTTCGGGCTTCGTCCGGATGTAGACGATCGCGTACTCCATCGCCATCGAGGTGATGATGCACGCGAGCCCGAGCCCGAGCGCGTTCGGCCCGTAGAAGTAGATTCCGGCCAACCAGGCGGGCACGAGCGCGACGACGACCGTCCACATGATCCTGGGAACGCTCTCGCTCGTCTTGATATGGGGTGAGCTGGAAACTAGGAGTTGCCTCATGGCGTCCGATCCCTTTGTCTATCCCCGTGCCCCTGGGGGTTCTCACTTGTCATGTTCGATCAGTTCCAATCGATGTTCGCCGCGGCCCGCAGGCGCGCGGTGAGCATCTCGATCTCCTGGTTGCTGACTTCCGGCTCGAGCAGCTCGGCCTCGAGCTCGGCCGCGACGGCCTCGAAGCTCTCACGGGCCTGCTGACGGGATTCGACGAACAGGATGTGGAAGCCCTGCCCGGTCTCGATCGGCTCGCTCCAGCCACCCTCCGGCACGCCGGCCAGGGCCTCGCGGAAGCGCGGATCGAGCTCGGCGACGAGCACGGTGCCGAGCTGCCCGCCAGCCGCGCGGGTCAGCGCGTCGTCCGAGCTCTCCTCGGCGAGACGTCCGAAGTCGGCGCCCGCCTCGAGCTTGCCGAGCAGACGCTCCACCCGCTTCTCGCACTGCATCGCGACGTACACGCTGTCTTCGTCCTCGGGAACCTCGTAGCGCACCAGGATCTGCCGCACGGCGAGGAGCGTGCCGTAGCGCAGCTCGAACGCCGCGCGCAGGGCATCGTCCCGCACCCGCTCCGCGCGGACGAGCTTGCGAGCCAGAAGGAGCCCGCGGGCGTCCTCTGCGATGCGCTCGCGCTCGCGCTCGAAGCTCGACCCCTGGCGCGCGAGCAGCGCCCGGTACGGCTCCGCTCCGCCGGCCGAGGCCTCGAGCTCGGCCATCCGCAAGCGGACGAAGGCCTCGAGCTCGCCGTCGGACAGGCTGAGGCCCCGACGCTCCGCCTCCTGCTCATACAGGAACAGGTCGATGACGTACTCGGTGAACTGTCGGCCGAGGCGCTCGAAGAGCTTGCGCTCGAGCTCCTGGCGCTCGAAAGAGTGGCCGTCGACGGTCGCCACGACATCCCCCGCGCCCTCCTGAGCGAAGAGCGCTCCGGAGAGGAAACACAGAAGGACCGATGTGACGCTGGACGCCTTCACACTTGCTCCAAAAAATCTAGTAGCTACCCCGACCGCGCCAGTGTATTGTCGCCGCCGGCCGATGTCAACGGATCTCCCTGGCTTGCACAGGGGTGGACAAGGCTCGAGCGCGAACCTATACTCCGCGCTGTCCGAACCTCTGCATGTCACGCCTGATCGGCATCCCTCCACCGTGGAGAACACGATGATTGAAGCTGGAACCATGGCCCCCGACTTCGAGTTGAAGGGCAGCGACGACAAGACCCACAAGCTCTCCGACTACCGCGGCAAGAAGGTCGTCCTCGCCTTCTACCCGCTCGACTTCTCGCCCGTCTGCAGCAAGGAGCACGAGTGCTTCGTCGACGACCTCTCGAAGTTCAACGGTGCCAACGCCGCCGTGCTCGGGATCTCGGTCGACTCGGTCTGGTGCCACAAGGCCTTCGCCGCCGCCAAGAACATCAACTACCCGCTGCTCGCCGACTTCCAGCCGAAGGGCGCCGTCGCGAGCCAGTACGGCCTGTACTACGACGACAAGGGCATCACCCACCGCGCGACCGTCGTCATCGACGAAGAGGGCAAGGTCGCCAAGGTCTGGAACTACGACATCCCGCAGCAGCGCAACAACGACGAGATCCTCGCCTCGTTGGCCTGAAGCCGTCGATCCGTTGATCCACGGGGCTGTTGCTCTCCCGATGAAGTTGTCCACCCGACGGCGAGCCTGATGCGCGGGCTGCGCCGTCGCCTCATCCAGGCCTGTGAGCTGCTCGCCCCCGCGCTCTCGTCCACGCATCCGGATTCCGCCACCGACCGCCTGCGCCGCGCCCTGCTCGCGGCGCTCTGGCGGCGCTGCCGGACGGGCGGACCGGACCCGATTCCCGAGCTGGGCCCCCCGCCCCCGGCCGCCGAGGCCGCGGCCGAGCTGCTCGCCGAAGACCTGCGCCGCACGCCGGCCGCGGACCTCCTGCCGCGCATCTTCGAGCAGCTCTGCGGGCTGCGCTGCGCCGCGGGGCGGCTGCGCACCGACGCGGGTCGCAAGCGGCACGGCCGCTTCTACACCTCGCGCGCCCTCGCCTCCTTCGTCGTCGCCCTCGCCCTGGGCGACCTGCCGCGCACCGCGACCGTGCTCGATCCCGCGGTCGGCGGTGGCGCCTTCCTGGTCGCCGCGGCCCGCCACCTCGTCGGCGATGGCGCCCAACAGGCCGCACGGCGCGCGGTCGTCACGCGGCTGGCCGGGGTCGACCTCGACCCCCTCGCCTGCACCGTCGCGGCCCTCGCCCTGCAGGCCTGGGTCGGCTCCGACGATGTGTACGCCGCGCTGCGGAACCGGCTGCTCGCCGGTGACGCCCTGCAACTGCCCGAGGCCCGCCTCCGGGCGCTCGCCCCGCGCGGCTTCGACGCGGTCTGCACCAACCCGCCCTACCTCGGAGAGCAGTTCCACCGCGCCCTGTTCGCGCCGCTGCGCGTGCGCTTCCCCGAAGTCAGCGGCCCGCGCATGGACTACTGGTACTTCTTCGCCGCCCTCGCCCTGCGGGTCGTCGCCGACGGTGGGCGCGTCGCCTTCGTCACCCCGAGCTACTGGCTGCGCGCCCACGGCGCCCGGCGCCTGCGGGCCACCCTGGCCAGGACCGGACGCCTGCACCGGCTGGTGCACTTCGGCACGACGCCGCTGTTTCCCGACGCGCGCGGCCAGCACAACACGGTCTGGGTGTTCGCCAAGGAGCCGCGGGACGCGCCCGGCCAGCGTCTCGACGTGCACCCGGGAGAGGCGGCGGAGGCGCTGTTCTCGACCCTGCTCGAGGCGCCGCGGGAGGCCTCGACGCCGACCGCGATCGCGGGCCGGGATCCGGCGACCTGGGGAGGAAGCCGCGCTGACGGCCGACGCCTCGAGACGCTGCTGGAGCCGCGCCAGGGCATCGTGCCGAACCCCGACCGGCTCAGCCGCCGCCAGGCCGAGCGCCTCGGCTGCCGCCCCGGACAGGGGGTGTTCCTGCTGACCGGCGCGGAGCTCGACGAGCTCGGCCTGTCCCCGGCCGAGCGCACGCTCCTGGTGCCGGCCTACAGGAACTCGGACATCCGCCCCTTCGCGATCGACTATCCCGACCTCTGGCTCCTCTACCTCACCTCCGGGGACAGCCTCGAGGGGCGCCCCGCGATCGCGCGCCACCTCGCGCGCTTCCGGCCGCTGCTCGCGGCCCGGCGCGAGGTGCGGAGCGGGCGCATCCCCTGGTTCAGCCTGCACTGGCCCCGGGAGCGGGCGCGCTTCGAGCGCCCGCGGCTCGTGCTGTCCAACTGGGGAAACGGCCCGCGCGCGCTCGCCCTCGAGCCCGGTTACGGCTTCGAGCGCCGGGACATCACCGCGCTGCTCCCGCGCGGCCCGGAGGTTCCCCTCGAGGCCCTGCTCGCCCTGTGCAACGCCCCCGCCTACCGCGCCCGGCTCGGCGCCGCCGCCCTCGGCTACTGCCGCCAGGCGGAGCTGCGCGCCTGGCCTCTGCCCCCGCCCGGACGCGCCGACTGGGAGCGGCGGCTGACCGCGACCGCCCGGCTGCTGCGCGCGTCCGCCGAGCGGGCGCCGCTCGCGCCGGACGATCCGCTGTGGGCGCGGCTCGACGCGGAGGTCGAGGAGGCGTTCGGCTGAGCCCCGACCTACAGCCCGGGCATCGGCGTGAGCCCGAGCAGCGCGAAGCCGCGCGCGAGCGCCTCGTCGCTCGCCGCGCTGAGCCGGCGCAGGCGGGCGCGCCCCGCGGCGTCCGCGAACAGCCGCGTGCGCGCGTCGCAGATGCGGAACGCTGCCGCGAGCTCACGCAGCCCGGTGACGACCAGCGAGGGGTCGTGACCCCGGGCGGCGAGGGGGATGGAGACGTGGAGGAAGCGCCAGAGCGCGCGCTCGAGCTCCGCGGCCGGAGCGTCCGCTTCCGCCTCGGCACCCGCCTCGAGGCAGCGCGCGAGCCTGGCGGCCCGCACCCGCTGCAGGAGCACGAAGGCAGCCGTGTCCTGCCCGTAGCCGACCAGCGCCTCGGCATCGATCGGCCCGTTGTCCGGCAGACGCGGCAGCTCCAGCGCGCGGTGGGGGCGGACCGCGAGCAGGGAGAAGCACACCGCGTTGCGGGCCAGCACCGCGGCGCGGGCCGGCAGGTCGCGCGCGACCACGCGCCGCTCGGCGTCGGCCGCGCAGCGCACCAGCAGGCCGAGCGGCGTGCCGGGCAGCGACACCCCGCCGACCGCGACGCCGCCCCCCGCGAGCTTGCGCGGGGGTCCCACCTCGAGGCCGCAGGGGCCCGAGACCTCCGCCCGCCAGCTCCCGTCGAGGCCGAAGGCCTGGAGCAGCGGGCCGAGCTCCGCGCCGGCCAGCGAGCCCGGACGGGTGGCGAGGGGCCAGCCCCGCAGCCGGGCGACCGCCGCGCCGACCAGCAGACAGCGAAGCCCCCGGAAGCCGGCGTCGACCGCGTACACCCGGGGGGGACCCGCCAGCGCGGCCGGGCGAGGCGGAGGGGCCCCGGCGCGCAGCGTGGGGCGGAAGTCGACCTCGAGGCGGCGGCCCGCGGCGCGCACCTCCCCGACCAGGGGCGAGGCGGCGAGCGCTTCGGCCAGGCCCGGCGCCGCACGCACGGCGAGGTCGGCGCGGCGGCACGGCTCGAAGCTGCGCCAGGGGTCGCCCGTGTGCCCGCGCAGGGACGCGGCGAGCCGCACGAGCAGCCCGCGCTCCGGCGACGGCTCGGCGGAGTCGCTCACGGGAGCACCGGAGACGCGACGGGACGGGCAACAGGCCGGGGCTCGCTATCGGGTAAGCGATTTCTTCGCCGGGTGGACACACCGGGACTCGTTCGCGAGGGCCCGGAGGCCGCTCGGGATCGGGCGCTTCGAGTCTCTGCGCAGCGGAGCCTCGAAGACTTCACCCCGGTTGATTCACCGGGATCTCGTCGCGAGGTCCGGGCCAGCCATCCCGGTGAAGCGAACGGGTTCACAGAGGCGTTGCGCAACAGGCTCGAAGCGCTCTGTGTCATCAGGGTCGGCAGCAGGAGTGGCGGCGCAGCGAACGGAGTCCGCTGGTCGGAAGCCAGGAGCGCGCCACCGGGCTGCACGCAGACGACGGGCAACGCAGCCCGCGGCGGCGCGGGCCAGCGAGGACGAGCAGGTGTTCCCGTCCAGCCCCTAAGGGCCCGGAAAGGAATAAGTCGAGCATTCGGGCGCGCCTGCGGCGTAATTCTGTCACTTGCCTCTCTCCACCTCCACCGCCACCAACCTCCGTCCCTCCCTCGTGCCTCGGTCGGGCCGCTCGGCCGCTTCGCTGTGTACCTCGCGTTGTCGGTGTTCGGCCGCGGCGGCCTCTGCTCCTCGTTCCTCGGTGCCGAGACCTTGCTGTTGGGATGGGTATGCGTCGCTCGCCAAGCAACAGAATTCCTGCCGCATCCGCACCCTCGGTGCTCGACTTCTTCCCTTCCAGCCCCTAACGGCCGATCTCGCGCGCGAGGCCCTTGAGGAAGGCCTTGAACTTGCGCTCGTTGCGCTTGTCGAGCTTGACGAGGGTCTTGTGGGCGTCGTAGATCAGCTGCACCATCTCCTTCTGGCTGCACATCACGCTCTTGAGCGAGTGCATCTCCAGCTTGCGGGGCGGAGTGGTGCCCTCCTGGATCAGCAGGAGCTCGTGCAGGCCGAGGGAGCGCATCTGGGCGAGGGCGTGCGCGGACGGGTTGAGCACGATCACGCTCTTGAGGTCGCCGAGCTGGGAGCCGATGCCGATCAGCGTGCCCATGAAGGTGCTGTCCATGCCCCGGCAGCGGGAAAGATCGAACAGGAACTTCTTGCGGCCGCGCGCGATCTCTTCGTTCGCGAATTCCTGCAACGTCTTGCAGTTGTGCATCGTGCCCAGGCCGCCGACCTCGACGTAGACCGTGCGCTTCGAGCGCGCGACACGGATCGAGTCCTCCGCTGGTGTCATCGCGCCCTCCTCGATCCACGCCCCTGCGCCACCGGAAGCTCCGGATCCCGGCACGGCACCACCATACCACATCGGGGGAGGAGGAAGCGACGCGCTCGTCGACGCGACCGGTCCGCCTCAGCCGACCGGGCTGCCCGCGGAGCTGCGGGCCGCGTCCCTGACCAGCTCTCTAGCCTGTGAGAGTGTGACGGAAGTGGCGCCTTCGCCGCGCAACATGTGCGCGAGCTCCGCCAGGCGTTGATCCTCATCGAGCGCTTGAATCTGCGTGACCGTACGGCCGCTCGCCTGGACCTTTTGTACCAGAAGGTGGCGGTCAGCAAAACTCGCAACTTGCGGCAGGTGCGTGATGCACACCACCTGGTGCCGCTCGGCGAGGTTGCGCAGGCAGCGACCGAACTCGTGACCGAGCCGCCCCCCGAGGGGAGAGTCGATCTCGTCGAAGACCAGCAGGGTGCCCCCCTCCCCCGCGGCCTGCTCGCGCAGCGCGAGAGCGATGCGGCACAGCTCGCCCCCGCTGGCGACGTCCTTCAGCGGGCGCGGCTCGCGGTCGGGCTGGGCCGAGAACCACCACGACACCTCGTCGCCCTCGGCGACGGGCAGCAGCCGCGCGTCTTCCAGGCCGAGCCCGGCGAGCCGCGCCAGGATCGCCGGAGCCCGCGCTTCGCCGGCCGCCAGGCGCGCGTCACGCAGGCGGCGACGCTCGGCTTCGAGGCGGCCGCGGAGAGCGCCGAGCGCGGCGCGCTCTTCGTCGAGGGTCGGCCGGGCCGCGAACGCCTCGAGGGCGACCGCGAGCGCCTGCTCTTCCTCGAGCACCGCGTCGAGGTCGTAGGCGTGGCGGGCGCTGAGCCGACGCAGCGCCCGGTATCGCTCTTCGAGGCGCCGGCATTCGCGGGCGTCGTCGAGCAGGCGCTCGGCCTCGGAGTCGAGCTCGCGCACCAGATCCTGCAGGTCGGCCAGCGCGGAGTCGAGACGCGCGTGGAGCGCCTCGCAGCCGTGCGCGCTGGCGAGCGCGCGGCGCGCCTGGGCCAGCCGGTCGAGGGCGGCCCCCTCGGGCCCGTCGAGGCACTGCGCGGCCCGGCGCAAGCCCTCCTGGCTGTGGGCCAGGGCGCGGACTCCTGCCAGCCGGCGCTCGAGCTCGACGAGCTCGCCGGCCTCGGGTCGCACCGCCCGGATCTCGGCCAGCCGCTCGGCCTGGCTCTCGGCGCGCTGCTCCGCGCCGCGCTCGGCCCGCTCACGCTCCTTCAGCCGGCGCGTCGCGGACGCCACCTGACCGCGCAGCTCGGCGACCTCTGCCGCCAGGCCGACGCTCCCGGCCCAGTCGTCGAGCATCGCCGTCTGGAGCTGCGCCGAGCGCAACAGCGGCGAGCCGTCCTGGCTGTGGGTCTCACACAGGGCATCGCCGAGCTCGGCCAGGATCGGACGGGCGACGAGCTTCCTGTCGAGCAGGCAGCGGCTGCGCCCGGAGGATGTGAGCTGCCGCTCGAGCACGACCTCAGGGGCGACGCCGAGCCGCGCGGCGAGCTGTTCGGGCAGCCCGAACAGCCCCCGTACGCAGGCCTTCTCACTCGCCGCGGGGGCGGAGCGTGCGCCGAGGAGCCAGGTCAGTGCTTGGAGGATCAGTGATTTGCCGGCGCCCGACGCGCCGCTGATCACGTTCAGGCCCGGATGCAGCTCCAGGGCCTGGTCTTCGATCAGGGCAAAGCCCTCGATCTGTAGCTCTACCAACATCGGTCAACCGTAGAGGGGGGTCCGCGCCGTCGGCTTCCGGAGGCCGACCGCGGAGCCCGGCGGGATGGTCAGCAGTCCGCGGCAAAGCGGCGCAAGGTCTCGCGCCAGACTTCGGGAGTGTCGAGCGTACCGTCCTCGAGGGCCTTGCGGGCCTTCAGGACGCGATCCCAGCGGATCGTCTCCCGGGATTTCTTGGCCCGCAGCCGGAGGGCCTGGATGCGCGTCGAGCTGTCGTTTTCGTGCTGTGTAACCATAACTCTAGATCTTTCCATGGTTTGTGGGAGTATCTGGAACATCTCCCCGCCACTGATGAATATGATCGACCAAGCGGAAGCGGATCTTGAGTTCTTTGACAAAATTCCTTGCAAGACCTTGGAACATGCGGTGTCGAACGGATACGAAGCGAGCCGGTCCGGAGTCCGGGAGCGCTTTGGACAAGATATCGGATTCTTTGGCAATGCCGCATGGCACGCTCTCCGTTGTAGTCGACGCCCCCGTCAAAAAGTCGAGGGTCGGAAAAAAATCCGGACTTCCCTCTTCCCCTGTCCCCGGAAAATGAAAAAAAGTTGTCCTCGGCTGGAATTTCCGTGAGATCGCGCGCCTTCGGTGGTCTCCTAAGGGTAGAGGGACAACGTAGGACGAGGAACAGGCATGAGCCGGATGGCGTTGATCGTATGGGCGGCCCTCGCCGCCGGGACCCTTGGCCAGGAAGAGCTCGACCCGACCCGGGTCGAGGAGGCGATCGCGCGCGGCGTCGCCTGGCTCGAGCAGCAGCAGCTCGACGACGGGACCTTCGGGGGCCAACACGCCGACGGCCATCCGCTGGGCCTGACGGCCATCGGCACGCTGACCCTGGCCAAGTGCGGGGGCCGCGACCGTGAGGCCGTCGCCCTCGGCTACCAGTTCGCGGTCGGGCAGAACCTGAGCATGACCTACGACGTCGGCCTCTTCCTGATGCTGCTCGAGGCGCTGTACGCTCCCACCCGGAGGCAGCTCGAGCGCTCCTCCGACCTCTACATCACCCAGGAGCGCAAGAACTTCCAGAAGCTCAGCCCGCGTCGGGACAAGGACAAGGCCGCCGCGGCGCTCGACTGGATCCTCGACGCCCAGGGCTTCGTCTGGGGCTACGGCCAGGGCGACAAGGACACCTGGCACGACCACTCGAGCAGCCAGTACGCCTTCCTCGGCATCGGCGCGGCCCACCGCCTCGGGCTGCGCGCCGACTACACCAGCCTGTACCGCGCCCTCGATCACCTGCTCGACGCACAGGAACGGAGTGGCCCCGAGGTCGAGTGGTTCGCCGTGCCGGCGGCGGACCACTCCTTCCGGGAGATCCTGCGCCTCGAGAAGGACCTCGCGCGGAACCGCAAGAAGGAACGCGACGCCTCCGAGACCGTCGAGCGGGTCCGGGAGTTCAGTCTGGCGGGCGAGCGCGTCGCGCTCTACGCCCGCGGCTTCGGCTACCATCACCTGACCCTCGGCGACAGCCCCGGGGGCGGCCCTCCCCCGAATCCACGCGGGGATGCGGACAGCACCTCCGAGCCCGAGCCCGCCCCCGACCCCGGCGCCGGACCCGGCATGGGAGGTGGCGCCGCGCCCCAGCGGCCGACCCTGAGCATGACCACGGCGGGCCTCGCGATGCTCGTGATCGCCAAGTCGGTGCTCGAAGGCGACCGCGTGTACGACAAGCTCTACGCCCGGCGGGTCAACCAGGCGATCCGCGACGCGGCCGCCTGGATCGCGCACAACTTCAGCGTCGTCGCGCGCCACCAGTACTACTACCTGTATGGGCTCGAGCGGGCCGGCATCCTGTCCGGCTGCCACTACTTCGGCGAGGTGGACTGGTACGTCGAGGCGGGCAACTGGATCCTCGACCAGCAGCGCCCGGACGGCAGCTGGGTCGACGGCAGGGGCGCCGGAGCCGCGGGCGCGCCGATCGACATCACGACGACCTGCTTCGCCCTCCTGTTCCTGAAGCGTGCGACCGTGCCGCTGATCCCCGAGCTGCCGAAGCGGGTCGCGACCGGCGAGTAGCCCGGCTACGCGCTGGTCGCGAAGCGCCGGCTGTCCATCCGCTCGGGCTCCTCCGGCGCCGCCTCTTCCTCGACATGGTCGGGATGGGGCGTCGCGTCGAGCACCTCGGTCGGCTCCAGGGGGACCTTGGCGGGAGCTTCCGCCGGCTCCTCCCCGACGGGCAGACCGAACCAGCCGCGACGGTACCAGCCCCAGGAGGCCGCCCCGCCCACAGCGAGCAGCAGGCTGCTCATGAAGAAGCGGCACCAGCCCGGATGGTCGGGCAGCCAGCCAGTCTTCAGCAGGATGCTCCCGACCGCGACCAGCGCGGCGAGGCCGCCGGCCGCGCGGCCGAGACCTCGCAGCCCCGCTCGCGGCGTGGCCCGCAGGTGGAGCACGAACAGCGCCGCGCAAGCGACGACCGCCGACAGGCCGACGATCCAGGCGGTGACCGATCCGGAGAGCAGCAAGGCCCAGGCGCACATCGCCCAGCTCGCACCGACGCTGGCCAGAACCGTCGCCAGCGCCGCGGGCGAGCGCCGGGTCCGGGGTCGAGTCGTGGTCGTCATCATTCCACCCTCCATGCGTGTCCGTGCAGACACCGTCTCGCCCTGCACTGCAGCAAGCAGCATGCCATCTCCGCTGAGCCTTGAAGACAGCGGGCTGGGGAGATCATACCGGGCGCGGGCGGTGGCGGCCTCACGCCTGGAGGATGGGAATCCGCGCCTGCTTCGCGCAGCCTACGGAGAGGAGGGTCCCATGGCAGACCATTCACCGACGAGGGTCCCGACCTGGCTCGCGTTGCTGATCATCGGAGCGGTGATCGCTCTGTTCGTCTACGCGGGCTGGTTCGGGAACTCCCAGCACGCGCGCCTGCAGCGGGTGCGGGCGTGGATCACGCGGACCGAGCCGGCCTGGCGGGACTTCGTCCGCGCCCATCCCTCGAGGACTGGTCCGAAACCTCGCTCGCGAGGCTTGCGGAGGTGGGTGCCTGCCTTCGTCCTCCTCCTCCGAGCCGCAACAAGGGCGCGGCGAGTCGATCTCGCCGAGGCACGAGGCGAGACGGCGAGCCGCAGGTCTGGCCTGCGAGGAACGAGCAGGACAGGCCAAGGTGTCGATCCTCGGCATCCACCCACCTGCGCGGCGCCTCGCCACGCGGCTTTCGGACCAGGCCTCGAGGCCGACACCGTCGACTTTGACGCCTACACGGGGGGAGCCATGCTATGGGTGTCGCTGTACCAGGTGTCCGACTCGACAGAGCTCGCCGTCCGTCGCTGGGTCGACGGCCAGCATCCGCCGACCGAGGTGCTGTGGCACGGATCGCGCGCCGACCGGCCCTGACGCTGCCCGGGCTCGGGGTGGAGCGGAGGGATTCAGCTCCCGCGCGCGTACAGCAGCCGGACCAGCTCGCTGGTCTCCTGCCGCGCGCTGAGGTTGGCCTCGACCGCCTCGGCCGCGCGCTCGCCGACCTCGCGCGGCAGGCCGCTGGCCTCGGCGCGGTCGAGGATCGAGGCGAGCAGGTCGAGGCTGCGTCGCGCCTGGGCGACCGCGCGCTTCTCCTCGATCTGGAACAGCTGCCAGGTCGCGTAGACATAGTCGCTGTCGTGCTCGGAGCGCCGCCGCACCTTCTCGAGCAGCTTGGCGGCGATGTCGGTCGCGCCGCGCTTGAGGTGGTGCTTGATCAACAGGAAGGTCGCGCGCACGCCGAGGTCGCCCTTCTCGTGGGACACCTCCTCGAGCAGGTGCACGGCCTTTTCGTGGCGGCCCATCTTGAAGTTGCTCTTGGCGACCCGCAGCTTCGACATACGCATCGTGTCGCTCGTGCCTTGCGGCGGGAGCTTCAGCGTGAACACCTGGCGCGACTCCGCCTCTTCGAGCTCACGCCCCTCGCGGACGCGGCGCAGGTCGGAGAGCAGGTGGTCGTAGCTCTGGTAGCGCTCGGCGCGGTCTTTCGCCATCATCCGTCCGACCACCTTGCAGATGGTGTCGGGATAGCCCCGCTCGCCTGCGGCGGGGAAGCTGACCTCCTTGGTCAGGTGCGCGACGATCACCGCGATCGCGTGGCTGCACTTGAAGGGCGGGCGTCCGTGCAGGAGGTAGTACATCGTCGCGCCGAGCGAGTAGATGTCCGAGCGCAGGTCACACACCTCGCCCCGCGCCTGCTCGGGAGACATGTACAGAGGCGTGCCCATGATCACGCCGGTGTTCGTCATCGTGACGTTGGCGTTGTCCATGAACGCCTTGGCGAGCCCGAAGTCGGTGATCTTGACCCGGCCGTCGGGACGCTGCAGCAGATTGGCCGGCTTGATGTCGCGGTGCACGATGCCGTGCGCGGAGGCGTCCTGCAGCCCCTCGGCGACGCCGGTGATCATGTCGAGCACTTCGAGGTAGTGCAGCGGTCCACGCTTGCGGACGACCTCGACCAGCGTCTTGCCCCGCACCAGCTCCATCGCGAAGAAGTGGAAGCCCGCCTCCTCGCCGATCGAGTAGATGTGCGTGATGTTCGGGTGGGAGAGCTGCGCCGCCGCCCGGGCCTCCCGCTTGAAGCGCTCGATGAAGTCGCGCCTCGTGCCGAGGTCGCGGCCGAGGATCTTCAGCGCGACCTCGCGGTCGAGCGATCCGTCGTAGGCCGCGTACACCACGCCCATGCCGCCGGCGCCGATCTTCTCGCGGATCTCGTACTGCGCAAAGCGGCGCCCCTTGTCGATGTCGCCGTCCTTGCGCTCGGCCATGCCCCCCGTCGAGACCTCGCTGGTCTCGGACTGCGCGGGGACATCGACGACGACGGTGTCGTCGGCGACCAGGCGGCGCTTGCGGATGTACTCGAGGGCGTCGGTGACCTGCAGGCCGAGGTCGTCGAATCGGTGGCTCTCGTCGTGCTTGTCTTCGCGGCCACAGGAAGGGCACCGCGTGCTCTCGCACACCTGCACGCTCGACACGTGGACGGGTGTGCCGCACGCACACAGGATCACGCTCAAGGAAGGCCCTCCCGCGGCCATCTGACACGACCGCGCGCGGTGTGTCAACCGCATTCCCGCGAAGCGCCGCGGCCTGCGCCACCCGCGGGAAGTCCTGGCCGCCGGCCCGCTGTCAGGGCCGGTTGCGCAGGATGTCGTAGAGCAGCTCGAGGCCGCTCTGGTCGTCGGCGATGAAGTCGCGGATCGCGTGGATGTCCGCCTCCATGCTCGCGACCGTGACGCCGCTCCCGCCGCTGCCCTGCGCTTCGACCTCGTCGAGGATCTCGAGCAGGATCGCGAGCGGCGACTGGCCCGCCCCGGTCGGCGGGTTGAGGGTTCCCCGCAGCAGGCTGATCGCCGTCTGGCCGCTGTCGATGGTCAGGAAACGCGCCAGCCCCCGCACCAGGTGCACGACCAGCCCGCGGTCGGGGTCGATCACCTCGCCGAGGTACCGCATCACCCGCTCGAGGGCCGCCGTGTCGCCGCTGGTCTGCAGACCCGCCGCGATCACGCGGATCAGGGCCCCGAACACGTCGTCGTTGGCGTTCGGGTTCGGCGTGAGGAGGTTGATCATCGCCGGGGTCAGCGAGCCGGGGCTCTGGGTCTGCAGGGTCTCGCCGAGCTCGAGGAAGGCCGCGAAGTCACGGCTGACCCAGGCCGCGGCGATGTCCTGCTGGGCGTCGGTCAGCATCTGCTGGCGGTCGGCAGGGTTGGTGGGCAGGGCCTCGGCGGCGATGCGCAGGACCTCGGCGAGGAAGGGCACGAAGCTCTGGTTCTTCAGCACCTCGAAGTCGTCGCTCGGGTCGTTCGGCGTGCCGTTGTCATCGGTCACCCGCTCGATCGCCGGCGTGGTCAGGGTCGTGATCAGGTCGCCGAGGCTGGCCGCCCCCGTCGTTCCGCTCAGGGCGAGCGACAGGTCGTCGCCCGCGGCGATCAACAGGTGCAGGAGCGAGGGCTCGGCGCCGCCGACGCGGGTCGCGATCGGGAAGTCGTCCTCGACCAGCTCGGCGAGGAAGTCGGCGAGCACGTCCGCGCTGTTGTCGTTGGTCCCCGGCACCGGCACGGTGGTCGCCTCGCCGAGCAGATCGAGCACCTCCTCGATCGCGCCGCTCTCGAGCACCTCGACCGCGTAGGGCTCGGAGGGCCGGATCGAGGACTCGTAGTGGTTCCCGAAGGTGACGAGCAGGTGGGTGACGAGCTCGATCTCGCCGCGATCCTTGAAGGCCTTGAGCAAGGGCAGCAGGCCGTCGAGGCCGCCGCTCTGGGCGAGCGCGTCGAGCGCCGCGAGGTCCTGGCCCGAGCCGGGACAGATCAGGTTGGCGAGGAAGCTGCCGAACTGGTTGGTGATCAGGCTGATCAGACCGTTGACCGACTGCGGGGTCAGGTCGGCGGCGATCTCGAGGAACAGCACCGCCAGCGAGCTGCCGAACAGGTTGCACTGGTCGAAGCGCGAGAGCAGATCGAGCAGCTGCTGCAGGTCACTGCGGTTGTCGATGGTCTGGCCGTTGACGACGTAGGTGCTCGGCTGCGTCCAGTCGACCGGCGTCGAGGCGGCCTCGTCGATGTCGTTGCTGTCCCCGTCCGGCGTCGACTCGCGCACGGTCTCGCGGTAGCGCATCATCAGCGCGATCTCTCGCGGCAGCTCGGCCGCGGCGACGTGGGCGTCGTGCAACGCGGTGAAGACGACCCGGGCGGTCGAGGTGCCGCCCGCCGTCGGGGCCTCGAAGATCTGGTCGAAGATCGGGATCAGCACGTCGATCAGCGACCCGCCGTTGGCCGGCGCCCCCGGCGCGCTCGACACGTTCTTCAGCTTGTCCATCGCCTGCGCGAAGCCGACCAGCAGCCGCTCGGCCCGGTCGGGATCGGAGCCGAGCAGGTTCGCGAGCGCCTTGAGCAGGAGCTGGGCCTGCTCGACCCGCGCCATCTCGATCGCCGACCACAGCATGTCGTGCAGCGCGTTGTTCCCGTCGTAGCCGAGGTAGTCGTCGTCCGGGTCGGAGGTGCCGTTGTCGTAGCTGATGTTGCGCGGCCCGAGGGCGACCTCGAGCACGTCGAAGGCGTCCTCGTGGAAGTCGTTTTCGAGCAGGAAGGCCGTGTTCTGGAGGAACAGCGAGAGCAGCGTCTCCTTGCCGTCGAAGTACACGTAGTAGAGCTCGCCACCCCCCGAGAGAGGCCGGCGCCAGTTGTCGAGCGCGCCGTTGCCGCCGAAGGGCGCGATGTCGATCGCGACGCCGGCGGCGTCGACCGGCCTCCCCGACCCGTCGACATCGGCCGCGCCGTCGCCGTCGTTGTCGACGAACGGCGCCATCAGCGCGCCCGTCGCCGCGTCGACCGCGACCTTCGGGTTGCCGTGCAGGTCGGTGCGCACGACGTAGACCGGCGCGCCGAAGTTGACGTTCCCGCGCAGGTCGGCCTCGATCAGCAGCGCGTTGACGAAGTCCTTGAACAGGCCGCCGCCGGTCGCCGACAGGTCGGCGCCCTGCAGCTGCTCGGAGATGAAGCGGGTGATGTCGGTGACGAGATCGCGCTCGCCGTTCGGCACCCCGTTGTCGTCGACCCCGTCAGTGTTGCGGATCAGCTCGGCGAGGGCCGAGATCACCTGCTGGGTCTCGGGGTAGTTGACCGCGCGGCCGGCGAAGTCGAGCAGGTCGTCGGTCTGGATCACGGTGCGGGTGTCACCGAGATCGAGGAAGGCCTGCAGCACCTCGCGGTTCGGATCGTTCGGCCCGACCAGCAGCGCCATCGCCTCGGACAGCCCGTCCGTGATCTGGGGCAGCGAGCCGTCATCGACCATCTCGAGAACCGCCGCCAGCGTCGAGCCGACGTTGTTCAGCGCGGCCGGCGCGACGATGTCGTTGACCGCCTGCACGAAGTCGTCGTGACGTGCGTCGAGCGCGGCGACCTTCGCCGTCGGGTTGTCGGTCGAGGTCTCGAGGTTCGCGCGGTAGACCTGGAAGATCTCCTCGCCGAAGTTGACCGAGGCGAGCAGGTTCCCGACCAGGTTGCCGGACCCGCTTCCGCCTCCGCCGTCGATCGTGTCGTTGCAGCCGACCAGCCAGCAGGCGAGCAGGCCGGCGACAAGGACGGAATAGCCTCGTGTCTTCAAGACAGACTCCCAGGTCGTTTCGTTTCGCACGCGTCGTATTCCCATCGATGGGAAGACGCACGCCCCGCGCAACCCGCGCGCCTCGAGGCTTCGCGGGTTTCAGACGTCGTTTCGGGAGGGGTGGTTGCAAATTCCGCGCCAGAAGGCGCGACGGCCGAGGATCAGCGCTTGTCGTTCGCGTCGGTGGGCGACCAGAACTCCTCGAGCAGGGACTCCATGCGCATCCACACCTCGGGCGGCCAGGTGTCGTCGCTGAAGATCTCGCCGAAGCGGTGAATGGTCGCGGCCTTGAGCCCGCGCAGCACGTCCTCCGCGGCCGAGCGCTGGTCGGGGTCGGCCGAGGCGAGCTGGGGAATCGTCGCGTCGACCTGAGCGAGGTCGGCCTCGGAGGCGCGCGGGTACTCCTCGAGCAGCGCGGCGATCTTCGCGTCGCGGTCGGGGATGACGAAGAAGTACTCGAAGCCGATCTTGTCGCTCCCGCGGTCGGACGCGTACAGCTGCACGAAGGTGCCGTCCTGGGTCTGCAGCCAGAACGTCGACGGCACCCCGTCGTAACGCCCGCGCCCGCTCAGAAAGCTGGTCCGCAGCTCGAACAGCGGCGGCACCTCGCCGAAGACCGTCTGGCTCGGGAAGAAGCTGCGCGGCGCCTGCAGGCGCATCGGCTCGACCTGGGCGAGCATGATGTCGAAGGAGCCGGGCACGAAGCGTTTCTGCTCCGCCTTCTCGACGACCGTCCCGGACTCGAACAGGAAGCCCTCGTCCATACCGAGCTCGAAGCTCCCGTACTCCCAGCCCTCCGGCCGGGTGCGCGGGTCGAGCAGCGCGCCGGCGGTGACGGTGCCGTCGGCGAGCACCGCCTCCACCACCCAGGGACCCGGAGCGTCCGCCGGGTCGAAGGACAGCTCCGCGGTCTGCCCGAGCACCTCGAAGTCGAGCTTCTCCGGCAGCCAGCGCTTGACGACGTACTCGACCGCGCCTTCCCGCGCCTCCCAGCCGAGCAGGCCGTCGACGTCCCGGGCCAGGCCGACGGGGCCGGGCTGCAGGCTCCAGGAGCCGTCGGCGAGATACACCCAGTGCTGGCGCATCGCCGGGTTGTGGGTCGCCTCGGTCAGCAGCGAGAGGGTGACGCCGCGCGAGCTCGTCGTCCCCCGCGAGTACGCGACCCGCACGGTCGGGTCGAAGTACACCTTCGCGACGCGCATGTCCGGGAAGCGCAGCAGGTACGTCTCGCCGCCGACGAAGCCGCTCGGCTGCTCCCACTCGACCGCGCGGAAGTCGTGCGCCTCGACCAGCGAGCGCAGGCCGCCCGGCAGCAGGCTGCACTCGATCCCGTTGTTCGCGTCGGTGAGGTTGAGCCGCTCCCCGCCGCGGAAGTCCAGCACCAGCTCGCGACCGCGGCTCGCCTCGACCAGCGCGGAGACGAGCTTTGCCCCCGCGTAGAGCTGGCGGCGGAGCGGGATCGACTGGCCGCCGTCGGCCAGGAGCCGCACGATGCGCAGCTCGAGCTCGCCCGCGGCGGGCACCGTCAGCGGCGAGCCTCCGCGCGCGACCTCGGTCGCCTCACCGCCCGGCGCGACGCTCTCGACGAGCACCTCCTCCCCGCTCGGCCAGCTCAGCTCGAACGCTTCGCCGCTCTGCCGCGTCGACAGCATCTCGAGGGGCTCGGGGAAGACGTCGCTGCCGTCGAGCTGCAGCGCGACCTGGACGCCGAGGTGCTCGAAGCCGGCGGAGCGGTTGTAGGTCGAGCGCCGCACCTGGGTGAGCGTCAGCTCGTCGCCGGTCAGGCGCAGGGTCGCGTAGCGCACATCGATGCGCGCGACGCAGCCGGAGGCGCTGTGGACGAGGAAGCGCTCCGGCGAGACGAGCTCGAAACGCGCCTCGCCGACCGGCTGCAGCACGTTGCCCTGCCAGCGAAGATCGGCCTGCATGTCGCCGACCTGCGGCCTGCTCAAGGTCGTCCGCAGGTCGACGTCGTAGTACGCGCCCTTGTGGAACACGTCGTCGTCGAGCAGCACGCGCGAGGTCGAGGTCTGCGCCTGGCTCGCGGCCGCTATTAAGGAAAGGATGAGGAATCGTCTAAGCATGGGAAGGCTCCGCCGGGTCTGCGCCCGTTGTATCCGATACCGGGGGCGCCGTAAAGCGCGGCGGCGAGCTTGCGCTGGGCCGGCCCACCCGTACAATGGGCCTCTTCACAAACCCGCCAGTCCATGCCCGAGGGCCCCGCGCCCGGGTGTGCCACGGCTCTACGGTGCCCTGCCCATGCTGCTCCGCACGGCGTTCGTCCTCCTCCTCACCACGCCCCTCATCCTGGCCAACACCCAGAGCAACTTCGGCCTGGGGGCGCGGGCGATGGGGATGGGCGGCGCGCAGACGGCCGACGTCCGCGACTTCAGCGCGACCTACTACAACCCCGCCGGGCTCGGGCGCGCCCGCACCCTCGAGCTCAGCCTCGACATGTTCTACGCCGACTACAAGATGTCGGTCTCGGGCTCCGACCGCGCCGAGGACGCCGAGCGGGTCGACGACCTCGTCGGCCTGACCCTCGGCCTGGCGGGCCGCTTCCCCTTCGGCCGCGAGGACAGCCGCTTCGCCTTCGGCATGGGCATCTTCACGCCGGGCACCAGCCTGGTCGGGGCGAGCTCGACGACGACCGGCGACGAGCCCCGCTTCAGCCAGTACGGCGAGGGACAGGACAAGATCCACATCCTGCCCGCCTTCTCGGTGCGTATCTTCGACAGCGCGACCTTCGACTCCCTCGACGTCGGCACCCTGCATATCGGGATCGGCGCCTCGATCCTCGCCGACATCACCGGCGAGGTCTCGCCGACCATCGACCTCGCCAACAGCAACAACCAGACGGTCGACGTCGACTTCAGCTTCGACGCCCAGTGGGACGCGGCGCCGAACTTCGGCCTCCTGTACGAGCCGACCCCGTGGCTGCGCTTCGGCGTCGCCTACCGCGGTGAGCTGTCGTTGAAGATCGACATCGACATCGTGATCCAGACCATCCTCGCCCGCGACGCGATGGGCAACATCACCTCCTCGATCGACATCCCGCTCGCCCTCGAGCAGGTCGCCCTCTTCGACCCCCAGCAGGTCGCGGTCGGCACGGCGATCGACGTCATCCCCGAGCTCACCCTCGCTCTCGACGCGATCTGGCAGGAGTGGTCGGCCTTCCCGACCCAGTTCAACGTGCTGAGCTCGGACGTGATCCCGACGCCCCAGCGAGTCCCGGCGAACTTCGACGACATCTGGGTGATCCGCTTCGGGGCCGAGTGGCGGCCGTGGGAGGTGCTCGACCTGCGCTTCGGCTACGCCTACCACCCCAGCCCCGTGCCCGAGCAGACCGGGGTGTCGAACCTCTACGATTCCGACCGCCACATCCTGACCCTCGGCGTCGGCTACGCCTGGGAGGACGCCTGGCAGCCGGTCAAGATCGACGCCTTCTTCCAGTACCACCACCTCGAGGAACGCGGCCACACCAAGGCGGACCCGATGAACGAGGTCGGCAGCGCCGACTCCGGCGGCGGGATCTTCGTGCTCGGCATCGGCTTCAAGTTCCTTTTCTGAGGAAGCGCGGCGCTTCCCCCCACCGATCGACGGGGCCTGCATCCGCGCGCCCCGCCACCATCACTGTAGGAGGGCCCGCAGTGCACGACGACCTCGTCGAGTGGAATGACGCGCTCGTGGCGGCAGCCAGACCGATCAAGGTGCTGCGCGCGTTCGCCTGGCCCCAGACGCTACGCGGCGCGTTCCTCGACGCCTGGCGCGCCGGCCGCAAGCAGCTCCCCACGCCGCCGCCGCCGAAGCCGCTCGACCCCTCGCTGATCGAGCAGCTCACGCCGCTCGCGGAGCGCGAAGGCGACGATCCCGCGTCGTCCTTCCTCGCGCGCACCTCGCGCAGCTACCTGACCGCCGCCCTGCTCCTGCAGTCGACCGGCACGGCGGACTTCACCCGCCACTCGGTCGAGCTCTACGGCGCCCCCTCCCAGGCCGTCACGGCCAGCGGGCTGAGCAACCTCGCCGCCGCCGAGCGCTTCTCCGAGGTCTCGGCGCGTTGGTCGACCTGCGCCCCCGAGGAAGACGCCCCGCTCAGCGCCGCGGAGACGGCCGCGGCGATCGAGGCGCGGGCGCGGACCTTCCTGACCGGGCACCCCCTCGCCGTCACCCTCGACCCGAACCTCGCCGCGAAGTGCTCGGCCGGGGCCGACGAGATCAGGCTGCGCGCGGGCAGCTCCTACAGCCGGAACGAGCTCGCCCAGCTCGTCCACCACGAGCTCGAGGTGCACAGCGCGACCTGCGTCAACGGCTCCCTGCAGCCGCTGAGCGCCCTCTCCCTCGGCGCGCCGCGCACGACGGCCCATCAGGAGGGCCTCGCGACCTTCGCCGAGCTGATCACCGGCACGATCGACATCGACCGGCTGCGCCGCGTCTCGCTGCGCGTCCGCGCGATCGACCTCGCGCTGCGCGGGGCCGACTTCCTCGACGTGTTCGAGTTCTTCCTCGAGAACGGCCAGAGCGAGGACGAGAGCTACCACTCGGCCGCGCGCATCTTCCGCGGCGGCGACGTGCGCGGCGGCAGCGTCTTCACCAAGGACGCGGTGTACCTGCGCGGGCTGTTCGAGGTCCACGCCTTCTTCAACGCCGCCTTCGAAGAGGGCCGCATCGACCTGATCGACCGCTTCTTCAGCGGTCGCATGACCTGCGCCGACGCGGTCGAGCTCGGCCCGCTGTACGAGGGCGGCGGCCTGGTCGGACCGCGCTATCTGCCCGAGTGGGCGCGGAGCAAAGGCCAGCTCGCGGCCTACCTCGCCTTCGCCAGCCTGACCCACGGGGTCGAGATGGGCAGCCTGCGCCTCGAGTCCCTCGTCCAGCGCGAGGTCGCGGGCGTGCCTCCCTGGCTCGAGCGCGAGGAAGACGAGCCGCGCTGAGTCTCAGCTCAGTCGTCCGCGCGAAAGAAGGTCGCGTGCAGCGCCCGCACCGCGTCCGCCGTGCGGTCGCCGTCGACGAGCAGGCTGAGGTTGATCTGGCTCGCCCCCATCGAGATCATCACGACGTTGATCGCCTGGCCGCCGAGCGCGGTGAAGGCCCGGCCGGCGACGCCCGGCGTCGCGCGCAGCCCCTCGCCGACCACGCAGATCTGGCCGAGGCCGCCGAAGCGGTGGACGGTCGCGAAGGCGCCGAGGAGCTCGACCGCGCGGTCGAGCGCCGCCCGCGCGCCCGACTCGACGCTGACCGAGACCGAGACCTCCGAGCTCGCGATCACGTCGAGGCTGATGCCGCACTGGGCGAAGACCTCCGCGATGCGGGCGAGGAAGCCGGCCTGGCCGAGCATGCGGCTGCTGATGATGTCGATCATCGTCACGTCGGACTTCGACGAGATCGACTTGACCACCCGCCGGGTGGCCTCGGCCCCCTTCCGGATCGTGGTGCCCGGCGCCGCCGGCTCGAAGGTGTTGAGGACGCGGATCGGGATGTCCCGCTGCATCGCCGGCGCCATCGTCGCCGGATGGATCACCTTCGCGCCGAAGGTCGCGAGCTCGGCGGCCTCGGCGAAGCTCAACATCGGCAGCGGCTGCGGGTCCTCGACGATGCGGGGGTCGGCGGTCATCACCCCGGACACGTCGGTCCAGATCTGGACCTCCCGCGCCCCGACCGCGGCGCCGAAGATCGCGGCGGTGAAGTCCGAGCCGCCGCGCCCCAGGGTGGTGATCTGCCCGCTCTCGGTCTTCGCGATGAAGCCGGTGATCACCGGCACGAGGTCGAGGCGCAGGGTCGAGACACAGGCGGCGATGCGCTTGTCGGTGCCGGGCAGGGGCCGCGCCGCGCCGAAGCTCTCGTCGGTCAGGAGGCCGAGCTCCCAGGCCGGGAAGTCCTCGGCGTCGACGCCGCGGCCGCGCAGGCTCGCCGCGACCACCTTGCAGCTCATGCGCTCGCCGAAGCTGACGATGCGGTCGCGGGTGCGGGGCGTCAGCTCGCCGAGCAGGGAGACGACGGTCAGCAGCTGGTCGAGCTCGGCGAGCTCGGCGTCGAGCAGGTCGGCCGGCAGCTCGAGGGCCTCGAGCAGCGCGGCGTGCCGGCGGGCGATGCTGCCGTCGGGGCGTTCGCCTTCCAGGGCGTTGTCGGCCGCCGCGAGCAGCAGGTCGGTGACGCCGGCGTGGGCCGAGCACACGACCAACGGCCGGTCCTCGAGGGCGCGCTGCACGATCGTGCCGACCTGGCGGATCGCGTCGGCGCTGCCGACGGAGGTTCCCCCGAACTTCATCACCAGCATCGCGGCTCCTCCCCGGCGGGACGCATCTCCACTCCTTGCATCGGCAGAAGGGCGGGAGCGCTTAAGAGAGGAGGGAGTGGACGATCAGGGCGGGCAGCTTTCCGTAGCTCGGGGCGGCCTCGAAGGCGAGCAGCTGCCAGGCGATCTTGCAGGCCGTGCGGTGGCTCGCGAAGTAGGGCAGCTTGTAGCTGAGGCTGAAGGGACCGCGGACCACGCTGCGCGAGGGCCGGTCGAGGTAGAGGGTGTTGTGCACCCAGCCCCGCCCGCTCTGGATGTCGCGATCGCCGTGACCGGGGAAGGCGCCCCAGGGGGTGACGGCGAGGGCGTAGCCGAGGGCGGCCCAGATGTTGATCGCCACGGTCCCGTAGCGCAGCTCGAGGATCGCCCGGTCGAGCAGGCCGGGGTTCCGCCGCTCGACCTTCGGCGGGATCAGGATGCCGACGTTCAGCGAGCCGAACACTCGCTCGTTGCAGAGCTCCGCGGCCTTCATCAGGAAGTCGCTCGCGCTCGAGGCCTGCAGCGGCACCTCGGCGAGCAGCCCGCAGAAGGCCTCCTCGCGGAAGCAGATCTCGTCCGGGTTGGACGCGTCGAGCCCGGGGATCAGGGTCCACGGCACGACCGACTCCTTGACCCCGCGCGACAGCTTCTCGGCCTCGGGATGCGCGGCGAGGAAGCTGCGGTAGCGCTCGTGGGCGCCGGGATAGTAGGCCTTGCGCTCGGGGGTCTGGGTCAGGTAGCGGCGGATCGCGTCGAGGAAGGCCTCGCGCTGCGGCCAGTCGGCGGCCGTCACCAGCAGCTTGGTCGCGTTGCAGTTGAACGAGCCGTTGTTGGTGACGGTCGAGGCGATGTTCTCGGCCTGGTATTCGAGCTCGCGCTTCGACCAGCGCCCCGGCACGACGATCACCGGCGAGACGTTGCCGAGCTCAGCGCTGATCTCGCGTTCGTTGTAGCGCTCGCCCTCGGCCCGGCGCGTTTCGCCCTCTTCGCCCGGGCCCCAGACGATCGCGTCGAAGGTGCGGTGCGAGCCGGTCAGGTGGATCGAGTCGACCGCCTCGTGCTCGCTGAGGTACTTCCCGATCTTCAATCCGCCGTAGGCGAAGGCGAGCACGCCCTCCTGGGTCAGCGGGGCGAGGATGCGCTCGAAGACGAAGCCGAGATAGTCGTTGACGGGGTTCATCTTGAGGATGACGACGCGATGCTCGTGGAACAGCTTGTACAGCGCGTCCAGGGGACCGATGCTGCTGACGTTCCCGGCCGCGAGCACCAGGCACAGCGAGCCTTCCCCGGCCTCTTGCCGGAACACCCCGGCGCGCATCGTGTCGAAGTTCTGCCGCGTCACCTCCGGCGCCATCCAGACCTCGGCCGAGATGCCACGCATCGCGATCGTGTCGAGCCGGGTCTCGGGGAACACCTGCGCGGCCAGCAGGCAGGACCCCTCGATCTCGCGGGGCGCGCCGACGATGCTCGTCACGCCGTCGCGCTCGATCTCGTCGAGGGAGCGGATCATCAGCCGCAGGTGCCGCGCGAGCACGACCGGCCCCCCGAGGATCTCCTCGGCGGCGCCGCTCGTGTCGGGGGCCAGACCCTTCTTCTCGACCGCGCGCTGGACCCACTCGGCCGCGTACTTCAGCGTGTTCTGCAGGCAGCGCTCGAGCAGCTCGCGGCGGCGCGGGAAGCTGGTCGCCGGCCACGACGCCTGATTCTCGGACAGCCGGGC
>JAUIEM010000075.1 GCA_030428695.1 bacterium
CCTCGGCGCGCTGGCCGGAGGCAACGCTCTCGGCGGCCTCGGCGCGCTGGCCGGAGGCAACGCCCTCGGCGGCCTCGGCGGAGGTGCGCGCGCCTCGACCGGCGGCGGCTGGGGTACGATGGCGACCGCAGCGGGCGCCGGTGCGGTCGGGGGAGGGCTGGCGGGGCTGGTCGGGGGTGGCCTGGCGAGCCTGTTCGGCAAGGGCCGCGGGGGAGGTTCCTCGGGGCAGAGCGGCTGGTCGCGGCTGCCCGGCCAGCAGCAGGCGCCGCCAGCGCAGAGCGGTTGGTCGCGGCAGCCGGGTGGGCAGGCGCCGGCAGCACCACCGCAGCCCCAGCAGCCGGCGGGGCAGAGCGGTTGGTCGCGGCTGCCCGGTCAGCAGCAACCGCAGTCGCAGCCGGGGCAGGGGGGCTGGCCGCAGCAGCAACAGCAACAGAGTGGTTGGTCGCGGCTGCCGGGCCAGCAGCAGGCGCAGCCGCAGCCGGGACAGGGGGGCTGGCAGCAACCGCAACTGCCGCCGGGGCAGGGGGGCTGGCAGCAACCGCAGTCGCAGCCGGGGCAGGGGGGCTGGCCGCAGCCGCAACAGCAACAACAGAGCGGTTGGTCGCGGCAGCCGGGTGGGCAGGCTCCCCAGCCCGCGCCGCAGCCGGGGCAGGGGGGCTGGCCGCAGCAGCAACAGCAGCCGAGCGGTTGGTCGCGGCTGCCAGGGGGGCAGGCTCCGCAGCACGCGCCGCCTCCGGGGCAGGGGGGCTGGCCGCAGCAACAGCCTGGGGGCGGGCAGCAGCAGCAGCAGCCGCAGCAGGGAGGCTGGCCACAGCAGGCGCCGCCTCCACCACCCGCGCCCCCGCCTGGCTACAGCCAGCCGGCCTGTGGCGGCCAGGCGGAGTTCGACACCGTGTTGCGCATGCATCCGCCGCAGGGCCCGGACGACCGTTCGCTGCTGGTCCGGCTGCTGGTCGATCTGGCGCGCGTCGACGGCGCCTTCGACCCCGACGAGAGCCACTTCCTCGGCACGAAGCTCGCCGGCGCGGACCTGCGCCAGGTCGCCACGCAGCCGCCGCTCACGCCCGCGGACCTCGGCAGGCTGTCGCCCGGCGTGCGGCCGAGCGCCGTCCTGCTCGCGCACGCGACCGCCTTCGCCGACGGCAGCGTCAGCGCCCGGGAGAAGAGCCAGCTCGCGGCCCTGGAGCAGGCCACCGGGCTGCCCCGCGAGCAGCTCGACTACCTGCGCAAGGTCGCCCGCGGCGCGATCGTCGAGCGGCTGCTGTCCGCGATCTACGGTGACGGACACAAGAGCGTCGAGGAAGCGATCGAGCTCGAGAAGGCCGCGATCGAACTCGACATCGGCAGCGCCGAGCTGACGCAGCTCGACGCCGCCTTCCGCGCCCGCCGGGGGCTGTAGGCCGGCGGAGCGGATCGTTCCCGGTCGGCGCGCTTCGATATCGGTATCGGTTGTGCCTTCCCTCGCATACGGAAGGCAGAGGTAGACCGCATCCGGTCCGACTCCGCGCGGGCACGTGGACAGGGCTGCAGGTTACCCCCGCCCGTCGGGGGATCGGGCGTGCCACGCCCACAGAGCGAGGTCATCGAGACCATCGAAACCCCCAGTGTAGACCTCTTCGCCGATGCCGCCCGGGCCTGGTGCAGCTGGGCGGAGGAGACCGAGGAGAGCGACCACGCGACCTGCGCCCGTGCCTGCCTGGCCGGCCTTTGCCGCCTGGTCGGCCTGGCGGCGGCCCTGCCGGAGCCTGAGGGAGAGCTCGAGGACATCGAGCTCGGGCCCATCGAGGTGCCGCGGCGGCGCTTCTGGTCCCTCCCCGTATCCTGTTACGGGCTGGTCTTCGACCCGCTCGTGGTGCCCCCGTCCGAGCCGGTCCTGGGCGACCTGTCGGACGACTGCGAGGACATCCCGTCTGACTCACCGGGATTCCTGCTGCGGACCCGGATGCCGCAGATCTCGGGCACTTCGAGCCTACTGCGCTGCTCACCTATGGGGGACATGGGCTCCGCTGCTCGAAGACTCGAAGCGCCCGATCTCAAGCGGCCTCCGGGCCCTCGCGACGAAATCCCGGTGACTCAGCCGGGCTACAAGGAGCTCAAGAGATGCCTGCTGCACGATGCGCAGGGGCGCCGCGCGCTCGCCGTCTGGACCTGGCGCTTCGGCTTCCACCACCACTGGGGTCGGCACGCGACAGGCGCGATCCGCGCGCTAGCGGCGTTCATCGGGCGTGGGTGAGGAAACAGCTGACGCCCCGAGAGAGCGCGCTCAGAAGAACCCGCCGAGCGCCAACGCGAAGGCGCCCCCGGTCAGGGCGAGCCCCGCGACCAACCAGATGATCAACGCGTAGGAGGATCGGGCGGGGGGCTTCGGAGCGGCGCGGGTCTGGGCCTCGCCGAGCTTCTGGTAGGTCTTCCCGTCCTTCATCTTCAGCGGCATCACGATCGGTCCGCGGGGAGAGGCGTGCAGCACCCCCTGCTCCTTGAGCTGGAACTCGGCGTGGTCGAGATCCTCGATCAGCTCCTGCCCGCCCTGGTAGCGCTCTTCGGGCTTGCGCGCGAGCATCTTCCGCAGGACCTCTTCGAGGATCAGCGGCACGTTGCCACGGGTCGCGCGGATGCTGCGCGGGTCGCGGTTGCAGTGCAGATAGAACTCCTCGGTCTGGGTGTCCCCCTCGAAGGGGCGGGCGCCGGCGAGCATCTCGTAGAAGATCACGCCGAGCGAGTAGAGGTCGCTGCGCGTGTCGACCTCGCCGGCGCAGGCCTGCTCCGGCGACATGTACTCGGGAGTCCCGACGGTCTTGCCGATGCGGGTCAACTTCAGATGGGTCTCGTTCAGGCACTTGGCGAGGCCGAAGTCGAGCAGGGTGATGCGGCCGTCGGCGCCGAGCATCACGTTGCTCGGCTTGATGTCGCGATGGACGATCTGGCGGGTGGCGGCGTGCGCGAGCGCTCCGGCGACGGTGCGGACGATCTTGATCATCTCCGCGAAGGTGAAGCGGATCTTGCCGATGCTCTTCTGCAGCGAGCGGCCTTCGACCAGCTCCATCGCGATGAAGAGGATGCCGGTCTCGCGTTCGCGCCCGGCACACAGCACCTTGACGACGTTCGGATGGTCGACCGCCGCGGTCGCGCGGGCCTCGACGAGGAAACGCTTGGTGAAGCTGGAGTCGTTGCACAGGTGCGGGGCGAGGATCTTGACCGCGACCCTGCGCCGGGTCTCGGCCTGGACCGCTTCGTAGACGATGCCCATGCCGCCCTTGCCCAGGGGCTTCTTGAGTCGGAACTCCCCCACCGTGCTGCCCGGTCCGACCAGTCGGGCCTTCTTGCGCTGGATCGAGCTCAGAGGCATGTCTCCCTCCTGTGGTCGTGGAAATCGATGCAAGCGCCGTGCCACCCTGTAATGCGCCATCTACTGTCGGTCCCGTCACGCGCTGTGTCCCAGAATGGGCGCGTGTGTCTCAGCATGATACGCACCGGTGTGCCGGCGAGGTGCGTCGCTCCGGGCAGGGTGGCGGCGGACGGTCGGCCGTCGCCTGAAGTGGCGCGGGGGAGTTGCTATACTCCTTTGACGCGGTCGAGAACCTCCCGTGGCCGGCTCGTAGCCGGCCGCGCCGCTCGCAAGAGCGGTCCGGGGTCGAGACGTCGTGTGGTGCTTGGGGAGCGGACGTGATTCCCGGACTGCTGGTCGACGACATCCGGCGCACCCTGCTCGATGCGCTCGACACCCTCCTCGCACCGGACTCCGATGGCGGCCTTCGCGCGCTGCTCGCCGACCCGGAGCGCGGGATGTTCCGCGGGCCCTACCTCGATCTCGAGCTGCCCTACCGGCGCGCCGGGGACAGCCCCGAGAACGACCTCCTCCCGGGCTTCGTCCCCAACCGCCACCAGGCCCGCGTCTTCGAGCGCTTGTCTTCGAAGGACCGCGAGCCCGCCTCGACGCTGCTGGTCGCTCCGCCGGGTTCGGGCCGCACCGAGGCCCTGCTGCAGCCGCTGCTCGATCACTGCCTGCGGCAGCTCGGGAAACCGGGGGTCAAAGCGCTCCTGCTCTACCCGAGCACCGAGCTCGCCAGCGAGCACGCCCGCCGGCTCGCGGCGCGGATCTGGGCGGACGGTCGCCTGCGGGGGCGGCTGCGCGCCGGGGTCTACACGGGCAGCAACGAAGAGCGTCGGGACATGGGGCCGGAGCACCTGATCTCGTCGCGGGACAGCCTGCGGAAGTTCCGACCGGACATCCTGCTCGCGCACTACGCGTCGGTCGGCGGCCTGCTGCACCGTCCGGAGGACGCGCGGCTGTGGCGCGATACCGGTCAGGAGAGCCTGCGTTACCTGGTGGTGCCGGAGCTGCACCGCTACAGCTCCTACGCCGCGCGCGAGGTCGCCTTCCTGATCCGGCGCCTCCACGCCCGGCTCGGCGTGCGTATGGGAAGCCTCTGCTGCGTCGCGAGCTGCCGCCCGCTGGCGGGCGGCAGCGAAGAGCTGATCGAGCACGCCGAGCGCCTGTTCGGCCGCTCCTTTCCGCCGGATGCGGTGGTCGATGAGGTCGAGGCCGACCCGGATCAGCTGTGCGTCCAGCCCCCGGACGAGGCGCCGCGCCCGCCGCCGGATGCGCGCCTGCAGCGGCTGCCCGGCGAGACGGCGGGGGCCTATCTGCGGCGGTTGCACGGCTACTGGTTCGGCAGCGAGGAGGGGGCAGATGATCGCCGCGCCCTCGCCGGGAAGATCGTTCGCCATCCCTTCGGCCACCTGCTCTTCCGCTCCCGGCGCTCGCTCGGGCCGGCTCCGCTCGGCGAGTGGTGCGCCGCCCTGGCCGCCGCCGACCCGGACTTCGCGGCGCTCGAGCCCGAACGCCAGAGCGCGGTGTTGCTGTCCTTCTGCGCCCTGCTCGGCGAGGCGCGCGTCGGCGGCGAGGAGGAGGGCGAGTCGCGCCCCCTGACCGTCTGTCGGCTGCAGCTCTGGGTCCGTGAGCTGCACGGCCTGGTGCGGACATTCGACGAGCCGGCGCAGCTGCGCTGGTCGACCCCCCACGGTCGTGCCGGCCTGCCGCCCGCGGTGTGCAGCCTGTGTGGCGCGCTCGGCTGGGCTGGCCTGTTGGTCGATGGTTGTCTGGACGGCCGCCAGTCCGAGGTCGACCGGGCCTTCGCCGAGCGCGACCGCGAGCTGCGGCTGGTGTTCGCGCATCCCGACGGTGAGCGGCTCTGCAGCGCCTGCCTGCGGCTCGGCGCCGCCGACGTCTGCGAGTGCGGGGGGAGGACCCTGGCGGTCAAGGTCCGGCGCCTCGACGTCGACTACGAGTGCCCGGCCTGCCGTGGCCACAGCTGCGTGGTCAGCCTGACCGTTCGGGCGGCGCGCCTGGCGGCCCTGGCGCTCGGTCGCCTGCGCGGGGCGGGGGTAGACCGCGACAGCATCGCCTTCGCCGAGCATCCGCAGGAAGCGAGCCAGCGCGCGAGCTTCTTCGCGGCCGCCGACTACCGCTGGCAGCTGCGCAACGCGATCGCGATGGTGCTGCGGGAGGAGGAGTCGGAGGGCTGGTCCCTGTCCGAGCTCGCGGCGCACACCTTCGCGTTCTGGAAGGAGCGCGTGCCGCTGAAGACGCTCGCGGCCTGCTTGACGCCTCCGGACATGAAGGACCTCGCGCAGTACCGCGCGATGATGGGCACCGTTGGTCGCGACGAGGGCTTCGAGGAGCTCCTGAAGATGCGCCTCGGGCTCGAGGTCGTCCTCGAGCTCGGCTTCGGGGCGCGGGCGGAGGCCAGCCTGGAGAAGTGCCGCCGGGTGACGGCCTTCCCTTCCTCCGAGGCCCTCGACGTGGCGGCGGCCGGGCTGACCGACGTGCTGCGCGACGAGTTCCCGTCGCTCGAACAGGTCGCGATGACCCGCGTCCGGCACTTCCTCAACGGGCTGCTGACCTGGTCCCGGCTGCGAGGCAGCATCGCGAGCCCGCTGTTGTACGGCTACGCCGACCAGCGCGCGCCCGAGGTGCTGCGGACCAAGCAGAGCCCGCTCCTGCCCTTCTTCCGCGGCCGGCTCCCTCGCTTCCTCAGCCTCCGCTCCGGCGACCGCGTCTTCGACCCCCTGCGCGGGGCCCGCGCCGACAGCTGGCCGGGAGACTGGGCGCGCCGCGCGCTCGGCGTCAGCCTCGACAACGCGCAGCTCGATCGGCTCTACGCGAGCACGGTCGAGCAGCTGATCGACGGCGAGCTGCTGCTCCCCTTCGGCAGCCCGGGCGCCCGGGTGTACGCGATCGACCCGGCCCGGCTCGAGGTCAGCACCGACACCGTGCAGCTGGTCGCCGACGACGGCCATCGGGTGACCGTCGCCCGCTCGGAGCGCGAGACCTGGTGGGGGATGCCCTCGCTGCGCTTCGGGTCGAGCGGCTGCTACACCCCGGTCGAGGATCCTCCGGGCCGGCTCCCGGCGGTGCCGTCTGCGCTCTTCCCGCTGACCGTCGCCGAGCACTCCTCCCTGCTCGACGGCAAGGTGCGTGAGCGCCTCGAGCAGGCCTTCCGCCGCCGCGACCGCGGGGACGGCGTGCAGCTGCTCGTGTGCCGGCCGACATCGCGCCTCGCGCTCGACTTCAGCGCGATGTCCGTCGGCCTGTTCTGCGGTATGCCGCAGAGCGCCCCCGTCCTCGCCGATCGCGTCGCGCAGCTCGGACGCAAGAGCGGGGGCGCGCTCGCCCTGGTCTTCGTCAACGACGAGCCGGCCGAGCTCGCGCGGTGGGAGCGCCCGGAGGAGCTCCTGCGCGGCGCCTTCCGGCCCCGCAGCATCGAGCTCAACGCGCCGGTGCTGCTGCGTCGGCAGTACGTCGCCTACACCTTCGACTGCTGGGCGCGCGACGACAATCGGGCCCAGCGCACGCCGCGCAACGCCGCGCAGCTCCTGACGATGTTCCGCTCGAAGAGCTTCCCGCAGCCCTTCCTGCGCTACCTCAAGAGGGACGCCGACAGGCTGCTCGACGCGTTCCTGGAGCTGTTCGTCGACGAGCTCTCCGCCGCGACCCGCGCCGCTCTCGAGGAGCTCTCCCTGCCGGAGGCGATCGGGGACATCCTCGCCGGGGCGCTCGAGAAGGCCCAGGCGATCATCGACGGCCAACGGCGCCTGGTCAATCGGCTCGCGAAGCGCACCAAGGTCGCCGAGCAGCGGGCGGAGGAGGATGGCTCAGAGAGCGAGGATCCGCGGGGCTCGCTGACCGAGCTGCGGGACGAGATGCGCCAGCTGCGCACCCACGCCCACATGCTCAGCCAGCGCTACCCGTGGGCTGTGCTGTCCGAGGCGGGGGCGCTGCCGGACGACGAGCATCCGGAGACCGGCATCGCGCTGACCTCGATGCTGTACGGCGTGCCGCGGCCGGGGAAGGCCGGCGATGCGCGCACGGTCGAGGCGCGCCAGTACCTGTTCGAGGCCCGCGCGGGTTTCCGCGAGCTCGCCCCATACAACACGGTCTACGCCGAGCAGCGCCGGGTGTACGTCGATCAGGTCGAGACCGGCGGCAAGCGCGACTGCCGCATCGTCCCCTGGTACTTCTGCCCGGCCTGCGGCTTCGCCGGCCCGGTCGAGGAGGGCGTCGGCGCGAGCCTCTGTCCGGAGTGTGGCTGCGCCCTATCGCACCAGCAGCGCAAGCTGGTGCTGCGGCTCGAGCAGGTGTCGGCGCACTCGGACTTCGTGTCGAACCTCGCGACCGACGCGGAGGAGGTCCGTCATCGCCGCAGCTACCGCCTGGTGCGCCTGCTGCGTCCGCTCGCCGCGCCCGAGCTGCAGCTCGAGGCGGAGGCCGGGTGGCGCGTCGAGCTGCTGCCCGCGACCCGCCTGCTCGAGCTGAATACAGGCTTCGCAGGCGCGCGACCGGACAAGCTCGAGGTGCTCGGCGCGCAGGAGTGCGGGCTCGGCTTCCACGTCTGCCGCGACTGCGGCGTCGTCCAGCCGCCGCGCGGGGTCAAGGCCGTGCGCCGCCACCGCAGCTGGTGCCTGCTGTCGCAGAAGAAGGGCAAGACCCTGACCGGGCGCATGGTGGTCGACGACTGGGCTCCGATCTACCTGTACCGCGAGCGCCGCTGCGAGGCGCTGCGCTGGACCCTGCCGAAGGAGTGGCTCGAGCGCCCCGAAGCCCTCGCCTCGCTGCACGCCTGCTTCGCGATCGGCCTGCGCCATGCGGGGATGGAAGACGACGTGCTGGTGCACGAGCAGGGCGAGCACCTCTTCCTGGTCGACGCCACCCCGGGCGGCAGCGGGCTGTTCGAGCGCTTGCTGCGGCAGCGCTGGCGGCTGCGGAACCTGCTCCTCTTCGCCGCCCGCGTGCTGGCCGGCTGCGGCTGCGAGGCCGGCTGCACGCGCTGCGTCTTCGCGGGCTGGGGCCGGGACGACCCCGCGCCTTCCCTCCCGGTCGCGCGCCAGCTGGTGCGCTCGATGCTCGCGAGCTGGCCTGGCGCCGAGGGCGAGCTCGACGCCCTGCTCGCGGACTGCGATCCGGCCTGCCACCCGTGGATCCGCGCCTGCGCCGAGCACGCGCTGCCGCTGCCGCAGGTCGGCTTCCAGCTCGCGACCGACTCCGGGGAGGTCGAGGCCGCCCTGGCGTGGCCCGACCGGCGGCTCGCCCTGCTGTGGGAGAGTGCGGCCCGCCCGGTCTTCGAGCAACAGGGCTGGACGGTGCTCGCGGCCGAGGATCCGGTCGCCGGCGCGCTCGACGCGCTGCGCCTCCCGACGTGAGACGCGTGGACAGAGGGGAGGAGGAGACACCGTGAGCCGCAGACGCAAAGGCTGTCTGGTCGCCGTGCTGTGCGTGTTGGCGCTGGTCGGCAGCTACGGGCTGTACATCTACACGATCGCCGGCGAGCTTCGCAGCATCGAGCCGCACTTCGCGGGCACGGCGCGGCTGGTGGAGGGCCCTGTCGGCGCGGAGGACATCGTGATCCTGGGCGACGGCTCGACCGCGTTGCTCTCGTCCCAGGACCGCTCGGCGCACCTGCGCGGCGGCGACGCCGCCGGCACGATCTACGCCTACGACCTGACCGACCCCGCGGCGAAGCCCGTCGACCTGTTGCCCGACGCCCCGGACGACTTTCGCCCGCACGGGATCGGGCTGTACGAAGGCGACTCGACCTACCTGTTCGTCGTCAACCACCCCCGCGGCTCCCTCGATGGCGATCTCCCGGGAGAGGGGCCGGTCCACACGATCGAGATCTTCCTCTGGGCCGACGGGGCGCTCCATCACCGGCGGCGCATCGCGGACTCCCTGCTGGTCTCGCCGAACGACGTCGCGCCGATCGGTCCGGACCGCTTCTACGTCACGAACGACCACGGCACGGGCGATCCGACCGGGCGGATGGTCGAGGACTACCTGCGCATCCCCGGCTCGCACCTCTTGTACTTCGACGGCACGTCGTTCACGCGCCTCCCCGGCGACTACCTGTACGCCAACGGGGTGGCGGTCTCCCGCGACCACAGCGAGCTCTACCTGGCGGCGACCACCGCCCGGACCGTGTACGTCTTCGCGCGCGTCGTCGAGACCGGCGCGCTACGCCTGCACCAGGAGGTGTTCTGCGATACCGGGGTCGACAACATCGATGTCGGGCCGGAGGGCGATCTGTGGATCGGCTGCCATCCCCAGCTCCTGACCTTCGTCGGCCACATGGAGGACCCGTCGCGCCCGAGCCCGAGCCAGGTGCTGCGGCTGCATCGCGAGGACAACTACCGGGTCGAGGAGGTCTTCCTGTCCGACGGCACCGACCTGCCCGGCTCGAGCTGCGCGGCGCGCTTCGGCAACCGCCTGCTGATCGGCCCGGTGCTCGCGTCCGGCTTCCTCGACTGCACCCTCGATGAGGGGGTTGACACTGCCCCGGAGGATCGCTAGTTTCTCGGGTTCGAGCGGGAGGGACACGATGATCTGCCGAGAGATGAAGATCAAGATCAAGGATGTGCTGACGCGCATCGAGGAGAAGGACTGGGAGGCGGTCGCCACCAAGGCCCTGCACGGCTTCCCCGAGGACATGATCCTCAACAACACCGAGAAGTGGCAGGCGATCTGGCGCGTCAAGGAGCACATGGGGCTCGACGAGAACAGCCAGTACGACTTCGAGCGCTTCATGCGCCGCGAAATCTGGATCTGAGGGACTGGAACAGAACAACTACTCGTTTTCGCTGACCCTCGCCGCCGCTGGCTGCGTCGCTCGTCGCCCGAATACAGCCCGTATGCGAGCTCCTCGCTCCTTGCCATCGACGACGATCCCTCACCGAAGACGAGCATCTGTTTCGTTCCAGTCCCTGAGGGCCGCGATCCGGTCCGGTGCGCCAGCGCGCTGGCGCGGCACGCCAACGAGTCCGTCCCCGCCACCGGTCGGGGGCGGCCTTCACTTTGTTGGCCAACGATTTGCGGGACTGTGGGAAACGCGCCCGCCGCGGCAGCGAACGCGCCTTGCGACGCTTGCCCGCGGCGAGCTATAATGGCTCGGCCCTGACGCGAGGAAAACGCCCCGGATGGTCGGAAAGGTCTCCGCCGCCAAGACGATCGAGGACAGCTTCATCCAGCGCTTCGAGTCCAAGCTGGGCATGCTGGCGACGGTGTTCTGTCCGCTGGACGGCAAACGCTACGAGGCGACGGCCGCGAACCGGCGCCTGTTCCGCCGCAACCGCAACGCCCACGTCGTCCAGACCCTGAAGAACGCGCAGCGCTTCGAGCGCGAGCTGCTCAAGGCCGTGCCGCTCGACGAGGCGCTGCACTGCGTGGTGTCCTCCCGCAGCTTCTTCGGCCGGCGCACGCCCCGGGTCGTCCTGATCGGGGCGGTACGCAGCCCGTTGAAGAGCCTGCTCGGCGACAACGACCGCGCGCTCGGCGCCCTCGACCTCGACGAGGTGATCCGCGCGCTGGTCAAGGATCCGCAGGTCTTCTACTACCTCGGCATCTGCGCGACGACGCGCTGGAGCGACGAGGCCTTCGAGCGCATCCCGGTGCTCGACAACGCGCTGATCTGCCTGCTCGAGAGCGCCGGCTCGACGGCCTGGAGGCTCCGGCCGCAGAGCGACCCGCGCTGGAACGACCTGCTCCCGCTGTTCGATCCGGAGACCGAGGAAGAGAAGGTCGCCCGGGTCGAGGCCTGGGTGCGCGAGCATCCGATCCTGGCCCTGCGCGGCGGGCACATGAAGGTCGCCGACATCAGCCGCGAGACCGGCGTCAACGGCGCGCTGCTCGACAAGGCGCTCAAGGCCTGCGCCGCTCGCGACAGCGAGCTGTCGCTGACGAAGATCGACGACACCGCGATCCTCAAACGCTCCCGACTGTGAGGTAGGTATGGCCCTGTGGGACAAGATCCGCGCGTTGTTCGGCGCCAAGGGCGTCTCCGACGAGACGCGCCAGGCGCTCGCCGAGGCGTCGAGCACGAACGATCTGCTCAACCAGCTCGACACCCTGGTCACGCGCAACGAGATGAAGTGCGCCGAGCTGACGGCGGAGATCGAGAAGCTCGAGGCGCTCGAGAAGGCGCTCGCTGATCGGGTGCGCGCGGGCAAGCTCGCCGGCCTGAACAAGTCGACGACCCTGCACAAGATCCAGCGCCATCGCAAGCAGAAGGAGAACTACCACTTCCGCCTGAAGATCTACCACAAGAACATCAACATGCAGTTGAACTTGATCGGCAAGATCCAGGAAATGGAAGCGATGGAGATGGCCGGCCTCGAGGAGACCAAGATCGACGAGATCCTGCTCAAGGCCGAGGAGAAGACCGAAGCCTACGAGCGGCTGACCACCGCCGGCAAGGTGCTCGACGAGATGCGCGGCCGGGTCAGCGCGACCGAAGAGCGTGAGCTGGCCGAGCTCGAGGCCGAGATCATGGCGGGCGTGGTCGACGAGCCCGAGGCAGAGGTCGTCGCGGAGGAAGAGCCCGAGGACGTCGAGCCGGAGATCCTCGAAGAGCCGGAGCCCGAAGACGAGCTGCCGAGCATCGACGAGATCATGGAAGGGCACCGTCCGCCGCCCCTGCCCGAGACGCCCGACAAGAAACTCGAGTTGAACTGAGGACACAGCATGCCCCTGGGAATCTTCGGCCGCCTGTTCGGCAAGACGGAAGAGCCGCCGACCACGCGCGATCTCAAGGTCGCGTTCATGGGCGTGAAGCGCGAGCGCAAGAAGAAGCAGCTCGAGATCCGCAAGCTGCGCGTCAAGCGGCAGCAGACCCTCGACGGCCTGAAGAAGGCGCGCAAGAACAACAACACGATGGAGGTCGACTTCCTCTGGGAGGAGCTCAAGCACCTGAAGATCGAGGCGGGCTACCTGATGAAGGAGGCCCGCATCCTCAACCTCGAGAGCATCGGGCTGCAGCGCTACATCCGCGGCATGGAGCGGCTCGAGAAGAGCGGCCAGGCCGGCAAGGTGCAGGGGCTGATCGAGAAGGTGCGGCGCCTCGGCCTCGACGAGAAGCTGCGCGGCGCCGAGGTCGACGAGGCCGCCTACCTCGACTCCCTGCAGGAGAGCCTCGACGAGATCGAGCTCGAGCTCGAGACCCTCGACACCGACATGGAGTCCGACCCGGAGAAGGCTCAGCTGCTCGCCCAGATCGACCTGATCAACGCGGCCGAGGAGAAGGGCGACTTCGAGACCGCCAAGGTCGAAGAGGAGAAGCTGACCGAGCGGCTCGAGGAGAACGTCGAGACCCTCGAAGACGACGCGTTCTGAGAGGTTCCCCATGAGCTTCCTCGACATCAACAGCCAGCTGCAGAAAGCGCTCGAAGCGACGATGCAGAACGCCAAGAAGGCCTACGCCGGCAAGAAGCTCGGCGAGGCGGCGAAGCACTTCGACCGCGCCTCCGACCTGTTGCTGCAGCTCGCCGAGAACCAGCCGACCCGCGAGCTCACGCTGCAGAAAAGGAAGAAGGCCTTCGAGTACCGCGAGTTCGCGACCACCCTGCGCGCCGGCGGGGCGCCCGCCAAGGCCGACGGCCCGCCCGGTCCGGGCAAGGCGCCGGCGAAGAAGGACGGGGAGGAGGGCGACTTCTCGGCGGTCGTGCAGCAGCTCGTCCACCGCTCGAGCATCACCTGGGACCAGATCGGCGGCCTCGACGAGACGAAGACCGAGATCAAGTTCGCCCTCGGCCTCAGCGTTGCCCAGCCGCCGGCGGGGGTCGAGATCGCGGCCTGGCGCAACATCCTGTTCTACGGCCCGCCGGGCACCGGCAAGACGCTGCTCGCCGCCGCGACCTCGAACGCGCTGAAGATGGGCAAGGGCCGCACCGCGATGTTCTTCAACGTCAAGGTCAGCTCGGTGCTGTCGAAGTACTTCGGCGAGTCGTCGAAGATCGTCTCCGAGATCTACGGCACGGCCCGCGACGAGAGCCCGTCGGTCGTCTTCCTCGACGAGTTCGAGTCGCTCGGCATGAACCGCGACGAAGAGAGCGCGGGTCCCGAGCGGCGCATCCTGTCGACCATCCTCGCCGAGCTCGACGGCCTGGCCGAGAAGGGCCGGCGCGACATCTACGTGTTGACCATCGCGGCGACGAACCGGCCCTGGGACCTCGACGCCGCCGTGCTCTCACGCTTCGAGAAACGCATCCTGATCCCGCTGCCCGATCCGGGCAGCCGGCGCGCGATCCTCGACATCCACCTGCTGAAGAAGGGCTTCGAGCTCGACTGCTCGGTCGACGACCTCGTCGGGCTGACCGAGGGCTACAGCGGCCGCGAGCTCGAGCGCTTCGCCAAGCAGACCAAGATCCGCATGATCGCGGAGACCAACGCCGGCATCCCGCAGCTCGTCGACGACGGCTACGCGTCGGTGCGGCGCCACAAGATCGAGGTTCGGCCCCTGACCCTGGCGGACTTCGAGCTCTCCAGCCGGACGATCGTCCCGCAGACCTCGGCCGAGGACATGCAGCGCTATCTCGACTGGGAAGAACGACAGGAGGCCTGAGGCCATGGGCTTGTTCAAGTCGAAGGAAGAGCGGCGCCTCGAGCGCCAGATGGAGATCCGCCGCGGCATCAACGCGATCAAGCGCCAGATCAAGCAGCTGCGCAAACACGAGAAGGACTACCTGAAGAAGGCGGTGCGCGCGCGCGAGCTCGGGGACAGCAACCAGCTCCGCTTCCTCAAGCAGACCGTCAAGCGCACGATCGGCCAGCGGATGATGATGGAGCGGCAGCTCTTGTCGATCGAGACCGCGAACCAGATCAAGAACCAGGCCGAGGCCTACGGCTCCTTTGCGAAGTCGATGACCGCGGTCAGCACCTCGATCTCCGAGGTGTTCGGCGCGACCGACTTCAACGAGACCCAGAAGTCCTTCGAGCGGGCGATGCACCAGGCCGAGAGCATGGAGCAGCGCATGGACATCTTCCTCGACATGGCGAACGAGAGCATGGGCGCCGAGTCGATCACGATGGACGAGGCGGTCAGCGACGAGACCATCGACCGCATGCTCGACGCGGCGACGCCGGGCCGCGAGCGGGTGGTCGACAAGGACATCGCGCAGGGGCTCAGCGAGATCGAGAAGGAGCTCGGCAGCCTCTAGAGCGGGCGCGGTCGGCATCGGTATGGGACGGATGGCGTCGCCAGCCGTCGACGGGGGCGGGGAGGGACCCCGCCCTTTCACGATCTTCCACGGGGCGCTACGGGGACACACATGATCTGCAAAGGCAGCAACCTCGCCGGCTACGTGCTCGACGAAGCGCGGGGCAGCGGGCTGTGGAAGGCCCACCGCGAGGACGGGATGGCGGTCGCCCTGCGCCTCCTGGCCGGCTCCGAGCGCGTGCGCGATCGGGTCGGCGCGGAGCTCGAAGGCGTCCCGCCCATCCTCGAGCTCGAGGCGGACGGCGACCAGCCCTTCCTCAGCTGCCCCTGGCTCGAGGGCCGCAGCCTGGCCGGCCTGCTCGAGGACGGGCCGCTCGCGCGCGAGGACGCCGCGCGCTGGCTCGGCGAGCTCGCCGACAGCCTGGCCGCGGTCCACGCCGCGGGGCTGGTCCACGGCGCCCTCGAGCCGAAGCGCGTGGTCGTCGGCCCGGAGCGCGTCTGGCTGACCGGCGTCGGCCTCGCCCGCGGGCTGCGGGAGAGCGCCTACGCGGCGCCCGAGGTGGTGGCCGGCGAGGCGCCCGACGCGCGCGCCGACGTCTACGCCTTCGGGGTGCTGATGTTCCGGATGCTGACCGGCGAGCTGCCGAAGGGCCTCGAGGTGCCGAGCGAGCTGGTCGAAGACCTGCCGGACGGCCTCGACGAGGTCTTCCGCCGTTGCTTCGTGCGCGCCCCGAAGCGCTACGCCGACGCCGGCGCCCTGTGCGAGGATTTCACGCCGGTGCGCATCGCCCTCGAGGTCGCGGCCGAGCGCGCGAAGCTGGTCGACCCGGGGCCGCTGGTCGACGTGCACCTGCTCGGGTGCGTCGATGCCGCGGCGGTCGGCTCGCTGATTCCCAAGCTCTCCGGCCCGCAGCTGCGGCAGCTGTTGGACGCCCTTCCCCAGCCGATCCTGCTCGCCCGACCCGAGCCGGAGGCGGATGCGCTGATCGAGGCGTTGAAGGAGGACGCGCGGATGCGGAAGGTCCCGGCCGGCAGCCCGCTGTTCGACACGGGCGCGGAGGCGTCGCCCGAGCCGGTCGCCGCAGGCCCGGCCGGGAAGTCCAGCCTGCTGCTCAGCCTCGGCTGTCTGTTCCTGTTCATGTCGGTCGGCCTCGGCGCCTTCCACTTCGCGAAGCCGCTGTGGAATCCTCCGGTGCCCGCCGGGGAGGAGGTTCCCGAGGACATCACCCGGGCCCTCGAGGTGCTGCGCGAGGCGATCGATGCCTTCCACGAGGCACACCAGGCCTGGCCCGAGAGCTTCTCCGCCCTGCGCGAGCAGCTCGAGGAGCGAGGCCGTCCGGACCTGGTCCGCGGCCGCCACGGGCGCTACAGCCTGGTCCTGGTCAAGCAGGGCAAGGTGCTGGCGATCGCGATCGAGAGCGGCCTGCCGAGCTACCGGAGCCATCCCGGCGAGCCGGTCGTGGAGTTCCGAGGAGGGGAGGAATGAGCCAGGCGCGGTTCCTGATCGAGAGCGCGGAGCGCCTGGCCGAGGAGGCGCGGGCCGCCGAGCGTCGGGACGAGCCGAAGAAGGCGAAGCGGGCCTGGTTCGAGGCGGGCAAGATGATGCTGCTCGCTGCCCAGGAGACCCCGGCGGACAGCGAGGAGAACAAGGCCCTGCGCGCGCTGCGCAAGCTCGAGGGCCAGGAGTTCGTCGCCAAGGCGAAGGCGATCGGCCAGCCGAAGAAGAAGGCGGCCGCGAAGAAGATGGCGCTGCAGGCCGACGAGTCCGAGGGCGCCGACGAGGACGCCTTCGTCGCCCTCGAGCGGCCGGATGTCCGCTTCGACAAGATCGCCGGCCTCGAGCACGCCAAGGAGCAGATCCGCCTGCGCATGATCTACCCCTTCCAGAACCGTGACCTCGCCTCGCTGTACGGCATCCAGAAGGGTGGCGGGATGCTCCTCTGGGGGCCGCCGGGCACCGGCAAGACGCTGCTCGCCCGCGCGGTCGCGGGGGAGATCGAGGTACCCTTCTTCTCGGTCAAGCCCTCGGAGATCATGAGCAAGTTCGTCGGCACCGCCGAGAAGAACATCGAGCGCCTGTTCGAGACCGCCCGCAAGCACCCGCTGTCGGTGATCTTCATCGATGAGGTCGAGGCCCTGGTGCCGCGCCGGGCGGGCAGCCAGTCGAACGTGATGACCCGGCTGGTGCCGCAGATCCTCGCCGAGCTCGAGGGGGTCGACAGCGAGGGCAGGAACCCGCTGCTGTTCATCGGCGCGACCAACGAGCCGTGGTCCCTCGACCCTGCCGTCTTGCGGCCGGGCCGCTTCGATGTCAAGGTCTACGTCGGGCTGCCGGACATCGCGGCGCGGACGGTGATCCTGAAGCTGAACCTCGACGGCCGGCCCCTCGCTCCCGAGCTCGACCTCGAGGCCTTCGCGCGGAGCCTCGAGGGATACTCCGGAGCGGACATCAGGAACATCTGCCAGACCGCGGCCCAGAATGCCTTCCTCGAGGCGATGAAGAGCGGGCAGACCGCTCCGATCGGGCTCGACGACCTCGAGGCGGCGCGTGGCAAGCCTTCGGTCGCCCGCGACGACCTCACGCGCTTCGAGCAGTACCGGGACAGGAGCTGGGCCTGAGCGGACGTTGGAACCAGATTTGCAGACGGTGTGCTGTCTCCGCCCGCGCGGAGGCCCGCACGACGAGGAGGTGTCATGGCTTGGGATTGGTGGCGATCGCACGCGAGCGCGAAAGCCTGTCTGCTCCGGTCGTCGGAGCTGCCCGGCATCTTCAGCAAGGAGCTCGTGGTGCCCGAGCGCACCCGCGCGTTCGTCGAGTGGGAGAACGGGGACACGAAGATCCTGCGCGCCGGCGAGACCGCGACGGGCAGCTTCCAGGCCATTCTGACACTCGCGCTGCCCTTCGAGCTGCCGTTGATGCTCCACAACGTCGTCAGCTCCGAGGGCTATGAGGGCGCGCTCTCCTTCAGCCTCGAGCTGAGCTTCGGCGAGGAGCCTCTCGACTTCGAGGCGCTGCGCACCAACCTGCTCGCACGCCACGCCCGGGTCGACAGCCAGGTGCTCGAGGGCTGGCTCGGCGAAGCGGCGGAGGCCAGCGTGCGCAGCTGGCTGTCCGGGCGCAGCGCGGCAGCGGTCTACCGCGACGGGCCGCAGGGCCTGCGCGAGGTGCTGCACGAGGCGCTCAAGGCCGGGCTGTTCGAGGCGGGCTGCGTGTTCGCGGGCGTCGGCCAGTGGAAGTTCAGCTGCGAGACCTACGAGCGCATCCGCGCCAAAGAGGCGGCCGCCCTCGCCCAGGTCGAGGAGGCGCGCCGCGAGGAGAGCGCCCGCGACGAGGCCAACCGGCTCAAGAAGGAGAACTTCCTCAAGGCGCTGCAGTACGAGCGCGAGGTCGACGACCGCGCGATCTCCCAGAAGGTCGCCCAGTTCGAGGCCCTGCGCGAGAAGCTCGGCGACGAGGACCGGGCGATGATCGCGCTGCTCGAGGATGAGGACGCCAAGCGCGCCCTGATCGAGCGCCTGGTCGAGCGCGAGATGTCCCCCGAGCAGATCCGCGCCCGCAAGGTCGAGGAGATCGAGGCCCGCTTCGAGAAGCAGTACCAGGCCTTGCTGAAGGCCGTCGCCAGCCACGGCGCCGTCGACACCGACGCCCTGGTCAGCTGCCGGCGGATGACGACGCGCCGGGTGCTGGTCGCGCTCGGCAAGCAGATCCTCAGCTTCGACCCGACCACCAACCTCGACCCGGACGTGCCGAAGGAGCGCTACGACTTCCGCAACCGCGGCCTCGGCTACCTGCGCTCGATCCGCGCCTACCGCCGCGACGACCAGGACGAGCTCTACGCCGGCGCCCAGCGCGGGGTCTACCGGGTGGTCGGCGGCGAGGTGACCGAGTTCCCCTTCCCCCGTCCGCCCCAGGGCAAGGGCGGGACGAACTCGGTCGCGGTGTTCAAGGACAAGCTCTACGCGACCCACAGCGAGGTCGGCCTGTGCTGCTGGGACGTGCGCGGCCTGACCCCGGCGCGCGGCCTGTGGCAGGACCGCACCCGCGGGCGCGACTCCGTGCGCGGGGCCTTCGTCGACCACATGGGCAACCTGTTCTTCTCGGCCGGCAACCAGATCTTCCGCTCGAACCTGGTCAAGGACCAGGACCTGACCGTGTTCTCGGGCGCCAAGGACGCGATCACCGCCTTCCTCGTCGTCGACCAGAGCCTGATCGCCGGTGACAAGGCCGGGCGCATCATGGTCTGGAAGCAGTCCGATCCGAACAGCCCGCGCCAGTTCCGCGTCGTCAAGCCGAACCCGATCTACATGCTGAAGTCCTCGATGTTGCGCGGCCTCCCGCACCTGTTGATCGGGGCGAAGGACTACGGGGTCACCGCCGCCCTGCTCGAGGGCGACCGCGACATCGAGTACCGCTGCCAGGACCCGGTCCGCTGGGTGGGGGGCGCCTCGGACATGATCTACGGCGTCGACCGCACCGGCTACCGCGTGCTGTGCTGGGACGCCGCCAAGCCGGGCCGGCAGACCCACACCATCCGGGTCGCGGACGCGATCCAGGACCTGTACGTGATCAAGGAGGAGGCCACGTGAGCGAGCAGCGATCCGTCGTGCAGTGGAACGTCTCCTTCGCCGGGGTGATCGTCGGCGTCCTCGCGGTCGTCGGTGTGATCGTCTACTTCACGACCTACCACGAGAGCACGCCCGAGCGGCCGACCCCCGAGCTGAATTTCTACGAGGAGTACTTGATCGAGGAGGCCAGCCACGCGCTGGCGGACGACATGCCGGCCCTGACCGGCCTGCACAGCGTCGTCTTCGTGCCGCTGCGGGACGCCGAGAGCAAGGGCGCCCTCGCGGTCGACGCCTTCCACGAGGCCCTGCGCGAGAACGGCCGCTACCAGAGCGTGTCCGAGGACGCGGTGCGGACCGCGATCGAGAAGCTGCTGCCCGAGGGCGGCGATGTCGGAAGTCCCGAGCAGGCGCTCAAGCTGGTGCGGGAGATCCTCGTCGACAAGGACGGCAAGCCGGTCGCCGACGGGGTGCTGCTGACCCGGGCCGAGGTCGAGGGGCGCATCGGCGATCAGGCGCGGGTCTTCCTCGAGGCGCAGATCATCGATGCGAAGAGCGGCGTCCCGGTCATCGCCGAGGGCATGCCGAAGTCGCACACGGCGAAGATCGAGAGCAAGTGGACCTGGGCCTGGTTCGTCGGCACGATGAACGAGATCGCCGTCGGCTGGCGGCTGTTCATCTGGGCGGCGGTGGTCGCCTTCCTGCCCTTCGCCCTGTCCGGCCTGGTCAACGCGATCACCAAGCGCGAGCGCAACCGCGACAACGCCTGGATGGTGCTCGGCTTCACCGCCTTCGCCGGGCTGTTCGCCTGGTTCCTCGTCGGCTTCTACATCAGCGGCACGGGCAGCGGGATGATGGTCTTCGCGGGCCTGATGCTCGGCGGCCTCTACAGCCTCTGGGCCTGTACCCACATCTACGAGAAGGGGAAGTAACCCTGCACGCCACCCGCGAAGCCGCGCTCGAGAGCCCCTACACCCTGCGCCGCCGCGGCGCCGGCTACGAGGAGCTGCCGGGCCGTGGCCTGGCCGGGCTGCTCGCCGAGCGCGAGGGGCTGCCCTCGGGCAGCGCCCTGCGCTACGGTCTGCACCTCGCCCGCTCGCTGCGCGAGGCCCACGGCCGGGGGCGGGCCCACGGGGAGGTCGCGGCGGAGGCGGTGTTCCTCGAGCGCCTCGAGCGGCACTGCTGCGAAGCCGAGAAGTACCGGGCGAAGCTGCGCTATCCCGCTCCGCGCAGCCTCGACGAGGCGGCGCGTCGCGCCGACCTCCGGGCCTGGGCCGCGCTGTGCCGGCGTCTGGCCGCGGTCGAGGAGCCGCCGCCGGCCCCGCTCCTCGCGGTGGCCGAGGCGTGCGCGCGCGGCGAGGTGCAGGGCTTCGCCGAGGTCTGCGCGCGGCTCGAGGCCGGCGTGGTCGCGGGGCTGCGTCCCTCGCTGACGCGTCGCGCGGCCGGATTCCTGCTCGACGGCGGGCTGGTGCTCGCGTTGTTCGGCCGCATGCCGGCGCTCGCGCTGGTCGTGTGGCTGGTCTACGACGGGGGCGTGCGGCCGCTGGCCGGCCGCAGCGTCGGCGAGTGGGTCGCGCGCCTGCCCGCCTCGCGGAGCGCGCGGGCCTGGCTCGTGCGGGCCGTCTGCTTCGCCCTGGTCGCGGGCGCCCTGTCGCTGTTCGTGTTCCCCTCGTCCCCCTAGCGCTTCCGCGCACTGACACAGGAAGTCGTCTTGAGTCGCAAGCACATGTTCGCGTTGTTCCTGGTGGTCGCCGTCTTCGGCACCGCCCTCGACCTGTGGTCGAAGTCCTACGTCTTCGACAGCCTGGGCGCCGAGCTCGACCCCGCCGCGCCGGAGAGATTCCAGCCCGGGGAGAGCTACGTCATCATCGAGGGGATGTTCGACTTCAGCTGCGCGGTGAACTTCGGGGTCGCGTTCAGCCAACTGCGGGGGAAGACGGGCCTGATCATCGGCTTCTCCTTCCTGGCGATGCTGCTGGTCTGCTGGATGCAGTACAAGCTGCCGGAGGGCGCGTGGGGCCGGTCGCTCGCGCTCGGCGCGATCATCTCCGGGGCGCTCGGCAACGTGTACGACCGCCTGACCTACGGGGTCGTCCGGGACTTCATCCACTGCTGGTACCAGGACTGGCACTACCCGACCTTCAACGTCGCCGACATGGCGATCGTGATCGGGGCGGTGGTGATCATCCTCGCCGAGTTCGGCCGCAAGGAACCGGACAAGGACGCCTCGAGCTTCAAGGACAAGCCGGCCGCGAAGAAGAAGGGCTGATCGACACATTGGTTGCCCACGCTTCGCCCGGAGACTCCATCGGTGAGTACCAGCTCGACTGCCTGCTCGGACAGGGCGGCTTCGGCGAGATCTGGAAGGCCCACCATCGCGCCTTCCGCGAGCAGCTCGTCGCGATCAAGCTGCCGCGCGGGGAGGCAGACCGCGAGGCGCTGCGCAGGGAGGGGGACCTCCAGCACCGCCTGCGGCATCCGGGCATCGTCCGCTGCCTCGGCATGGACCTCGAGGCCACGCCTCCCTACATCGTGATGGAGTACCTGCCGGGCGGGACCCTGCGGGACAAGCTGCAGGCGGGACCCCTGCCCTGGCAGGAAGCGGCCGGGCTGACGCGGGAGATCCTGACGACGCTGCGCGCCGCGCACGCCGACGACGTCGTCCACCTCGACCTCAAGCCCGAGAACGTGCTGTTCGACGAGGAGGGACGCAGCAAGCTGACCGACTTCGGGCTCAGCCGCTCGCTGAACGACCTCGAGACCTCGCTGCAGTTCTCGGCGGAGAACGCCTCGACGGTCGCCGGCACCCTCGCCTACATGGCCCCGGAGCAGCGCAAGGGCGAGGCCGCCGACGCCTCGACCGACCTGTTCGCGGTCGGCGCGATGCTGTTCGAGATGCTGACCGGCGAGCCCCCGGTCGGCGCGGACAGCCTGCGCGAGCTCGTTCCGCAGGCGCCGCTCGGGCTCGACGCGGTGTTCCGCCGCTCCTTCACGCGGCGCGCGCGGCGCTACCGCAGCGCGCAGGCGATGCTGCAGGCCCTCGACCGCGCGACCGCGGTGCCGCGCTCGCTTCCTCCGCCGTTTCCTGCGCCGCTGCCCCCGCCGCGCTGGCCGACCCGCACGACCGTCGCGGTGCCCGGCCCGCTGCCGCCCCCGCCACCCTACGGCCAGGCGCTGCCGGCGCGGCTGCGGGCGGGCTTCACCGAGCGCGGCCTGGCGATGCTGGTCGACGCGCTGTTCGGGGTGCTCGTCCTGGTCGCGCTGGTGCAGCTCCCGGCCACCCTCGTGGGGAGCGGGAACGTGCTCTCGCTCGAGTGGTGGGGGCCGGCCTACCTCGCCTACCGCTGGTTGGGGCAGGGGCTCTTCGGGGGCACCCCGGGGCAGCGGCTCATCGGCCTGCGGGTGGTGCGCTACGCCGACGGGGGACCGCTCGGCCTCGGGCTGGCGCTCGCGCGGGCCCTCGCCTTCTGCCTAGCCCTCGTCACGTTGTTCGGGCTGCCTCTGGCCGGGCTGTCCGCCAAGCGCGGGCTGCACGACTACCTGGCGGGGACCTGCGTGCAGCGGATGTAGTGGTCGCGTGAAGGTGGGACGGGTCCCCCGCTCTGCCGCCTTCGGCTGTCCTCTTCCGCCATCGATGCTCGCGTCGAACGCGCCGGAAGAACCTCAGGTGCCTCGGGACGTGCCGTGACGAGAGATGCGGGTCGGCAGCGATTATTCGGACACGCGGGAGAAGAGACGTATGTGGATCTAGATGTCTGATGGAATCATCCAGTAGGGGATCTTGCTATCAGAGAAAGTCAACGAGTCGAGATAGAATCCGATCTCTGGGCCTCGCTCTGGGTCTCTGTTGTAGAGATAGAGACAAAATCCCGATGGTCCTTTCACCCTCCACGTGTGGGATACTCCTTCAATTCCAAGGAAACTAGATTCAGATTTGAAGGACGAAGTTGCCGGGCCCAACAGAGAGAGGGGTTGTGCTAGGACTTTTGCGTATTCTTCCTGACATTCTTCGTTGGAGACTATTCGACCTGCATTTACCCAAGTTCTGGAAAATAGGGACATCGATAGAAAGGAACCGTTTACGTCGCAACTGCAGAGGCAGCGAATGCTGCCGAAAATGTCCACCTCCACGCGTTTTCCATGTCTCGTGTGGTGATACCTTTGGAACCACGGAGGGGCAGAGTGGATCTCAATATAGGTTTCTACGAGGTTGCAGCAACTGACCCGCCGAGAGCATAGTCGCTCCATTCGCTTGATATCGCCACAGACTTCCGAGTTGCTCAACCATACGTCATTCATCATACCATCTCTGGCCTCCTCGGTGGCCGAGCAACAGGATAGCCGCCTATCCCATCGAGGTCGGAGACGAGCACGAACCGCCTCGTCCCACCCCTGACGCCAAGCACCAGCGGTCCAAGAGGAACCGCAGAGGACGCAGGATCGGTCGGACAGACCGTCTGTTGAGGTTTTGCCCACGCCCATCGCATCGAGCGCGTGGGAGCTGGCCAGCCCGTAGCCGCTTCGCTAGAACGCGAAGCCCTTGAACTCCGCGCCGCGGATGCAGTCGGACTCGATGTCGTCCTGCAGCAGGTCGAGGACCTGGCTGGAGAGCTCGTCGAGGAAGGACTGCTGGTCGACCTTGCGCTTGACCCCGTAGACGCGCATCGCCTGGTTGATGCTGTCGCCCGAGGGCGTCTTCGTGCGCTCTTCGGGACGCGTGGGCGAGGCCATGACGGGCGCGGCGGCGGCGACCGGCAGGGAGGCGGACTTGGCGTTGACGACCCGCGGAGCCGAGCCGGTCAGGACGCTGGTCTTCGTCTCCATGTGGCTGGTCTGCGCCGAGTAGCTCGACCAGGTCTTCATGTAGGCGGCTTCGGCCGCTTCCGCCTCGCCCTCGACGTCGACGCCGAAGCGCTTGCTCGCGTCGTGGTGGAAGGCGGCGTGCTTCGACTCGTGGGCGATGATCGCGGCCTTCTCGGGCAGGTCGCCCTGGCCTTCACCGCTGCCGTAGTAGGTCTGCTTGCCGACCGTGAAGGCGCGCGCGTTGAAGCGGCGGGCGAGCTTGTCGGCCTTGACGCCGACGTGCATCGAGACCGGGCCGGGGTCGAAGCCGGCGGCCTTCTCGATCTTCAGGCGCTGGTTGAACGACATCGTCAGGGAGTTGGACTGTTTCTTGTCCAGGCCGAGGTCGGTCGCGAGCTTGTCGGCCTGGGCGTCGCTCTCGCGGCCCTTGAAGAAGATCGCGCGGCCCTTGGCCTTGCGGGCGAGGCGCCGGGCGAAGTCGTAGACGCGGTTCTGCAGCCCGAACTTGCGGCCGTGACGGACGCGGGCGAAGCGCTTGGGGACCGGCTCGCCACGCAGGCGGTACAGCTTCTGCACGCGCTCGCGGTCGCGGACGGTCAGCTTGGTCAGGTCGACCTGCAGGTCACCGCCGAGCTCGCGCGGGAAGCCCGGCTCGCCGATAGGCGCGGTGGGCTGCTTCGTCGTCTCGGTCAGGCGCCGGCGCACGCCCGCCCGGGCCTCGATCGCGGCGTGGTCGGGGCGGGTCTCGAAGGCGCCGCGCAGGTTGCCGAAGCGGTCGTCGGCGGCGAAACGGGCGGCCCGCTTGCGGCGGCGGCCGGCGTAGCGGGCGCGGGCTTCCTGCAGCTCGGGGGCCATGCAGGGGGCGACCCGGGGCTTCTCGACCCAGCCGTCGAGGCGTCCGCGTCCGAGCACCTTGACCCAGCTGCCGTTGTGCTTCAGGCGCTCTTCACCGGTCATCGTGACGACCGCGAGCACCGAGCCGGTGCCGGCGCGCTCGAGGACGATGCCGGGGAAGGGGGAGGAGCGCGTCGGGCGGTCGAGAACCTCGGCGCCCTTCGGGTGGACCACCCGCACCCAGCCGACGATGCGGTTGGCTGCCAGGGCGTAGTCCTTGCGGTTGATCTCCCGCTTGCGGCTGCGCAGCACGCGGTGCATGTCGTAGCTGCCGCGCAGGCTCGACAGCCGGCTGCGGACGCGCTGCCAACGGATGCGCATGCCGCGGGTGAAGATGCTCCCCTGGCGGGCGAGGCCGCTCTTCTTGTAGCGGGCGTAGAGCGACGCGTAGGCGGTGCGCCGGCTCCAGCGCCGGCCGCCCTCGCGGGCCATGCTGTAGACGCCCGGGCGGCCCGGGTGGCCGAGCAGCCGCCGCAGCTTGTCCTCGCCCTTGAACATGCGCAGGAGCTTCTGGCTCTCTTCGGTCAGGGCGCGGAAGCGCTCGTTGGTCGGGCGCGCGAGCAGCTCGTTGGTCGGCTTCTTCTTGTCGTTGATCATGCCCGCGTAGGCATGGCGGAAGCGCTTGAAGGTCGCGTGCATACGACCGAGCAGCCGGACCCGCGTGCCGAGCAGACGCCGGCGTTGACGTCCGCTGGCGCGTCCCCGTCCCGGGTTGCGGCCGCAGCCGCGCCGGCCACCGCCGAGCAGTCCGCCGAGCAGCCCGCCGACGATCGCTCCGCCGATGCCTCCGACCAGACCACCGATCAGGGCTCCACCGAGCACGCGCCCGACCAGTCCACGGCGACCGCCGCGTCCGCGTCCGCCACGCCTTCCGGGCAGGCCGAGACGCCGACCGCTCGGCACGCCGCGCGCGCCCCCCCGGGCCCTCTGCAGGGCACGGGAGAGGGGGCCGCGGCCGCGACGATTGCGCTTCCGACGCAGGACGCGCAGGGCGCGGGCGACCGGCCCGGCGCCGCCGCGGCTTCCGCCGCGCCGCCGGCCGAGGAGTCCGCCCAGGGCCCCACCGATCCCGATCCCGATCGCCGCCCCGCCCAGGGCACGGCCAAGACCGCCCCGGGAGCGCCCGCTGCCGCAGGTCGCGGGGCGGCGGCCGAGGAGACGGCCGAGCAGGCCGGGGCGCTTGCTCGCGCTCCCCGAGCTTCCGCCGCGCTTGCCGCCGCGGAGGCTGCCGAGCAGACCGCCGACGACGCCGCCGATGCCCGCGCCGACCAGGGCTCCGCCGGCTCCACCGAGCAGGCCGCCGACCACCCCGCCGATGCCGGCGCCGATCCCGGCCCCGACGAGGGTGCGGCAGGTGCGCGAGGAGAGCCCGCGCTTGACCTTGCCGAGCAGGCGGCCGGCGAGGGAGCGCCCGCCGCTGAGCAGCTTCTTGAAGCCTTCGGCGGCCTTGCCGGCGATCGAGCGACCGCCGCTGAGGATCTTGCTGCCGAGGTTCTTCAGGCCCCGGGCACCTGCGATGGCGAGGCCACCGACGCCGAGGGCGCCCATGGTGAGCAGGGCGGCCGGCTTCTTGAGCACCTTGCCGAGAGTGCCGAGCACCTTCTTGCCCGCGTCGACCGCCTTCTTGGCGACCGAGCCCACGCCGCGCTTGAGCGCGTTGAAGCCGCCAGCGATCTTGCCGCCGAGCTTCTTCAGCCCGCCCCAGATGCCGCCGGCGACCTTTTTCGCGCCGGAGGCGATCTTCGAGCCGATCTTCCTGGCGCCACCAAACAGGCGCTTGCCGACGCTGGCGATGCCGCCGAGGATCTTGCTGCCGAGCTTCTTGGCGCCGCCGACCAGGCGGGTGACCTTGTCCTTGATCTTCGCGCCGATCTTCTTGACGCCGGAGAGGACGCGCTGGCCGGCCTTCTTGACCCCGCCGAAGATCCGTTTCGCGACGTTGCGCGCTCCGCCGGCGATCTTGCTGCCGATCTTCTTGATCCCGCCGAACAGCCGCTTGGCGCCGCCGAACAGGCCGCGGCCGACCTTCTTGAGGCCGCCGAAGATGCCGCCGGCGACCTTCTTGAGACCGCCGAACATGCGCTTGCCGGCGTTCTTGATCCCGTTGACGATGCGGCTGCCGACGTTGCGGATGCCGCGCAGGGCGCCCTTCGCGCCGCTGAAGAGCTTCGACCCGAAGGACTTGATCCCGTCGAAGAGCTTCTTGCCGAAGGCCTTGACCTTGCTGCCGACGGCCCGGACCCCGGCCTTCACCTTGTCCTTGATGCCCTTGACCACGCCGCGGATCTTCGCGCCGGCGCTGCGCATGCCGCTGAGGATCTTGCCGCCGATCTTCTTGACGCCGCCGAACAGGCGCTTCGCCCCGCAGGCCACCCCCGCGGCGATGCCGGCGCCGATGGCGAGAGCTCCGCCGAGCATACGCTTGGCGCCGCCGAGCATGCGTTTGGCGCCGCTGAAGACCTTCTTGCCGAAGGAGGCGATGCCGCCCAGGAGCCTCTTGCCGAAGCGCTTGACGCCGTCGCCGACCTTCTTGACCGCGTTGCCGACCTTGTTCTTGATCGCGCGCAGGCCGCCGGCGATCTTGCTGCCGATCTTCTTGATGCCGCCGAAGATCTTGCCGCCGATGCTGCGAAGGCCCGCACCGACCTTCTTGAGGCCGCCGAGCATGCGGGAGCCGACGCTCTTGAGACCGCCGAGGATCCTGCTGCCGAGCTTCTTTGCGCCGCCGAAGAGCTTCTTGCCGAAGCTCTTGAGGCCGCCGAAGAGCTTCTTGCCGAGCTTCTTGACGCCCGCGCCGATCTTGCGGACGGTGCTGCCGACCTTGTTCTTGATCGCGCGGAGGCCGCCGGCGATCTTGCCGCCGATCTTCTTGATGCCGCCGAAGATCTTGCCGCCGATGCTGCGGAGGCCCGCGCCGACCTTCTTGAGGCCGCCGAGCATACGCGAGCCGACGCTCTTGAGACCGCCGAAGATCTTGCCGCCGATCTTGCGCGCGCCGCTGAAGAGCTTCTTGCCGAAGCTCTTGATGCCGCCGAAGAGCTTCTTGCCGAAGCTCTTGATGCCGGTGCCGATCTTGCGGAGGGCGCCGCCGACCTTGTTCTTGATCGCGCTGCCCAGCTTGCGGACGCCGCCGGCGATCTTGCCGCCGAGCTTCTTGATGCCGCCGAAGATCTTGCCGCCGATCCGCCTGGCGCCGTTGAAGAGGCGCTTGGCGCCGCAGGCGAGGCCGGCCGCGACGCCGATGCCCAGGCGGGCCGCCCCGCCGACCAGGCGCTTGGCGCCGCTGAAGAGCCGCTTGCCGAAGCCGGCGATGCCGCCGAGCAGCTTCTTGCCGAACTTCTTGACGCCGTCACCGACCTTGCGGAGGGCGCCACCGACCTTCTTCGCGATGTTGCGTGCGCCGTTCTTGACCTTGCTGCCGATGCTGAGCAGGCCGCCGCGAATCTTGCTGCCGACGGCCTTGATGCCGGAGATCAGCTTCTTGGAGCCGCGCTTGACCGCGTTGACCAGGGTCTTGCCGCCGAGGGCGAGGCCGCCGATCAGCGCGCCGCCGAGGCAGGCCGCGCCGGTCAGGAGCCGTTTGGTTCCGCCGAAGAGCTTCTTGCCGAAGGACTTGAGACCGCCGAACAGCTTTTTGCCGAAGCGCTTGACCGAGCCGCCGATCTTCTTGACGGCGCCGGCGACCTTGTTCTTGATCGCGCGGAGGCCGCCGGCGATCTTGCCGCCGATCTTCTTCGCGCCGGACGCGAGCTTGCCGCCGATCTTCTTGAAGCGCTCGAGCACGCGGGAGCCGGCGCTCTTGAGGCCGCCGAGGACCTTGCTGCCGATGCTCCTCGCCGCCCCGAAGGCCCGCTTGACCCCGCCGAAGAGCTTCTTGCCGAAGGACTTGATGCCGCCGAAGAGCTTCTTGCCGAAGCTCTTGATGCCGGTGCCGATCTTCTTCAGCGTGCCGCCGACCTTGCTCTTGAGCGCGCGCAGCTTGCCGACGACCTTGCTGCCGATGTTCCGCAGCCCGCCGACGACCTTGCCGCCGAGCTTCTTGAGCCCGCCGAAGACCCGCTGGGCGCCCTTCTTGATGCGGGAGGCGAGCGCCTTGCCGCCGAGGGCAAGGCCCCCGAGCACCGCGCCGCCGAGGGCGGCCGCGCCGCCGAGCATGCGCTTGGCGCCGCCGAAGAGCTTCTTGCCGAAGCTCTTGAGGCCGCCGAAGAGCTTCTTGCCGAACTTCTTGACGCCGGCGCCGACCTTGCCGAGGGCCGCCTTGACCTTGCTGCCGACGTTGCGCATGCCGCCGGCGATCTTGCTGCCGATCTGCTTGAGCTTGCCGAACACCCGGCCGGTCAGCTTCTTGGCGCCGCCGATCAGCTTCTTGCCGAAGGCGCGCACGCCGCCGAGGATCCTGCCGCCGAGCTTCTTGGCGCCGCCGAACATCCGCTTGGCGCCACCGAAGAGCTTCTTGCCGAAGGACTTGATACCGCCGAACAGCTTCTTGCCGAAGCTCTTGATGCCGGAGCCGATCTTGCGGAGGGCGCCGCCGAC
>JAUIEM010000573.1 GCA_030428695.1 bacterium
ATCCTCTTCACCTGGCTGATCGGCGCCCGCGCCCTCCTCTGGTTCGCGGCCCTGGTGTTCGTCAACGCGCTGTACAACTGGCCGCGCTACGGCTGGAAGAACTGGCCGCTGCTCGATCTGCTCAACCAGGTCGGCTACCTGCTGGTGTTCGTGCTCGCGAGCTGGCTGTGCGACGTGCCCCAGCTCTCCTGGCCGGTGATGCTGTTCTGCGCCCTGTTCGCGATGCAGAGCCACCTGTTCGGCCAGCTGATGGACATCGACGAAGACCGCGCCGCCGGCCGCCGCACCACCGCCTGCCTGACCGGCCGCTTCGGGGGCAAGCTGCTGCTCGCGGCGATCATGCTCGCCGAGGCCGGCCTGGCGCACGTCTACTTCACCTCGCGGATGCTGCCGCTGTTCATGCTCGCAGGCGGGATCTTCTTCGCCCTCGACGGGCTGCTCGTGTTCCGCGACCGGCGCTACCCGAAGAGCTTCATCATCGCCTTCTTCCTCGGCTGGAACGCCGTCGCCATCGCGAGCATGTACTTCGTGTGGCGCGAGAACCTGTTCCTGTTGAGAGGGTAGGGGCATGGGAAGCTTCGCCGCGCGGGCACGGGAGCGCCTGACCGACACGGTCCGCGACGCCCGGGAGTGGGCGCGGGGCCGCTTCGCCGTGCCCCGCATCCCCCTGACGCTGTTCCTCGCCTACCTGCTCGTACGGGTGATGCTCGACCTCGGCCACTGGCACATCGTAAGCCCCCTCAACCTCGGGATCCACGAGCTCGGGCATCTGCTCTTCGCCGTCGGCGGCCAGTTCGTCGGCATCGCGGGGGGCTCGCTGCTGCAGTGCATCGTGCCCTGCATCGGCATCGCGATGTTCGTGCGCCAGCGCGACTACTACGCGATCGGCGTCGGCATCTGCTGGCTCGGCCTGAACTTCTGCTACGTCGCCTGGTATCTCGGAGACGCGCGCAGCATGGCGATCCCGCTGGTCTCCCTCGGGCGGGGGGACGTGATCCACGACTGGAACTACCTCCTGCGCAGCCTCGGGCTGCTCCGCTGGGACGGCTTCCTCAGCTTCTGCCTCGGCGCCCTGGGCTGGCTGGTGATCCTGCTCGGGCTGGTCGTGCAGGGCTGGCTGCTGGTCGAGATGCTGCGGACGCAGGGGGCGCGCCCGCGCCGGGTCCGTCTGTGAGACACGCCGGCGCCATCCCGTATACTCGGGGTCTACGAGGTCTCCGCCGATGGTGATGCAATTCTTCCGCAGCGAGCGCTCCCGCCTCCTCGAGAGGATCGCGGAGAGCGACTGGGCCGACGATGCGGAGAAGCAGGCGCTGCTCGCCCAGGCCGCGGGCTCCTCCGACTACCGGCTGACCGACCTGGTGTTCATGCTCACCCACGCCGACCTCGAGGTCGTGCGCTACACCCTCGCGCACGCCCTGCCCCAGGCGACGACCTCCGAGGTCTTCGCCGGGCTCTCCGAGGCCTGGCTCGAGCTGCCGGCCGATTCCCCCGCGCGCCCCCCTCTGCTCGAGGCCCTCGCCCAGGTGCGCCACGAGCCGCTGGGGCGGCAGCTCAAGGCCTGGTTCCGGGAAGGGGATGCGGAGGCCGGGCTGGCGCTCGCGGTGCTGCTCGCGAAGGGGGAGCATCCGGCCCTCCTGTCGTGCTGGGCCGAGGCCGCGCAGGTGCTCCGGGGTCCGGCCCGGGCGACCGTGCTCGAGCGCTTGTTCGAGGGGGAGCTGTGGCGGAAGCCGACGCTGAAGAAGTGCGTGGCGGCGCTCGCCCGCGACGACGATCCGCGAGTGCGCGGCCGCTACGTCGACGCCCTGCTCGCCCACCAGGTCGCGCCGACCGCCGGGGCGCTGCGCGGGGCGCTGGAAGATCCCGCCCCGGAGGTGCGGGCCCGCGGCCGCGCGCTGCTCGCCCAGGGCGGCGTCAAGCCCCACATCCTGCTGCCCTTGACCTGCCTGGCCGAGGAAGACACCCGCGCGCTGGCCGTGCGCACCCTGCTCGCGACCGAGACGCCGGACAAGGCGGTCCCCCGGCTGGTGCGCTACCTCGCGGCGCGTCCGGCGGCCGAGCGCGAGCGCGGGCTGCTGGCCCTGCAGGCGGCCGAGGCGCCCGTGCCCCGCGAGCTCTTCCAGCTGTTCGGTGCGGCCAGCGGTGAGGTGCGCCGGCTGGCCGGGCAGGCGCTGCTCGCGGGGGAAGGCCGGCCGGCGACCGAGGCGGCCCGCGCGCTGCTGGGCGACGAGGAGGTGTGGACGCGGCTCGCGGCGCTCGACTGCCTGGCCCGGAACGGCTGCGAAGAGGCGGTGCTCGACCTGGTCGCGCTGATCCCCGAGGTCGGCATCCGCTCGGGGGTGATCGAGGCGCTGGTCGCGATCGGGGGCCGGCGCGCCTCCGACGTCGTCAACCGGCTCCTGACCGAGCGCGACCCCGAGCTGCGGGCCGAGGTACTCGAGGCGATCGAGCGCTACTGCGCCGCAGACGCCGCCGAGCTGCTCGCCCACATGGCCGCCAACGACCCGGATGCCGCCAACCGCGCCTACGCGGCGGGCGTGGTCGCGCGGCTCGGGGCGCCGCGGCCCTCCCCTCCCGCGCTGCCCGCTGACCTCGCCCCCCTGGTCGCCGCCGGCGAAGCCGCGGGCGCCGACGACCTCTTCCTGCGGGCGGGGCAGGTGCCGGTGGCGCGGGTCGCCGGGGGGCTGCTCAGCCTGGACGAGGTCGCGCCGCCGAGCGCGCCGCAGCTCGCCGCCTGGGGCGGCTGGACGCGCAGCGCGGGGCAGGGCGAGCTCGTCCTGCAGCGTCCCGCCGGGGCGCTGTGCGCGCGGTCGCTCGACGGGGGAGAGCTGCACCTGCGGCTCGACGGAGGGCGGCTCCCCGCGCCGGTGCTGGGAGGGGTCGGCGCCGGGCTGCTCCTGCTCGCCGCGCCCGGCGCGGTGTTCGAGGCCTTCGTCGCGCGGGCCGTCGCCGTCCTCGGCTGCGGCCCCGCGGGCCACGCGCTCGTGCTCGGGGAGGGCGGGCTCGCGCTGCCGGCGGTCGGGGAGAGCCTCGTCCACCAGTTGCGCGTCGGCCGCGAGCTGGCGGACTGGGACGCGGCGCTCGGCACGATGCTCGCCGCGGAAGCCGACGCGGTGCTGCTGATCGAACCGCCGGGAGCGATCCTCGAGGCCGCGTGCCGGGTCGGCGCCGGGCACCTGCTGGTGCTCGCGGTGCGCGCGACCGGCGCGGAGGCGGCGTGGGCGCGCGTGCTCGCGGCGCTGCCCGACCGGGCCCGGAGCGCGCGCCTGCTCGCCGGGCATCTGCGGCGCATCGCCTGGCTGGAGGCCGACGGAGACCGCTGGCGGGCGCACGAGCGCGCGATCGACGAGCGGGCGCGGGCGACGCTGCTGGAGGGGGCGCGATGAGACGACGCCTCGCCCGCCTGCTCCGCAGGGCCGTGACCCTCGACGCCGAGGCGGTCTACCTCAGCACCGGCGAGCGGCCGCGGATCCGGCTCGGCGAGACGCTGCAGGTGCTCAACGCCCCGGTCGTCGAGGAGCACGAGCTCGACATCCTGCTGCGGCCCTTCCGCCGCGGCGAGGGACCCTGGTCCGGGGGCTACGCGCTCGATGAGACGACCCGGGTCGAGCTCTGGGCCTACCGCCACGCCGGGGGCCTCGCCGCGCGCCTGCGCCTGCAGGCGACCGCCCGCCCCCTCGCGCTGCCCGCGCGGCTGACGGCGCTGGCCCGGCATCGCACCGGGCTGGTGCTGGTCGGCGGAGACGCGACGGCGCGCCGGGCCCTCGCGGCGGCCCTGGTCGGCGCGGCGTGCGAGCAGAGGAGATGCCACGTCGGCAGCCTGCGCCCCGACCTCGCCCTGCCCGCGGCGACCCTGCTCAGCAGCTTCGCCCCCGCCGCGGACGGCGGCTCCCTCGAGCGCGCCGCCGCCCGCTGCGACGTCGTGCTCGCCGACGGCCTGCCGGCGCTCGGGGCCACCCTGCGCGCCGCGGCCGCCGCCCTCGTGGTCGTCAGCGTGGCCGGACGCAGCCCGCGGGAGGTGCTCGCCGCGCTGCCCTGCCCGCCCGCCGCCCGGCCCCTGCTCGCGGCGACCCTGCGCGGGGTCGCGCGAGCCGTGCCGCTGCGGATGACCCCGCTCTGCACCGGCGCGCTCGCCGCTTCCGACGACGCCCTCCGCGCGGCGATCGTCGCCGACGAGCTGCCGGACGACGCCGCGCTGACCAGCGGCGCGGCCAGCGTCTCCCTCGACGAGGCGCTGCTCGAGCTGGTGGACGGCGGGCGCCTCGAGCCGAAGGCGGCGCTCGAGAACGCGCGCGACCCCGACGCCCTGCGCGCGCGCCTGCCGCAGGAGCCGACGGCAGCGGAGGAAGCCGCGCCCGCACGCCCCCGGAAGACGACGCGGCGATCGCTGCCGGAGAGCGTGCTGCGCGCCCT
>JAUIEM010000076.1 GCA_030428695.1 bacterium
GCAGGCAGGCCCGATGCCGCGCGGGGGCCGGGTGCGCCGGCTGCGCTGACAGCGCCTGGCTACCGCGCCCGCACATCCTTCGCCGGCAGCAGCGTCCCCAGGCCGAGCGTCCAGCGCCGGTCGGCGCAGGCCAGAGCGGCGATCGCGCGGGGCGCGGCCGAGGGCCCGACGGGGGTGCGCTCGACGGGGAGGCGCACGCGCAGGTAGGAGCCGAACGAGGCCGGGCCGAGCTGGGCCTGCGCGTCGACGGTCTCGCCCTCGCGGGCCGGTCGGAAGCCGTCGTCCTCCCAGACCATCGCCAGGGAGCCGTGCTCCTCGACCTCCCGCGGGATCGACGCCGAGCAGCCCCCCGCGCGCCGGTCGTCCGAGGCCCGCAGCAGCACCTCCTCGAGCTCCGTGCCGACCGGGCCGAAGTCCACCCCCTCGATCACCGCGCGGTCGAGCAGCAGCAGCGGCAGCTCGGGCACGCCGAGCAGCCCGACCGCCGCCCCGACTCGGGGGTTGAGCTCGGTCGGACGGAAGCCCTCGGCGGCCATCACGCCGTCGAGGGTGAAGAAGCCGCGGTAGCCGACGGTCGCGCGCAGATGCTCCCCGAGCTGCCGGGCGAGGCTGCGCATCTGCTCGCGGTCGGCCGGCGCCGGATCCCAGTAGGTCGCCGCCCGCCCGTAGCGCAGGCGCACGCTGCCGGGGCTGCGGAAGACGAGCATCTCGCAGGGCCGCAGCACCACCACGTGGTCGGGCAGCACCAGGCCGTGGATGCTGCAGGGGATGCCCTCGAGGAAGGGCATCACGCGCACCCGGTCGCAGCGTGGGGCGAAGAAGGCGCGCGCTTCCTCTGCCTGCTCCTCCGTGCGCACCCAGCGCAGGAGCTCGGCGCCGCCGTGGAAGCCCTCCTTGTTGTCGCCGACCAGGACGCAGCCGTCCCCGCGGTCGAGCTCCGCGCACGCCCCCGTGACCGCCTCCGCCTCGACCGGCACGATGCGCGCCTCGGCCGCCGGCAGGCCCGCCGCTGCCCACAGTTCCTCGGCCCGCAGCTTGTCCTCGAGGGCCTGCCACTCCGGTCTCCGCCCACCGAACATCGCCCGCCCGGCCAGCGGCAGCCCGTCATCGAAGATCGTGCCGAGGACGCCGAGCTCCCCGTCGGGGTCGTAGGCGTCGATGCGCGCGACGACCTCCGGCGGCGGATTCTTCAGCGCGGCGAGGGCGGCGCGGATCGACTCCATCACGCCCTCCGCCGCCACCCCGAGCAGAATCGGGTCGGGCGCGAAGTCTGCGTCGGGCAGCGGCCCCGTGCCCCGCGAGCCGGCGATGCACAGGGCGCCGGTGGCGCCGAGGCGCTGGAGCTCGCCGACCAGCGCCGGCGCGCCGGCGAGCACGTCGTAGGCGATCAGCCAGCGCTTGCCGCCGTAGACCTCCCGCAGCCGCGCGACGACGCCGTCGACGACGCTCACTCGTCCGCCCCGGTCAGCCGCCCGAAGTAGATGCGCTCGGGGTCGACGCGGCCGCCGGCGCCCTGGAACAGCTCGACGTGGTCGCCGATGCCGTCGGTCGCCCCCTGGGAGCTGCGGTAGCGGATGCCGACCACGTCGTCGCCGCGCTTCTCCCAGCCGAGGAAGATCACGCTGTGGCCGGAGCGCCCGCGCCACAGCTGCAGGAAGTCGCCGGCCCGCGCGTCGCGGGCGGAGACCTGCTCGCCGATGCCGAGCTTCTCGAGGGCGAGCGAGCACTGCTCTTCGCGCATCTTCTCGTCGTCGACCGCGCCGTACCACTGCTTCTGGAAGGCGCGCACCTCGGCGACCGTCTTGCCGTCGAGCAGCCCCTCGGCGTTGCACACCTGCATCACGACCGTGAAGGTGTAGCCGCAGCAGTACGAGCCGCGCTCCTGCCGGGCGAGGATGCGCTCGCCACCGAAGCGCACCTCGGCCGGGCAGCCGGTGCCGCCCTCCCACTCGTAGCCCCCGCCGTCCTCGAAGCCGTAGGCGGCCTCGAGCACGGCCCGGTTGTGGGGGGTGTCGGCGAGGGCGAGGGAGGTGAGGAGGAGCAGGCAGAGCAGGCGCATCGGGAGTCTCCGGCAGCGGTTTTCGAGGGCGAGTATCTCCGCTGCCGGCGCGGAATGCCAGCCCGGCCCCGGCTGCGCGCGGGAGGCCCCGCTTGCAATCCCGCCCCGCAGCCCCGACAATCGCCGCGCCTGCGCAGCCAGGGGGGAGCACCATGTCCGACAGCGAGAAGCCGGTCCGGTCCCAGGAGCTGATCGAGACCTACCACGCGATCTCGGAGTGGATCCGCTTCGCCGACGCCAAAGCGGCGGTGGTGTTGACGGTCGGGGGCGCGCTCGCCAGCGTGCTGATTCCGACCCTCAAGCCCTACATCATCGGCTTCGAGCTCACCCCCCACCTCGGGGACTGGTGGCTGTGGGTCGTGATCGCCCTGTTCGTGCTGTGGTTGATCTTCCTGGTGATCAGCAGCGTCCACGCCTTCCTCTGCATCCTGCCCCTGCGGCGCGGCGGCAAGCACCCGGCCCTCGACGACTGCAAGCACTTCCACCCGGCGGCGATCAGCGCGGCCTACAAGATCGACCAGGTCGGTGAATTCCGCAACGAGTACAAGAAGCTCGGCGAGAACGGCTTCGGCAAGGAGGTGCTCGCCGGCGTGCTGATCGACGCCCACATCTCCTCGGCGAAGTACCGGCGGGTGACCAGCTCGATCAAGATGCTCGCGATCAGCGCGGTCTACGGCTTCCTCTACCTGCTCGCCTCACAGTTCTGAAGGCGCGCACGCCTCTTGCAGCCAGCGCCGGCCCTTCAGCACCCGCTGCCGGACCGCGGGCAGCCACGCGTTGTAGCGCGTGCACACCGGCCTGTCGGGCCCCAGCCCGGCGGGCAGCGCCGCCGCGAAGCCCGGCGCGACGGGGAAGGCCGTGATCAGCCGCGTCGGCCCGCCGGGCTCCGCGATGCTGTAGACCAGCAGCTGCTCCGGCCCGGCCTGCGGCGGAACCGGATAGCGCACCAGGTCGGTGAAGATGCGCAGGGCCCCGTCGCGCAGCGGCGCCTCCTCGACCATCCGCACGCCCCGCAGGCGCTCGAAGTCGTAGCCGCGCAGGCCGGGCGCGATGTGGTCCTCGAGGGCGGCCAGCCGGCGCAGCTGGGCGGCGTCGCGCAGGACGAGGCGGCCGAGGAACCAGGACAGGTTCGCGAGCAGGGTCCCGGCGACCGGCAGGGGACGGAGGAACGGGCCGGACAGGCCGAGGCCGCGCTCGATGTCCGGCTCGACCCAGCGGGCGCGCTTGAAGCCGTACGGGGTCTCCGCCACGCTGAGCAGGTAGCCGTAGCTGTGCTGCAGGCCCGCGTGCTCGGTCGGCCCCGGGATCGCGTGACCGACCACCGCGGCGAGCCCTTCCATCAGCTCCTCTTCGACGATGGTCTCCGCGGTGTTCTCGTCGATGTTCCGGCTCTGGCCCCACAGCTCCCACAGCTCGGGCAGCGCGCGGTCGGCCAGCAGCTGCCGCCACAGCCCGGGGCTCGCGTCCGGAAGCAGGGTCTCCGCGGCGACGCCGGCCTCCAGGCCCGCGATCAGCTCGGCGGCGAGCGCCGCCAGCCACCGGTCGAGCACCTCCGGTGCCGCGTCGCAGGGCGGCTCGGCGGGGAAGCTCACGCCGCGCGCCGGGAGAGGAAGCCGTCGACGGCGACGACCGCGTCGCGCCAGTTGTCCTCCTGGCTGCGGCCGGACTTCTTGCGCGGCTTGAAGCTGTGGTCGCCGTCGGGCAGCCAGCACAGCTCGACGCCCGGGGCGAGGCTGTAGCCTTCCACCTCCTCACGCTTGCCCATCGGGTCGCGGGTGCCCTGCACGATCAGCGCCGGGCTGCGCAGGCTCTCGAGGTGCGCGGTGCGCAGCTTGTCGGGCTTGCCGATCGGATGGAAGGGGTAGCCGAGGCAGACCAGCCCCTCGACCGCGAGCTCGTCGACCAGCAGGCTGGCGATGCGCCCGCCGAGGGACTTCCCGCCGATCACCAGGCGGGCCGGCGCGAGCTGGGCGACGACCTCGCGCCAGCGCGCCTCCAGCTTGGCCTGTTTGTCGGGGGCGCGCTTCTTGCCGAGCTCGCGCGCCCGCTCCATGTAGGGGAACTCGAAGCGCACGACCCGCCAGCCGCGCGCGGCGAGCGCGCGGGCGTGGAAGTCCATGAAGGGATGGTCCATCGGCGCCCCCGCGCCGTGGGCGAGGACCAGGGTCAGCGCCGCGTCCGCGGGCCCGTCGGTCAGCGTCGCTACCATAGCCCGGGCACCAGGCGGAAGCGCACGTGGGCGCGGTAGGCCTCGTAGGCGGGGCCGGCCATGCGCCGCTCCTCGACCAGCAGCCGCACGACCAGCCCGGCCAGGCAGACCACGGCGAGGGCCGCGGTACCGATGCCGCCGCGCAGGCACAGGCACGCCGCCCACAGCAGCAGGTAGCCGAGGTAGATCGGGTGCCGCACCAGGCGGTAGGCTCCGCCCGAGGCCAGGGGCCGGCGCAGGGGGAAGATCGCGAAGCGCCGCCCGAGGCTGAGCAGGGACCAGGCCAGCCAGGTGACGGCCAGCCCGAGCAGGGCCCAGCCGAGCCCCGGCGCCAGCGGGGCGGCGTCCGGGACCAGCGGGAGCAGCGCCGCCGGCAGCAGCGAGGGCAGGCTCAGGGCCGCGTCGCCGAGCCGCAGGCGGTCAGCGACCGGCGCGCGCAGACACAGGAGCAGCCCGCACAACACGTGCAGCGCCAGGGTGGCGGCGACGAAGCCGGCCGCATCGGCGCTGCCGTCGAGGTGTCCGAAGGCGGACAGGCCCCCGGCGACGAGGCTGAGGCCGAGCGCGAGGTCGAGCCAGCGCCCGGTATGGGGCAGGCTGGCGTTCAATACAGGATCCAGCCCCAGTTGAAGGTGTAGCTCAGGACGTTGAACAGGATGATCACGCCGACCCAGATCAGGAGGCCCATCGCCCGGCTCCCCCCGCCCCCGGCGCCGCCGGCCGCCGAGGTCTGGATGCGCCGGCGCCGCTGCGGCGCGCGGGGCTTCTCGTCGTAGCCGTCCATCGGCTCGTCGCGGGCGTCGCCCTTGCCGTTCCCCGTGACCCGGAAGTTGCCGTAGGTGTGGTCTTCTTGTGAGTCTTCGTCGTCGTAGGTTCCCATGACCGCCTCCCCTGGTGCGATGTCCCTATCGTGCCATCCTCTGCGCGGCAGTTCAACTCAACCCGGGCGCGGGCCGATCCTGGCAGCGCCTCAGTCCGGCGCCCGCTCGACCCGCATCAGCACGGCCCGGTGAGGGAAGACCCGCAGCTCGGTGACCCGGTGCCGGTCCGGCGTCAGCACGCCCTCCTCGGCCAGGGTCACCCAGCGCTTGGGGCCGAGCAGGCCATAGACGTTGTAGCCGGCGTCGAGATGCGCATCGACGAGGCCGCGCAGCTCGCGGTAGCCGTCGAGGGCGGGGTCGGCGATGTGCAGCGTCTCCTCACGCTCGATCAGGAGCCCGAGCGGGTCGACGAAGTTGCTGAACACCAGCGCCCTGCCCTCGATCAGCGGCGCCGCGATCCGCGCCACCTGGCGGTTGTAGGCGCGGTGCCGCGCGATCGCCGGCAGGTCGTAGGTGTAGGCGACCAGCCCGGCCCACACCAACCCGAGCGCGCACAGGCACGCGGCCAGTGTCCGCGCCCCCGGCCCAGCCTCGCGCGAGCCGACGTACAGGCAGGCCAGCGTCAGGGCGCCCGCGAGCAGCAGCGGCAGGGTCAGGTGCACCTGCTCGGTGAACAGCGCGTCGACCCCGCCCGAGCCGAAGCCCCGCAGGCCGAACAGGTAGACCGGCACGAGCAGCAGCCCCAGGCCCCAGGGCAGCCAGCGCCGCCGCGCGGGGAGCGCGAGCATGTGCATCCCCCGCGCCGCGAGCAGGGCGATGATCGGCAGGGCGGGCAGGCCGTAGCGCAGATCGAGGCCCATCCCACAGTGCCAGCGGAAGTAGGCGAGCCCGAACATCAGCACCGGGGCGCTGAGCAGCACCAACCAGCGCCCGTCCGTTTCCTTCCGACGCAACAGCCCCAGGCCCGGCAGCAGCAGCATCGGCAGGTAGGGGAGGCTCTGCAGCCAGGACTTCTTCAGCGCATCGAGGTAGTACAGCCCCCCGCTCTCGGTGCGCAGGCCCCCCCGGTTCGGGTACTCGAGCGGGCGGATGCGGAAGTCGATCAGCGCTGAGCACATGCGCCGCGCCATGCTGTCGAGGGTGTCGCTGAAGGCCCAGGCCGCGCCCCCGAGCAGCAGGAGGAAGAGCGTCGCCCCCGCCATCCACGGGCCGCGGCTGAGGATCTTCTGCCACAGGTCCGACTGGGCCCGCAGCCAGACCACCGCGACGAGCCCGAGCGCCCCGGCCAGCGCGGGCAGATTGCTGGTCCAGCTCGTGCCGTACTGGCCGTAGTACAGCGGATCGAACACGTCGAACTTCAGCAGGTTCGTCCAGGCGAGCAGCGCGATACCCGGCAGGGCGCCGAGCGCGAAGGCGGCCGCCGCCCCGGGCCGCCAGGGACGCCGCAGCAGCGAGGGCAGGAACAGGGTCGGAGCGATGAACAGCACGTCGAGGCGCAGGCCCATCCCGATCCCGACCAGCAGGCCCGCCCCGGCGTTCAGGGCCCAGCTCCGCCAGCCCGTGCCGTCCCAGGCACACACGTAGAGGTACTGGGCGAGCAGGGTCAGGCCCGCCGCGGTCATCTGCGGCCAGGTGCCCTGGGAGTAGTGCCACGCGTAGCTCGCGCCGATGAACACCATGCAGGCGTCGAGACCGAGCCCGGCTCCGGCGAGTCGGCGTCCGAGGAGGAAGATCAGGGCGAGGGTCGCCACCCAGGCGAGGACGTTGCAGGCGACCATGCCGGCCTGTCCGAAGCCGGCGTACAGCGTCCCGCCGAGCACCGCCCCCAGATACGGGAAGCGCGGAGCGAGCCGGCCCGTGCGCTCGGCGAGCTTCACCGTCCCGGGGATCAGCTCGGCGCTGGGGAACTCCTCGTAGCCGTTCTGGTAGAAGAGCGTGCCCTGCTCGACCCAGGCCTGGGCCATCTTGTGGTAGGTCAGCTCGTCGATCGACAGGTAGCCGGGCTCGTAGGCGAGCCACGAGGCGGCCAGGTGCGCGAGCACCAGCCCGACCACCAGCGCGGCCTTGAGCCTGACCAGCAAGGGTCTCAACCCTTCTTGTAGGACGGCTGGTACAGCAGCACCGGGACGTCGCCCGGGATCTTGAAGGACGTGACCAGGCCGAAGCCGCGGTCGCTGATGTCGGAGTCGAACTCGACGCCGCGGCCCTTGAGCTCGGCGACCGTCGCCTCTATGTCGTCGCAGTAGAACGAGATCTCGTGGGTCGGCTTCTCGCCCGGATGGACGCCGACCTCGGCCTCGGCGACATCGAAGATCAGCCAGCCGTCGCCGACGTCGCTGCCGGCCATGCCGAGCTTGTCCCGGATGAAGGCGCGCGCCTCCTCGGGTTGGGACGAATAGAACATCGCGTGGACGCCGCGGATCATCACGAGCACCTCCAGCAGCTTTGCCCCATCCATACCCGAGGGAGGGGCCGAGCGCCAGCCGTCGGTCCGACGCCGTGGACGATGCGTCGCGCGGCCGGAGCCGACCGCTTGGCGGCGACGCGTCGCGTTCCCTATACTCGTCGTGCAGGCACCCCCGTTCCGGCGCGTGGGAGGCATCGTGGTCGGTCGCTCGTCTCTCTCCCGCAAGGCCTTCCTGGCGCTCAGCCTGGCCGCCACGCTCGCCACCTTCCTCACCCGCTCCCGGCAGGCCGATGTCGTGTTCCTCCCGCTGCCGGCAGCCGCGCCTCCCGGCGTGGTCGCCCACGACGGCAAGGCGGTGGTGCCGCGAGGCTTCGACGGCTACTACCACCTCCGCCGGATCGAGCAGGTCGCGCGCACCGGGCGGCCTCCGCCCGACACGGACCCGTGGCTCAACTTCGCCTCCGGCGCGCCGGCGGTGCGGCCGTACTGGCCCCTCGGCTACGACACCCTGGTCGGGATGCTCGCCCGGAGCCTCGGCTGCGAGAGCCGCGGCGCCATCTGGGCGCTGGCCTGCTGGGTCTCGCCGGCGATCGCGGCCCTGGGCTGCCTGTTGCTGTGCCTGCTCGCGGCTCCCCTCATCGGCCGGGGGGCGGCCGCGGGGGCGGGGCTGTTCTTCGCGCTCGTGCCCTGGGCCGATCTCAACGAGGGCGTCGGCGTCGTCGATCACCATGGGGTCGAGCAGTGGTTCGCGATCGTCGTCCCCCTGCTGTTCCTGCGCCAGCTCGGCCGCACCCGACCGCGGGCCTGGGTGGCGGGAGCGCTGCTCGGCTGTCTCGGGCTGGTCTGGACCGGCGGCGTCCTCCTGCTCGCGCTGCTGTGTGCCTGGGGGCTGGCCCACGCCGCCTGCGACCCGAAGAGGCGCGGCCTGCTCGCGACCGCGCAGCTGTGCGCGGCGGCGTGCGTGACCACGCTGGCGATCCTGCCCACGAGCTGGTGGGGGCGCGCGCTGCGCTTCGACTACACGCCCCTGTCGTGGATGCTCTGGGCCCAGATCTTCGGGGCGACCGTCCTCTTCGGGAGCCTGTGGCTGGCGCGCGCCCGTCTTCCGCGCGGCCCTTTCCGCTTCGTCGGCGTGGCGGGCGTCGTCGCGGCCGTCGTCGCGGGGCTGCTGCTCGGGCTCGTTCCCCCCCTGCGCGCCGGAGTCCTCGCGGGGCTCGGCTACCTCGACAAGAGCGATGCCCTGTTCGCGCTCGTCCGCGAGTCCCGGCCGTTCCACGAGCTCCCCCTGGGCTGGCCGACGCTGCTCTGGTGGCTCGTGCTCGCCCTGCAGGTCCTCGCCCTGGCGGTCTGGGCGCGCCGTTGGTGGCAGCGGCCGGGGCCGGAGCGCGGTCTGCCGCTGCTGTGGGGGCTGTGGGGACTCGGGCTGGTGCTGGCGCAGTCCTTCCGCTTCAGCCGCTGGTGGGATGCGCCCGCCGCCCTCGCCCTCGGCGTCTGCCTGGCAGGCGGTCGCAGGGCGCGGGTGCTGGGGGTGCTCGGCCTCCTGCTGTTCGGCCTCGGCCAGGCGCGGCTCTGGAACACCGCCGCGTCCCCGCGCTGGTACGAGAGCGCTCCGGGGGTTCCGACCACCACCGGGCACCATCACCTGCTCGATGCGGTCGTCTGGCTCGCGGGCAACACGCCGGCCGTCGACGCGGAGAGGCCGGCCTGGGGTGTGCTCGCCCATCCCGACCTCGGCCACTGGCTGCTCGGCTACGCCCGCCGTCCGGCCCTCGGCACCCCGTTCGGCCAGGCCCCCGCGCACATCGCCGCCAACCGGAGGAGCTTCGAGCTCCTGCTGCTGCCCGTCGAGGAGCTCGCGACGGCGATGCAGGAGGGCGGCTACCGCTACGTCATCGTCCACGACCCCTTCCGCTTCCCGTTGGGGGAGGAGCTGCAGAAGATCCTGGGGGAACCGCACGCGAGCCGCGTCGGGCGGCTGTCCGAGGCCGCCGCCTCCTTCGGCGCGGGGCGGCCCTTCCGGGCGGAGCAGCTCGAGATCGGCCTCTTGCATCTGTGGGTCGCGAACGGGGCCCCGCAGCCGGACGTCCCGGGCAGCGAGCGTCTCGAGCTCGTCACCTGGAAGAACGTCGACGGTCTACCGCTCTACAAGATCTTCCGGCTCCGGCCCTGACGGCGCTCTACGTCGGGGCGAAGGGGTTGTAGCAGGGGCTGAGATAGGGTTCGTACAGGGTCGTGTAGGTCACGACCCGCGCCTCGTCGGCGCCGTGCGCGAAGAAGTCCGAGCTGCACAGGAAGATCCGCAGGATCTGCGCCGGGTCGCGGTGCCCCGGGTGGTCGAGCAGGCGGTCGCGGTAGTCCTCTGCGAAGTGTCGCAGGCCCTCGCGGTCGATCGACAGGTAGGAGAAGTGTCCGCGCACGAGGGCTTCGATCGCGGCGATCGCCGGCTCGACCTCCGGGGGGTCGGACTCGAACAGCCCGGCGGGCAGGACCGCCGCGCCCCCGCCGACCACGACGCCCGCGAGGGCGAGCCGGGAGAGGATCTGGCGGCGGGTCAGGCGTCGGGCCATCGTCTGCTCCTATCCGTACAGGTGGCGCGCCGAGAACAGCGAGAGCGCGCACAGGGTGAGGGTCGGGTTCGCCGGGGCCGCGGTCGGGTACACCGCCGACCCGAGCACGGCGAGGTTGCGGACCCGGTGGTGCAGCAGGTGGCGGTCGACGACGGAGGACTGCGGGTCGCTCCCCATCGGCACCGTGCCGATCACGTGGTTCTCCGTCGAGGCCTGGGCGCCGAGCCCCATGTCCTCGTGCGGGAACCGTCCGAACGCCGCCTCGAGATCTTCCCGGGCCCGGTCGAGGGAGCGCTGGGTCCAGGCGGACGGACCGTGCCAGGACAAGCGCGGACGGAGCGGGTCGTCGGCGAGCACCTCCAGCCGGTTCCCGGGCTGGCGGAGGTCCTCGTAGACGAGCTTGCCGAACAGGACCCTCCGCCACTTCCCCCGCTCCAGCCGGATCTGCCCGAAGTTGAAGGTCTCGACCAGGGCGGAGGCCCGCTCCCGGCGCCGCTCCCCCCCGTACAGCATGTAGCCATGGCCGGTGACCGACGTCGACCCGTCGAAGTTGTCGATGCCGTCGGTGTGCACCCAGAAGTAGACGCCGATCTGCTCGCACAGCCCGCGCCCGAGCTCGGGATGGTCGAAGCCCGAGCGAAGGAGCAGCGCCGGATTCCCCAGCCCGCCCGCGCCGAGGGCGAACAGCTCCGCCTCGACGCTGCGCTCTTCGGCGCCGCGGGTGTAGACGAGCGAGCGCGCGCTGTCCCCGTAGACTTCGAGCCGCACGGCGAGGGCCTCGAGCTCCAGGGTGACGCGCCGGTCCTCGAAGACGCTCCGCATCCCGTTCTCGACGGTGAACTTCGAGTCGATCGGGCAGTGCTCGCAGACCGCGCTGCCGCAACACGGCGGTCGCCCGTCGGCGGTGCGTCGGGTCGGACGCGCGCAGGGCACGGCGAAGAAGCTGTCCGGCCAGAGCGACGCGAGCGCGCGGTCGACCGACGACAGGCGGTGCGCGGGCTGGGGATAGGGACGGCTGCGGCGGAACGGGGTGCGCTCCGAGGGGCCCGCGACGCCCAGGAGCTCCTCGGCGTCGCAGTAGAACGGCTCGAGCTCGTCGTAGGACACCGGCCAGTCGACCCCGACCCCGTACCGGCTCGCCAGCTCGAAGTCCTCGGGAAGCATGCGCGGGGTCTGGCCCCACCAGCAGTTCGAGCAGCCCCCGAAGAGGTGGTGGGCGGTCCAGGGCTTGGCGGGTGTCAGGTTGACGAAGTCGTCGCTGGGGAGCCGCCCGCGCCGCTCGGCGTGGGGGATCCGCGGGCCGCGCTCGAGCACGAGCACCCGCGCGTCGGCCGGCGCGTGACGGAGGTACTCGGCAAGGAAGAAGCTCGAGGCGAAGCTGCTGCCGACGAGCACCAGGTCGTAGCTCATCGGCCGCGATCCCGGTGGAAGACCCACGGCGCGTGGCAGAACAGGGAGTGTGGCATCGGGAGCTCCTGCAGACCCCGGACCTCCGGGTCTGTGCGTTTGTCTTCTTTCAGTCCCCTGGCACAGGCTCTCATGGCTGGCATCATCAGTCCGCGCCGGGCTTGAGCTGGTAGAAGTTGAAGAACCGATCGGGTCCGATGCGGACGCTGCGGGGCACGTACAGCTCGTACAGGGTGTCGTCGGCGTAGAGGTCCCCTTCGCGCGCCCACATCGCGGGGCTGGCGTACGGGATGAAGGGCCGCTGGCTCCGGTCTCGAGGCCGGCTCGTCACGTCGATGTTGCCGAGCAACAGGAAGGTCGGCCGCCGCGACAGGATGTACGCCCCGTCGTGCTTCTCGTGGCCAGCCCAGCCGGCGCCCATCGCGGGCATCGAGCGGCGGGCGATGTGCTTGTCGGTCAGCCCGACCATGTCGTAGACCACGAGCCCCGAGTAGTAGCCCACCGCCCCGATGGGGACCGCCGCCAGGCTCGCCCCCTCGGGGGCGTTCCGCCGCAGCCAGTGGCCGGCCGCGGTCCAGCGAGGGATCTCCTCGGTCTTCTGGTAGTGGTAGAGGGGATAGTGCGGCCCGACGACCGGCCGCGAAGCGTGGACGAACGCCGACAGCCCGACGAGCACGAGCGTGGCGAGCCCTGCCCGGCGGGCGAGAGGGTGCGCCGGGAACTTCCGCGCGAGGCGGCGCAGGTCGGCGAGCAGGTGGGCCTGCAACACCAGCAGCAGCGGCAGGGGCGCGAGGGCGAAGCGGTACATCGGCAGCCCGTCCCCGCCGACGCCGACGGTCGCGCCCCACAGCGCGCTCGCGGTGACCGCGACGAAGCGGAGGCGCCCTCCGCCCACCACGAGGGCGTACAGGACGGGCAGCGCCATCAGCGGCAGGCCCTCGTGGTCGGCAGCGTACTCGTGCAGGTAGACGCAGCCCCGCCAGAGCTGCGCCAGCCCCCCTCCAGTCTTGGCGTAGTAGGTGTTCGGAAGCCACTCGCCGAAGTACCAGTAGCGGCAGCCGAACAGCAACAGGACGGCGCCAAGGCAGGGCAGGACCCAGGCGAGGAAGCGCCGCCAGCCAGTCGCGCGCAGCCGGAGCAGCTGCCAGAGCCCGAACAGCCCGAAGACGAGGAGGGACTCCGGGCGCGTCAGCAGGCAGGCGACGGTCCATCCGATTGCCTGGGCCGGCCGGTCGGCCAGCAGCGCGACGGTCCCGCCGAGGATGGTGCAGACGAACAGCGTCGTCTCCATCCCGGACCCGGCCCAGCACGCGAAGCCGCCGTTGCACGCCAGCACCAGCGGCGCGAACAGCGCGGCCAGGGGCGCGGCCTTGCCGGGCTGCAGGAGGGCGAAGAGCCGGTAGGCGAGCAGCAGGCTGATCACGCCCGCCAGGACGCCGCCGATCCGCGCGACGAGGAGCATGTCGAGCCCGGCGGCGCCGCACGCGGCCAGCCCGATGGTCCAGAGCGGGCTGGTGAAGCCCTCGACGCGGTCGCCGGGGTTGTACACCAGGCCGTGGCCGGACGCGAGGTTGTCGGCGTAGCGCAGCGTGATGAAGGCGTCGTCGCTGACGAAGTCGTAGAGGGCGACGTGGCCGACGAAGGCAGCACAGATCAGCCCGAGGAAGAGCTTCCGTCGGCCGAAGAGTCGCTCGAGCATCCGCCACCTTTCGTGCATGCAGGCTGCGGCACCGTTCGTGCACGCAGCGCTGCCACTGAAGATAGGGGAATCCGACCGCCGAGCACAACGCGCAGCGCGCCCCCGGGCGCTCAGCGCACCTCGAGCAGGCTGTTCAGGTTGCCCTCGCCGTCGTCGGCCTGGCGGGGGTTCCAGGGATCGAGGCTCCAGCAGCCGTCGACGACCAGCTTGTAGCTGTGCGTGCCCCGCGGCAGGTCGAGGCTGACCGTGAAGATGCCGTCGCCGTCCGCGTCCTCGATCGGCGCGGGCACCCAGCCGTTGAAGCTGCCCGCGACGGCGACCACCCGCGCCCCCTCGGGCGGAGCGTAGCGCAGCGTGATCCGGGAGCCGTCCTGGCGCGGTCCGGCGGGGGGGTCGTCGTCCAGATCGCGCGGGGGAATCCCGTAGCTCGCGAGGATCAACAGGGCGTAGGCGGTCGCGACGAAGGCGTCCTCGCGCTCGAAGCCGCTGGCGTTGAGGGCGGGCTCGAAGCGCCCGTCCGGGAGCTGCGCCGCGAGCAGGGCGTCGAGCAGCGGCGCCCCCCAGGGGTCGAAGGCGAACAGCTCACGGGAAGCCTGGCGCAGCCGCAGCCACCAGGTGTACTGCCAGGCGTCTCCCTGGCCGGGGTGGGCCGCGGCCCCCGCGTTCCGCAACAGCCAGCTCCTGCCAGCGTCGAGCCCGTCGGTCTCGCCGTGGCGGGCGAGGGTGACCAGGGCGGCGGCGGTCGCGCTGCCCCGCGCCCGCTCCCCGCGCAGGTAGGACCAGCTCCCGTCCGCGCGCTGGCTCGCGGCCTGCGCGGCCAGGCCCCGGGCGAGCAGCTCGGCGGGCACGTCGAGGCCGAGCTCCGCCGCCGCCTCGAGCCCGAACAGGGCGGCGCTGTGGTTGTGGGCGTCGGACACGCCGCGGCCCGGGTACGACCAGCCGTCCCCGAGGGCGCTCGCGACCAGCAGCTCCACACACTCCCGGGCCCGGTCGCGGTCGGAGCTGCTGCCCGCGCTCCGGGGCAAGGCGGCGTAGAGCTCGAGGAGCAGCGCCGCCTCGACGACCCGCCGCGGGGTCTGCTTGCGCACGGCGCGCAAGGACCGGACGAACCCCGGGGACTCCTTCGGAGCCGGGTGGGCGGCGCACAGGGCGCGCAGGACGAGGGCGTTGAGCCCGGCAGGGAACAGCGCCCCGTAGGTTCCTCCCCAGGTGCCGTCCTCGCGGGCGGTGTTCTCGAGGAAGCGCAGCGCGCGGCCCTGGGCGCGGGCCAGGGCCTCGACCCGCGCGGCATCGAGGGCGAAGCCCGGCGCCTCCGCCGCCCCGAGCGGGGTCAGCCCACGGCCGTCGTAGAGCGCCCGCTCGCCGGCTTCGACCCGGGCCTCCGGGAGCTGCGCGACGCCCTCGACGACGCTGAGCAGCAGGCCGCCGTGGGTGACCGCGAGGCCCCCGTCGAAGGCGCCGCCGACCTCGCCCCAGGGCGTCCCGATCGGGCGCGGCGCGTCGAGGCTGGCGACAGCCAGGGCGCCCTGCTCGAGGTGGAGCTCCTCGCCGAGCTCCACGGTCGTGCCCGGGGCGAGCACACAGCGCGCCCCGCCCCGCTCGAGCACCGGCGAGACGCCTGCGGCGGCGGTGAGGCGTCCGCGGCTGCGCGGCTGCTCCTGGTCGTCGAGCAGCGTGCCCGCCGCCAGCAGCCAGCCGTCGTCGATGGTCGCCGGCGGGGGATCTTCCGGAGCCGGCTCGGGCCGCGGCGGAGGCGGCTCATCGGGAGGCGGCGGAGCCTCGGGCGTCGAATCTTCCAGCGTCGGAGGAACTTCCGGAGTTGGAACCTCCGGCGCGGGATCCTCCAGAGCTGGAACCTCCGGCGCGGGATCTTCCGGGGCCGGAGCTTCCGGCGCGGGATCCTCCGGACGCTCCGGAGCCTCTGGTTCCGTCCGTCCACCCTCCGCCCGACGCTCGTCTCCGGGCCGCGGCAGCGCCGCGAACAGGCCGAGGGCGAGCAGCACCGCGGCCGCCGCGGCCCACAGCCCCCAGGCCGGCCGCCGGGGGCGGGGCCGGTACCGACGGCGGCGCTTGCGGGGCAGCACCCGGGCGGCGACGCGACGGGCCCGCGCAGGGCTGACCGGACGCTCGGCCGCGGGCAGGCCGACCAGCATCGCGCACGCCTCGCACAGCGCGAGGTGCGCCCGCAGGGCGGGGTCGGGAGGCTCGCCGTCCAGGACCAGGGCGAGGCGCTCGGGGCTCGGGCAGAGCAGGCTGTCGCGCAGCGCCGCGTCGTCGGCCGAGGCGCCCTCGAGCCGCGCGCGGCAGGCCGCGCACTGGGCGAGATGGCGGCCCAGCGCCGGGTCTTCGGCGGCGCGGTGGGCGAGCAGACGGGGCCACGGGGGACAGGGCACAGATCTTCCTCCGTCCTCCTGGTGGCGGGCAGCGTAGCGATCCGGACAGGCCGCGGGGAGTTTTTTTTGCGCCGCCCCCTCCCAGACCGATGCAAGGAACCGCGTCGGGCCGGCGTCTACCCTGACGGAGGATCTATTCCTTGACCTGACAACCCGCCGGGATAAGGTAGTCTCTCCGTGAAAACCGTGCACTCATCCGTTTTCGGCAGGAATACCATGCGTACCAAGTCCGGCTTTACGCTGATCGAGCTGCTGGTCGTCATCGCGATCATCGGGGTCCTCGCGGGCCTGGTGATGGTCGGGATCAACGCGGCCCAGCAGAGCGCTCAGGCCACGATCACCCGCACCTTGATCCAGAGCATCGAGGGCGCACTCGCCACCTACCACGAGGCGAACAGCTTCTACCCGGGCTTCGGCGCCTCCAGCGACGCCGGCGAGGACGAGCCCCGCGCCCTCTACCGCGCGCTGTGCAACCTGCCCGAGTTCGAAGGCAGCCTGACCGGCGCCCCCCTGTTCACCCCGAAGGACGACCAGGTCGGTCTGCTCTACGAGGACAACAACAGCAACGCCGAGGCGACGACCACCGAAGACGCGAACGAGAGCGACTTCGGCGACGGCACCGCGACCGGCACGGCGCCGGACGACGACCTGGTGCTGCGCGACGCCTGGGGCAACTTCATCCACTACATGGAGTGGGAGTCCCGCACCCAGAACAAGAACGGCCAGGACTTCTGGGGCAACCCCGTCGAGGCGCGGCGCGCCGTCCGGGACAGTTTCTCGCTGTGGTCCGACGGGCCCGACCAGATCAACGACCTCGGCGACGAAGACGACATCAACAACTGGGAGTAGGGCTCCCGGTCGTTGCGGCAACTGGCGGCGGGGGCGTGCCCCCGCCTTCGTCGTTTCCGGCGTGGACACCCGCGCCGCCCGAGATGGGAGGGCCCGCGATGGACCCCAGCCTGGGACTCGGCTCCCTGCGCTCCACGGCGCCGCGCGTGCCGCCCCCGCCCGCGCCGTCGGATCCGAGGCCTCCCGGGGCCGGTCCGAGCGGCCCCTCACGACTGCTCGCGCCGCCCCCGCCCGGAGCGCCCGGCACGGTGCTCGAGCGCGTCGAGGTCAGCGCGGATGTGATGGTGCTCCGGGTCGGAAAGCCCACGGGCTTCCGCTTCACCCCCGGCCAGTACGCCAAGCTCGGCATCGACCGCCAGCGGAACAAGTACAGCATCGCCTCGGCCCCGGGGCAGCCCTGGCTCGAGTTCTGCATCGAGCGTGTCCCGGGCGGGGCCCTGACGCCGCGTCTGTTCACGCTGCGCCGCGGTGACAGGGTCGAGCTCGCCAACAATGGCGCGGGCTCGTTCTGCCTCGAGGGCGGCGCCCGCCGGCACCTGCTGGTCGCCACGGTCACCGGCGTCGCGCCTTTCATCAGCATGCTCCGGCACCACCTGCCGCGCGGCGAGGGCAGCTTCCTGCTCCTGCACGGCGCCCGGCATCCCGAAGAGCTCGCCTACCGGCCGCTGTGCGAGAAGCTCGCCGCCGACCACCCCGACCGCTTCGCCTACATCCCGACCGTCACCCGGCCGGGCGCGGAGTCCGGTCCCCGCGCCGGACGCGTGACCGCCTGGCTCGACGAAGTGGTCACGCGCCTCGGCCTGGAGCCGGGCCGGGGCTGCGCCTACGCCTGCGGCCATCCGGACATGGTGCGCGAGGTCGGCGAGACCCTGCGCGATCGGAGCATTCGGGTGCGGACCGAGAGCTACTGGTAGCCGGGAATCAGCGCGCGAGGTCCGCGAGGGGAGGCCACTTCCCGAAGTGCCGTCTCACGGAATCCGAAGACGTCCTCACGCCTGCGACGGGCGGGGAGAAACCCGGCTCCTACATTGGATTCCGACGCACACCACGGGTGAGCTCGGACGTGCGGCATGCGAGCCATGCCCGGCCTGGGCTGATTGTTTCATCCGAATGTAGCGCAGCTTCAAGGATGCCTGGCGAGACTCCCAGCTATTTCTGACTAGCATGAGCCGTCCAGCAGGGCGGGCTCCGCTACGCACCGGTGGCGCGGGATGTCGACGGGGACGGGCGCGACGAGCTGTTCGTGCCGGTCGGCGACGGCCGCGTGCTCGCCCTCGCCCCGCTGCTGCCCGGGCGGGTCCTGTGAAGCTTTCCCGCCGGGCCGGTGCAGGGGAATCGAGCCCGTTTGATGTACCAGGATTCCTGCTGCGGACCTGGAGGCCGCGCGTCTCGGGCACTTCGGACCCTCTGCGCTGCTCACCTATGGACAAGGCATGGGCTCCGCTGCTCGATGGTCCGAAGCACCCGATCCACTGCGGCCTCCAGGCCCTCGCGACGAAATCCTGGTGAATCAAGCGGGTGGGGTTGAGGCGGCTGGCGCGTGTGCGGGGAGGCGGCGTGGTGTAGGATGATCCCACCCGGAGGTGTGATGTTCCGCGCTGTTCCTCTGCTCTTCGCTTGCCTCCTCAGCGTCGGCCAGGGCGCCGAGGTGCTGACTCTAGGCGACACGCGGCAGCGCGAGCTGCTCGGCACGTATTGCGAGGTGTTCGAGGACCTCGGCGGGGCCTTCGACCTCGCCGCCGTGCGCGCCCTGCCGGACCAGGCCTGGCAGCCGTCGCCGGGACCCCGGCTGAACCTCGGCTTCACGGACACGGTGCTGTGGCTGCGCTTCGAGGTCGAGAATCCCCACCCCGAGCCCCGGGAGCTGTTCCTGCGGCAGGACTACGCGCTGATCGATGTGCTCGAGCTGTTCGTGCTCGCCCCGGACGGGAGCCTGCGGCGGGAGAGCATCGGCGACTGCCTGCCGTTCTCCGAGCGGGACGTCCCGGACCGGGTGCTGGTCTTCCGCCTCGAGCTGCCCCCCGACGCGCGGCGGACCTGCTGGCTGCGCTACGAGACGACCAGCTCACTGGCCGTCGACATCGAAGCCCTCGGGGGCCGCGCCATCGACGACCTGCGGCGCGGGGAAGACCCCGTGTTCTTCCTCTACATCGGCGTGCTTCTGACCATCGCGGCCTACAACCTGCTCGTGTACGTCTCGGTCCGCGACACGACCTACCTGTACCTGGTCACCTACGTCGGCGCCTACCAGATCTTCACCCTGGCCCTGACCGGCCTCGGCATCGCGTACCTGTGGGGCGACGCCCTGTGGTGGGCGAACTTCTCGATCCCGATCAGCCTCGGGGTGACCGCCGCGGCGCTGGTGATGTTCTCCTACCGCTACATGCACCTGGACGTGGTTCTCCCGCGCGTCGGGACGCTGTGCAAGGTGCTCGCCGCGGTCAACCTGCTCGGGGCGCTCAGCTGCCTGTTCGACGACTACGCGATCGCGATCCGGGTGTCGGTCGGCCTCGCCTGTATCGGCACGGTCGCGCTGCTCGTCGGCATCACGCCCTACCTCGCCTTCGTCAAGGGCCAGCGCCAGGCGCGCATCATGGGGCTGAGCTTCTCGCTGTTCTTCGTCGGCGTGCTGCTCAAGATCCTGCTGGTCTTCGGCGTGCTGCCGATCCACGTCCTGACCCGGCACGGGTATGAGATCGGCTCGGTCGTGCAGCTGCTCGTCCTGTCCTTCGGCCTCGCCGACAGGGTCAACGCGATGCGCGGGGAGCTCAGCGACCTCAACCGGGGGCTCGAGGCCCGCGTCGAGCGGCGCACCGACGAGCTGCGCAAGGCCCGCGACGCGGCGCAGGTCGCCAACCAGGCGAAGAGCGAGTTCCTCGCCTCGGTCTCCCACGAGATCCGCACGCCTCTCAACGGGGTGCTCGGGATGGCCGAGCTGCTCAGCCTGACCGAGCTCGACGCCGAGCAGCGCCACATGCTCAAGACCGTCCAGAGCTCGGGCACCGCCCTGCTCGCGCTGATCGAGGACGTGCTCGACTTCTCGCGCATCGAGGCCGGCGCGATCAAGCTCGAGACGGTGCGCTTCGACCCGCGCAAGACGGTGCGCGAGATCGAGACCATGATGCGCCCGCAGGCCGAGAGCAAGGGCCTGCGCTTCGAGGTGTCGATCGCCGACGAGCTGCCGCGCCGGCTGATGTCCGACCCCGCGCGGCTCCGCCAGATCGCCCTCAACCTGTGCAGCAACGCGGTCAAGTTCACCTCCCAGGGGCACGTGCGCCTGACGGTCACCTGGCAGGACGGTACGTTCACGCTCGCGGTCGCCGACAGCGGGATCGGCATCCCGAAGGAGAAGCTCAGCGGCATCTTCGGCCGCTTCACCCAGGTCGACGCCTCGTTCACCCGCCGCTACGGCGGCGCCGGCCTCGGCCTGGCGATCTCCCGGGAGCTCGCGCGGCTGCTCGGCGGCGAGCTCGGCGTCGAGAGCAGACTGGGCCGCGGCTCGGTCTTCACCCTGCGGCTGCCGCTCGCGCTCGCCCCGCCGCACTCCTCCCACGAGCTGACGCCGCCCTCCGAGCCCGGGCAGTCCTTCGCGCGCATCCTGCTGGTCGAGGACAACCCGATCAACCAGGAGGTCGCCCGCAGCATGCTCGAGCGGCTGGGATGTTCGGTCCGGCTGGCGACCAACGGCGAGGAAGCGCTCCGCGCGGTCGAGACCGAGCGCTTCGACCTCGCCTTCATGGACTGCCAGCTCGACGGCATGGACGGGCTCGAGGCCACCCGCCGCATCCGCTCCCGGGAGGCGGCCGAGCGGCTGCCCCATCTGCCGATCGTCGCGATGACCGCCAACGCCTTCGCGAAGGACCGGGAGATGTGCCGCGCCGCCGGCATGGACGACTTCCTCGCCAAACCCGTCCGGCTCGCCGGGCTGCGCGGCATGCTGAAGCGCTACCTCCCGGGCCCCGACCGCGTGCTGACCCCGCCCGCCTTGAGCGACGGAGATCCCGGAGCCGAAGGCTAGCTAGCCCTGCTTCGATGTGCTTCCGGCGGGACGCTGCTGCCCGGCTTCCCGATGCGCCTGGGGGACATGTTTCCGGAGCGCTGATCCCCCTATTCCCACAACCTGCGCAGGGCCCCGAGGAAGGCGTGGGGCTTCTCGAGGTGCGGGGTGTGCGCCGCGTCGGCGATCACGGCCGTGCGCACGCCGGGGATGGCGAGCAGGGCGGCGGGGAAGTCGGGGATCGGCGAGGCGCCGCCGCGGATCGCCAGGGTCGGGCACTGCACCTCGGCGAGCAGGGCGGCGACCTCGTCGGCCGTCGGCCGGGTCGGCTCGCGCAGCCGGTGGCGCGGATCGTAGCGGAAGCTCGCGGAGCCGTCCGCCAGCTCCTCGAGGCCCTGGCGGCCCCAGGCCCTGCGCAGGTCGTCCGGGACCCGGGGCTGGGCCTGGCCGAGGCGCTCGAGGGCGGCCTCGAGGCTCGGGTAGCGCTTGCGCCGCGGGGGCGTCTTCTGGCCGTCGATCCAGGCCCGCAGCCGCTGACCCAGGGAGGTGCTCAGGGGGCGGATGGGATACGCCTCGAGCAGGGCGAGGGAGGACACCCGCTGCGGGTGGCTGGCCGCGTAGGCGGCGCAGATATAGGTGCCGGCGCTGTGACCGAGCAGCGCGACCCGCGCGCTGCCGAGGTGGTCGACCAGGCGCGCGAGGTCGGTGACGCCGTCCCAGAAGGAGTAGGGCGCCGCCGCCCAGTCGGAGTGGCCGTAGCCGCGCCGGTCGAGCAGCACGACCTTCCAGCGCTCCGCGAGCACCGGCCCGAGGTGGGCGAAGCTGCCGCCGTGGTCGAGGAAGCCGTGCACGCACACCAGGGGCTCGGCGTCGGCCGGCCCCCGCCAGTGGTAGCGCAGGTGTCCCGGGCCCCCGTCGGCCGCCGGGTAGCACGCCAACGCCTCCGTCCGCCAACCTTCCACGGCCGCTCCTTTCGCGTCCCGGACCCCAGCCGGGCCGGAGAAGCCGGTATGGTAGCACATCGGCCGCGCCGGTAGAATCGGCGCAACGGAGGATCGACCATGCAGCGCATCCGGGTCGCCGGCGCCGTCGTCAACCAGCTCCCCCTCGACTGGTCGGGCAACCGGCTCCGCCTCGAGCGCGCCCTCGCCGCCGCGCGCGAGGCGGGGGTCAGCGTGCTGTGCCTGCCGGAGCTGTGCATCCCCGGCTACGGCTGCGAGGACGCCTTCCACAGCCTCGGCGTCGCGCGCCGTTCGCTGCGCCTGCTCGAGCAGCTGTTGCCGAGCACCCGCGGCATGGTGTGCGCGATCGGGCTGCCCTTCGCGGTGCGCAACGCCCTGTTCAACACGATCGCCCTGGTCGCCGACGGCCGGCTGGTCGGGCTGGTCGGGAAGCGCTTCCTGGCCGGCGACGGCATCCACTACGAGCCGCGCTGGTTCAAGCGCATGCCCGCCGGCACCTGGATCGAGCTCGAGGTCTTCGGGGAGACGGTGCCGTTCGGGAACATCCTCTTCGACATAGGCGGCGTGAAGATCGGCTTCGAGATCTGCGAGGACGCCTGGGTGGCCAACCGTCCGGGCCAGGAGCTGTCCTTCTGCGGCGCGGACATCATCCTCAACCCGAGCGCGAGCCACTTCGCCTTCGCCAAGGTGCGCACCCGGCGCCAGTTCGTGATCGAGGGTTCCCGCTCCCTCGGCCTGACCTACGTCTACACCAACCTGGTCGGCCTCGAGGCGGGCCGGGTGATCTTCGACGGCGGAGTGCTGATCGCCCACGGGGGGAACCTCGTCGCCGCCGGCCCGCGGTTGTTCTTCCACGACGTCTCGCTCAGCTCCGCCGTCGTCGACATCGACGAGGGCCGCATGCTGCGCCAGCGCACGGTCAGCTTCGACCCGAACCTCGGCGCGAGCCCGCTGCACCTGGTCAGCGCCGACTTCGCCTGGCCGGAGGAGGTCGTCGCCGGGCCGGAGGACAACCGGCACCTCGACCACTCCTTCGAGCATCGCAACTTCAAGGAGCTCGAGTTCGCCCGCGCCGTCGCCCTCGGCCTGTTCGACTACCTGCGCAAGAGCTGGAGCAAGGGCTTCGTGCTGTCGATCAGCGGCGGCGCCGACTCGGCGGCCTGCGCGGTGCTGATCGCGAGCGCCTTCCGCCTCGCCGCCCACGACATCGGGCTCGACGGCCTCAAGGCGCGGCTCGCCTACCTGCCCTGGGTGTCCGCCTGCGAGGACGTCGAGGCGATGCTGCCGCGGCTGCTGACCTGCGTGTACCAGGCGACCGAGAACAGCGGGCCGGTCACCGCGGAGGCCGCGCGGAAGATCTCCGAGGCGGTCGGCGCCGACTTCCACCACGTCTCGGTCCAGGCCCTGGTCGAGGGCTACCGTGCCCTCGCCGAGGGGGTGCTCGGGCGGGCGATGAGCTGGGAGCAGGACGACCTCGCCCTGCAGAACATCCAGGCCCGGGTGCGGGCGCCGGGCATCTGGATGCTCGCGAACGTGCGCGGCGCGCTGCTGGTCGCGACCAGCAACCGCTCCGAGGCAGCGGTCGGCTACACGACGATGGACGGGGACACCTGCGGCGGCGTCAGCCCGATCGCCGGCATCGACAAGAACTTCCTGCGGGCCTGGCTGCGCTGGATGGAGACGGAAGCCCCGCCCGAGCTCGCGCCGATCGCCGCCCTCAGCTACGTCAACCGCCAGCAGCCGACCGCCGAGCTGCGGCCCCAGGAGGAGCACCAGACCGACGAGAGTGACCTGATGCCTTTCGACCTGCTCGACGCGGTCGAGAAGGCCGCGATCCGCGACCGCAAGGAGCCGATCGAGGTGTTCGAGGCCCTGCGCCCGCGCTTCGCCGAGCGCTTCGGCCTCGTGCGCCTCGGGCAGTACGTCGCGAAGTTCTTCAAGCTGTGGTGCCGGAACCAGTGGAAGCGCGAGCGCTTCGCCCCGAGCTTCCACCTCGACGACGAGAACCTCGACCCGAAGACCTGGTGCCGCTTCCCGATCCTGTCCGGCGGCTACAAAGAAGAGCTCGCGGCGCTCGAGGCCCACGTGCGGGCGCTGGCCTGATGCGCTGGCCGCGCGCTTTCAAGAAGCTGCGCTCGGCGGCGAAGAACGCGGCGGAGCTGCTGCGCAAGGGGCGGCTGAGCGCCCCCTACCAGGCGCCCTTCGAGGTCGTGAAGAGCGCGTCGACCTTCCGCCTGCGCCACTACTCCGAGGACGGCGGCGACGGGCCGCCGCTGCTGCTGGTCCCGCCGCTGATGGTCAGCGCGGAGATCTACGATATCTCGCCGGAGCTCAGCGCGGTCAGCTTCCTCGCCGAACGGCAGCTCGACGTCTGGGTCGTCGACTTCGGCCGGCCGGAGAAGCTCGAGGGCGGCCTGTCCCGCACCCTCGACGACCACGTGCTCGCGGTCGACGCCTGCATCGACGAGGTGCGGGCGCGCACCGGCGCGGACGTCCACGTCGCGGGCTACTCCCAGGGCGGCATGTTCGCCTACCAGTGCGCGGCCTTCCGGGAGTCGCGGGGCATCGCCTCGCTGATCACCTTCGGCAGCCCGGTCGACATGCGGCGGATGGCCCCGGTCAAGGTCCACGGCGAGCTGGCGGAGCGCTTCCTGCGGGCGGCGCGGGCCGCGCTGTCCGGACCGATCTCCAACCTCGAGGGCCTGCCGAAGGAGCTGACCGCGCGCGGCTTCAAGCTGCTCAGCGCCTCGAAGGAGATCCGCCAGCTGATCGACTTCTTCGGCATGCTGCACGACCGCGAGCGGCTCGAGAAGGCGGAGGTCAAGCGCCGCTTCCTCGGCGGCGAGGGCTTCGTCGCCTGGCCCGGGCCGGCGCTGTCGCAGTTCTTCGAGGAGGTGATCGTCGAGAACCGGATGACGACCGGCGGCTTCGTCCTCGACGGCCGCCCGGTCAGCCTCGCCTCGATCACCTGCCCGGTGCTGGTCTTCGTCGGCACCCGCGACGACCTCGCGCGGCCTCCGGCGGTGCGCGCGATCGCGAAGGTCGCGGTCGAGGCGCCGCTGACCGAGGTCACCCTCGAGGCCGGCCACTTCGGCCTGGTCGTCGGCACCCGCTCGCTGCATGCGACCTGGCCGAAGGTCGTCGCCTGGGCCCGGGCCGGAGGCCGCGCGGACTGGCCCGAGGACGCGCCGCGGCCCGACGGCGAGCACGGCGTCACGCCGCTCTACGACCTCGCGACCGACGTGCTCGACGGGCTGTGGAACCGGATGGGCGACGTCTCCCTCGAGGTCGGCGGGCTGCTCGACACCCTGCGCTGGCAGCTCCCGCGGCTGGCGCGGCTGCGGCGGCTCAAGCAGCGCTCGCGGGTCAGCCTGGGGCGGGTGCTCAGCGAGCAGGCGGCGGCGATCCCGGAGGCGGTGTTCTTCCTCTGGAAGGACCAGGCCTTCACCTACGCCGAGGCCGACGCCCGGGTCAACCAGCTGCTCGCCGGCCTGGTCGCCGCGGGCGTGCAGCGCGGCCGGCACGTCGGCGTGCAGATGCGGAACCACCCGGACCTGTTGACCGCGGTGGTCGCCCTGAACCGGCTCGGGGCCGTCGCGGTGCTGCTCGCCGAGGAGCTGGGCGGGGAGGCGCTGGAAGCCGCGCTGGCGGCGGGGGCCGTCGACGTCGTCCTCGGCGACGACGCGGGCGCCGCGGCCGCCGTCCCCGTCGCCGGCGAGCGCCCGGTGCTGTGCCTCGGGCGCGGAGCGGTGCCCGCGGGGGCGCGGGACCTCGCGAAGCTTTTGCCCGAAGACGGCGAGCTCCCGCCGGACATCGAGCCGAACCCCGGGCGCGCCGACGAGCTCGCGCTGCTGCTCTTCACCGCCGGCAGCCGGGGCCGGCCCAAGGCGGCGCGCATCACCAACCGCCGCTGGGCCCTCGCCGCCCTGGCGACGGCGGCGGCCTGCCGGCTGACCTCGGCGGACACGGTGTACTGCTGCCTGCCGCTGTGCCACATGAGCGGGCTCTTGCTCGCCTGCGGCGGGGCCCTGGCTGGCGGCGCACGCCTGGCCCTCGCGCCGCGCTTCGCGCCGGGGCGCTTCTGGGGCGACGTGCGGCGCTACGGCGCGACGGTCAGCTTCAGCCTCGGGGAGATGGGCCGGCTGCTGCTGCTCGAGCCGGCGACCGACGCCGACCGCAACCACCCGCTGCGGATGCTCGTCGCCAGCGGCCTGCGCCGCGACGTCTGGGTCGACCTGCTCGCGCGCTTCGGGCCGCTGCGCATCCTCGAGTTCTACGCCTCGACCGAGGGCAACGTCGCTCTCGCCAACCTCGCCGGCGACAAGCCCGGCTCGGTCGGCCGCCCCTTCCCCGAAGGCAGCGTGCGGCTGGTCGCCTACGATCCGGTCAGCCACGCCCTCGTGCGCCGGGGCGATGGCCGGCTGCAGGAGGTCTCCCACGGGGGCCCGGGCGTGCTGCTCGCCGAGGTCTCCGACGAGCGCCTGCTGCGCTTCGAGGGCTACCTCGACGATAGCGGGCGCGGACGCCTGGTGCGGGACGCCTTCGCGCCGGGGGACTGCTGGTTCGACACCGGCGACGTGCTGCGCCGGGACGGCGACGGCGACTACTGGTTCGTCGACCGGCTGGCGGGGACCTTCCGCTGCGACGGGGAGAACGTCTCGAGCGAGGAGGTCGAGCGCGCGCTGCGCTTCCTCCCGGAGGTCGCCCTCGCCGCCTGCTACGGGCTGGGGGAAGGCGGCGAGCGGGTCGGCGTCGCCGCGATCGCCCTGCGCCCCGGCGCGGTCTTCGACGGCGCGGCAGTCTACGCGGCCCTCGCCGAGGGGTTGACCGCGGCGGCGCAGCCGCGGGTGCTGCGGATCATGGCCCAGCTGCCGCTGACGGCGAGCTTCCGCATCGACAAGCGCCGCCTCGAGCGCGAGGGCATCGATCCGGCGCGGGTCAGGGATCCCCTGTACGTGCGCGATGTCGAGGCCCATTGCTACAGGCTGCAGGACGCGGGGGGAGCGCCGGCGTAGGGGCCTTGGCGGAAGGGCGCGCCGCTCGGGGAGTCGGGGGGGTCGCGGATCTTCGCCGACGGTCAGGAAGGCTGCGCCCGAGCGCCGGTGCGGGCGCAGGGATACTCGCGGAGGTTCAGAACTTCTTGCGGAAGCGCTGGACGCTGCCGTCGAGGAGGTTGAACTGGTAGCCGAGCAGCTTCCGGTTGTTCGGCGCGTTCCCGGAGCGGTCGAGGACGGTGCGGAAGACGTACCCGCTGTCGCTATAGCCCTCGAACACGGCGATGTCATCGCTCAGGTAGCGCAGCACCACGGTGTCGCGGTCGAGCTCCCCCGGCGGCCCGTCGAGGGCGACGCGCAGGTCGATCGCGGAGGGTTTGTAGGACTCGGCGAAGCCGTCGAGGCTCTTGCCCTGCTTGCGGAAGTAGCGGTTCGCGTCGCGTGCCGCCTTGAGGACGTTCGCCGCGACCTTCTTGTCGGCGGGGGTCGGCCGGCGCCGGGAGGTCAGCGTCGGGTGGATCACGTCGGCGTCCGGATAGCCGAGGGCGTCCGGGTCGACGTCGACCTCGTCGTCATCCTCGTCGGCGCTCTCTTCGAGCTCTTCATCGAACTCCTCGTCGAGCGGAGGCGACGCGTCGTCCGCGTCGTCGACGGCCGGCGCCAGGCGACGCCCCTCGAGCACGCCGTGCACCGAGCAGACCAGCGTGCGCTCGCGGCTGAAGCTGCCGGGGGTCCAGGCCCAGGTCCCGCCCCGCTTGCAACGTGGGACCGCGCCGAGGTAGCCCGCCTCGACCAGCGCCTCGAGGCTCGCGGCCTGGGCGTGGCGCTCGGTGCTGTACAGGAGGTCCATCTCCTCGACGGTCCGCCGGTCCTCCTCGCAGGCGAGCTTCTGCGCGGACTGCTGCGCGTGCCCGAGCTCGGGGCCGATCACCGTCGCGAGCACGCCGATGATCGCGATGACGATCGCGATCTCGACCAGGGTGAAGCCCCGCCGCGGAGCTGTCGTTCGATTGTGCACATCCACCCTCCACCAACCTTGCTGCTATAGTGGGGGAACCCGCTCCGCAGCACAACCGGCAGGACCGCCGCATGCCCGAAACCCCTTGCGACACCCACCGCGACACCGAGGCCGCCCGCGTGTGCGCCGAATGCGGCGCGAAGAAGTGCGCGGCCTGCGCCGACAAGGACGCGGTGATGCGTTTCTACATCGAGCAGGGCGCGGCGCAGTGCTTCTGCAGCCGGTGCGGTTTCCGCGACGTCTCCGACACCATCGCCGAGCGCTCCCGCGAGACCGACGAGGCGGCCGCCCGCCAGGCCCGTTCGCGGGAAGGGGCGACGCGGCGGAAGCGCCTCGCCGTGCTCGTCGCCTGCCTGGTGCTGGTCGGAGCGCTCGCGCTCGTGGTGCACCTGCGCCGCCGGCCGCCGGTCGAGGGCACCTTCGCCTTCGGCGCCGGGCTGGCCCAGGACCCGGAGGTGCAGAGCTGCCTCGACGCCCTGTGGCGGGTCGGCGCCGCCGTCGAGGCCTACCGCGCCGCCGAGGGCAGCTATCCGACGGCGCTGACCGCGCTGGTCCCGGCGCATCTCGAGGCCGTGCCCGGGCTGCCGCACGGCAGCCTGCGCTACAGCAGCGACGGCCGGACCTGGTTCCTCGACTGCGACCGCCCGCAGGACTACGGCCTCGGCGGCATCTTCTCGAGCTCGCGCGGCGTGATCCCGACCGTGTTGCCGGGGGTCCCCGCCCCGCAGTGAGCCGGCTCAGCGCCAACGCACCTCGACGTCGAGCGGCAGCGGAGCTTCCTCGACACGCCCGCGCGCGGCCTCGAGGGCCTCGGGCGGACCGGCGAGCTCGAAGTGCACGGCGGGCCAACCTTGGAAGCGCAGCCGCAGCGCGCGCTCCAGCTCCAGGCGCAGCGCGGCGACCGCGGCCAGCGGGACGCCCGCGCCGTCGGGTGTCACGAGCAGGAAGCGCTCGAGCTGCTCGCGGTCGAGCGAGGCGGCGCCGCCCGCGCGCAGCTGCTCCTGCGCCTCCGCCTCGGACAGCCCGAGCGCGGCCAGGCGCCCGGGATCCAGCTCGATGCGCAGGGCGGGGGCGTCGGCGAGTCCGACCGGGCGCAGCAGCCGCAGACCGAGGTCGGAGAGCCGCGCGAGCAGCGTCTCGGCCGCCTCATCGAGCTGCTCCGGATCCTCGGCCATCACCGTCAAGCACGGCCGCGGGGTGTCGTCACGGAGGGCGACCAGGACCGCGCCCGCCGCGTGTGTTTCGAGGGCCGCGAAGTCCGCGCCGTAGACGTGCACCTGCTCGCTCTCCGACGCCTGCACGACGACCGCGCCCGGGTCGTCGAGCCCGGCGAGGGCGGCGAAGAGATGCTCCGGCGGCGCCCCGAGGACTTCCGCTGCGACCAGCTCCGCCCCGCTCAGCACCCGGACGCCGACGTCGAGGCGGGAGCGCTCCTCGTCCTCGCGCAGCAGGGCCGAGGCGTCGCGTTCTACCGCGACGGGCTTGGCCTCGGGCGTCGGGCGGACGGCCAGCCACAAGCCTCCGCGCTCGCCCCCCGCCAGGGCGACGCGGCCCTCGCTGGACCGGACCACGGCGAGCGCGGCGAGGTCACCGAGGGCCACCGCCTCCTCGGGGTGCGCGCCGAGGACCAGCTCGAGGATCCCATCGG
>JAUIEM010000077.1 GCA_030428695.1 bacterium
CCTCCCCTACCTCGGTGTGTACGTTCTTTCCGGGGGTAGGGGCGGGGTTACCCCCGCCCGCCGGACCGGGACAGAACCTGTGCTGAGGTCAACCCTTCCCCCGCGAGCTCAGCGCGACCCGCAGACGGCCGGCCCAGCGCCGCACGTCGTCGAGCAGCGCGTAGACGATCGGCACCGCCCCGAGCACGAGCAGGGTCCCCGCGAGCATCCCGCCGATCACCGTGCGGCCGAGGGGGAAGTAGGGCATCCCGACCAGGTTCGAGTCGCCGAGGGCCATCGGCAACAGGCCGCAGATCGTCGTCAGGCTGGTCATCAGGATCGGACGCAGCCGCCGCGAGCCCGCCTGCACCAAAGCTTCGCGCCGGGGAACCCCGGAGCGCCGGATCTGCGACACCGTGTCGATCAGCACGATCGCGTTGTTGACGACCACCCCGATCAGGATGATCGAGCCGATCCCCGACATCACGTCGAAGGGCGTGTCGGTCAGGTACAGGAGCCAGTACACGCCGACGAAGGACAGCGGCACCGAGACGAGCACCGCCAGCGGCAGCAGCAGCGACTCGAACAGCATCCCCATCAGCAGGAAGACGAACAGCGCCGCCAGCGGCAGGGCCTGGGCCTGGTCGCTCTCCGACTCCTGCAGCTTGCGGAAGCTCGAGCCGCGCACGATCTCGACCCCGGGCGGCAGCAGCGTCGCGTCGGCGATCGCCTCGAGCTCTTCGTACAGCTCCTCGAGGTCGGTGCGCGGGCTGGTCACCTCGATGTCGACCTCGGTCCGCCGGTCGGTGCGGCGGATGGTCTGGAAGCCGCGCCCCCACTCGAGGCTGACCAGCCGCTCGAGGGGCAGCGACACCCCTCGCCGGGTCTGCACCTGCAGCGCGAGCAGATCCTCGATCGAGGCGATCGCGAGCGGATCGAGCCGGGCCAGGGCGCGCACCTCCTCGTTGTCGAGCCGCACCTCCGGCAGGTTCCGCCCGCGCAGGGCGTCGTTGACGGTGCCGAAGATCACCAGGGGGGAGATGCCCATCTGGTGCGCCTTCTGCTTGTCGATGCGCAGGCTGAGCTCGCGCAGCCCCGCGGTCAGGTCGACGTCGACCTCGATCACGCCCTCGACGTTCCGGAACTGCTCCGCGAGCTGCTCGGCCGCGTCGACCAGCAGCTCGGACTCGCGCCCGCGCAGCTCGAGCTCGACCTTGGTGTCCGACTGGCCTTCCTGGGAGCGCTCGATGCGCCAGCTGACGTCCGGGATCTCTGGCAGGGCGTCCTTGACCGCGACCATCAGCGAATCGACGCTGAGCGGCCGCTCGTCGGCCGGGGCGAGGAACAGCCGCAGCCGCCCGCGCTGGCTGGTGCAGGAGGCGAGCAGGTTCTCGATGCCGAAGCGCTGCTTGTTCGCGAGCAGGATGTCCGCGCTGCGCGCGACGACGCCGTAGGTGTCGTTCAGGGAGTAGTGCGCCGGCGTGTCGCAGCGCACCATCACCCAGCTCGCCCCGCCCTGGGCCTGGAAGGTGCGCTTCATGTGGGTGATGGGCCAGGCCGCCGAGGCGGCGACCCCGAGCAGCACGAGCACCGCGACGATGCGGTGCCGCAGGCCCTTGTCGAGCAGCCAGCCGTAGGCGCGCGAGAGCAGGTCGAGGCGCGCCTTCTTCGGCTTGCCGGCGGCCATGCCTCCGAGCCGCAGGGTGGCGATGGGGATGCCGACCAGCGCGACGAGCAGCGAGGCGAGCAGCGACACGCAGACCGGCTCGCCGATCGCCCGCAGGAAGATCTTGAAACGCGACTCGGCGAGCAGCAGGGGGGCGAAGGCGACGATGGTCGTGAAGGTCGCGGTCGCGACCGCGAGCGACACCTCCGCCGTCCCCTTCAACGCGGCCTGGGTCGGAGACAGGCCCGCCTGGCGCAGGCGCACGATGTTCTCGAGCACGACGACCGAGTTGTCGACCAGCATGCCGACCGCGAGCATGATCCCCATCAGGCTGAGCATGTTGAAGCTCGAGCCCGAGAAGTACAGGTACACGACGGTGATCAGCACCGACATCGGGATCGCCAGGGTGACGATCAGGGTCATGCGCAGCCGGCGCAGGAAGAACATCAGGATCGCGACCGCGAACAGCGAGCCCCAGCCGGCTGACTGCAGCAGGGTCGCGATCGAGTCCTCGATCACCTCGCCGATGGTGAACAGGGTGAAGACCTCGACCCCGGCCATGGTCGGGTCGTCGTCGAGGCCGTGCTCGACGAAGGCGAGCACGTCCTCGCAGACCTCGATGGCGTTCGCCTGGGACTCCTTGTGCACCAGCACCAGCGCCGCGTCGCGGCCGTTGAGGAAGAACAGCTCGCCGACCCCGAGGACGTCGTGCTGCACGTCGGCGACCGCCTCGAGGGGCAGCCCGGACTCGAGGCGGTGGGCGCGCAGGCCGTCGAGGCTCTCGAAGCGGGCGGCGGAGCGGATGAACAGCTCGCGGCCGGCATCCTCGGTCTTCCCGCAGGCCATCTGGAAGGAGGTGCGCTGCAGCTCCTCGACGATCGAGAACAGGTTGAGCTTGTGGGCGCCGAGGTCGGTCGAGCGGAAGTCGACCGCGACCTCCTTGGGGAAGACCCCGACCAGCTCGACGTTGGCGACCCCGGCGATGCGCATCAGCTTGCGGGAGAAGTGCTCCTCCAGCATCTGGTGGGGGTCGGCGGAGGCTTCCTCGGGGAGTTGGACCGACAGAAACGCCACCGGCGTCCCGTTCGGGTCGAAGCGCTGGATGCGGACGTCCTCGACTTCGTCCGGCAGGTCTTTGCGCACCCGGTCGATCGCGTCGCGCACCTCGACGTAGGCGTTGTCCATGTCGGCGTTGGCGACGAAGCGCAGGAAGAAGATCGAGGCGTTCTCCGAGCTGCGCGAGTCCATCTGCTCGAGGCCGCGCACGGTGGCGAGCACCTCCTCGACCGGCCGCGTGACCTGGTTCTCGACCTCCTTCGGGTTCGCGTTGGGGTACGGGAAGGAGACGAACAGGAAGGGCGGATCGAAGTCCCCCGGCAGGAGCTGGATCGGCGTCCGCTCGTAGGCGATGTAACCGAGCACCAGGCACACGCTGAACAGCACGAGCACGCTGACCGGCCGCCGCAGCGAGAAGGCGGGCAGCTTCTGCGCGAGGTCGTCGAAGCCGGAGGCGGCCGGGGCGGGGTCGGGGGTGTCGCTCACGGCAGGCCGCCCCCGGTGGACATGCTGACGGAGGAGGCTGCATGGCGACAGGCCAGGTCGTGGCGACGGTGAAATCGTATGTAGGGGCGGGGTTTACCCCCGCCCGTCCCCCCGAGGGAAGCGGCGTTGGGAACCGTGGCGGACGCCGCGGGGGGGCGGCCGTTGCGCCTGTTCCCACGGCACGACGGGAGGGGGTGAACCCCTCCCCTACATGCAGACATGCTGACGGAGGCGTTGGAATCCATGGAGGCTGCTGCGCGGCGGCAGGCCAGGTCGTTGCGACGCTGAAAACGCCCCCTCACCGCCCCAGCTCCTCGCGGATCTCTCCTTCCAGCTCGTCGAGCCCGCCGACGAAGGTCAGGGCGAAGGCCTCCTCGGCGTCGGCGGCGGTCGCCATCGCGCGCACCCAGTCGACCATCCGCACGGCGCCCCAGCGGGCGACGATGGTGTCGACGGTCACCAGGCACAGGTCGTAGGCCAGGCGCGCGGCGCCGGCGTCGGCGATCGCGGTGAAGCTGCCGTACAGATCGCGCAGGCGCGGGATCTTCCGGGCGGCGCGCAGCCGGCCCTTCGCCCCGTCGACCGAGGTGCCGTCGAGCCACGAGGCGATGCCCTCGTGCACCCAGGCGGGCACGCGCGGGGTCAGCTCGTGCAGCAGCACGTGGGCGTACTCGTGGCGCAGCAGCTTGGCGAGGTCGTCGCGGTCATTCTCGTCGAGGCCGCCGACGGCGAGCCGGATCTTGCCGTCGTACAGGCCGCGGGCCCACTCGACGCGGGCGAGCTCCTCGAAGTCCTCGGTGGTGTAGATCAGCACCGAGATCACGCGCTCCGGGTAGACGCCGAGGTCGTAGCCGATGCTGGTGTAGGCGTCCTCGAGGGCGTCGCCGACCAGCTTGGGCAGGGGATCGGGCACCGCCGCGTCCGAGCGGATGTTGAAGTGGGTGGTCTCCCAGCCGTGGAAGCTGTGCTCGATGGCGAGGTCCTGCTCGGCCTTTGTCAGCCGCCGGCGCAGCGCGGCGCTGCGCTCGGCTTCGGGGATCGCGCGCCAGCTCTCGATCGCGGCGGCGGTGCGGTTGCTGCGGTAGTCGATCCAGCCGAGCAGCTCGAGGCCGCGCACGTGGGCCGGCTCGGCGGCGAGCAGGGTGTCGAGGTAGGGGCGGGCCTGCTCGTCCTGGGAGGCGCGGACGTGGATCAGCGCGAGCAGGTAGCGCCGCTCGGAGCTGGCGACCAGCTCGAGGGCTTCGAGGGCGGCGACCTGCGCGTTGCGGAACTCCCGCGCCGCGAGCAGGGCCTGGGCGTGGGCCTGCAGGCAGGTCGCGAGGTTCCTCTGCAGGCCGTCGTCTTGCGGCGCGATCGCGACCGCTTTGCGGAAGAGGTGGACGGCCTCGTCGAAGTCCTCGGCCTCGAAGGCGACCCGGCCCTTGTCCGCCCACTCCCGCGCGCTCTGCGCGCAGACGGGCAGGGCGAGCAGGCAGAAAACCAGGCAGGCGCGCATCATCTCTCCTCGGTCGCGGCCAGCGCCGCGGGCTCGTCGCTCTCCTCCGCCGCTTCGGGCTTCGGCAGGAAGCGCCCGAAGATCGCGAGCAGCGCCGGCAGGAAGAACAGGGTCAGCAGCGTCGAGCTGATCAGTCCGCCGATCACGGTGACCGCGAGCGGCACCCGGATCTCCGCGCCCTCCCCGCTGGCCAGCGCCATCGGCAACAGCCCGATCAGCGTGGTCAGGGTCGTCATCAGGATCGGACGGAGCCGGCGGCGTCCGGCTTCAACGATCGCGTCCTCGGCGGCCAGACCCTCGGCGCTGCAGCGCTGGGCACAGTCTACCAGGACGATGGAGTTGTTGACGACGATGCCGGCGAGCACGACCGCGCCGATGCCGACGACGACCGAGATCGGCAGGCCCGCGAGCTCGAGCGCGAGCACCGTCCCGATCAGGGCGAAGGGGATCGAGAGCAGGATCAACAGGGGCGACAGCAGCGACTCGAACATCGCCGCCATCACGACGTAGACCAGGAAGATCGCGAGCAGCAGCGCCTGCAGCAGGCTGCCGAGGGACTTCTCCATGTCGCGGCCCTGGCCGGCGGTCGCGATGTGGAAGTCCCGGGGCAGGAAGACCCCCGCCAGGGCCGCATCGAGGTCGGCGACCGTGCGGCTGAGGTCGCGCCGGCCGCCGGTGTCGGCCCACAACAGCGCGCAGCGCCGGCGGTCGATGTGGTGGATCTCGCCGGGGCCGGTGCCCTCGACGATCGCGGCGACCTCCTTGAGTGGGATCGGCTTCTTGCCGGCCGGCGTCAGCTGGAGGTTCTCGAGGTCCTCGAGCGTCCGCCGCTCCCGCTCGTCGAGCCGCACGAGCACGTCGATCTTCTCGCCGGAGGGGTCCCGGAAGCGCGTCGGCACATCCCCGCGGATCTTCTCCCGCACGACGTTCGAGGCCTGCTCGGGGTCGAGGCCGAGGCGGGCGAGCTTGGCCTGGTCCCAGAGGATCTGGATCTCGGGGTTGCCCGGCGTCAGCGAGGTCTCGATGTCCGCGAGTCCCGGCACATCCTCCATCACCTCCGCGACATCCCGGGTGACCTCGTCGAGGCGCTCGAGGTTGCGCCCGAACACCCGCACCTCCAGCGGCGCCCGCAGGCTGAACAGGGCCGGATGGCTGATGCGCGCCTCGGTCTCGATCAGCTCTGCCAGCCGCGGCCGCAGGCGCGCGAGCAGCGCCCGCTCGCGGGCCGCGACATCGCCGCCCGGGGTCAGCACGCAGGTGACGACGCCGGTGTGCGGGCCCTGGCCGCCCTCGGTGGTGTTGTCGTCCTCGGCCCCGGTCAGGCTGGCGACGGTCTGGACATCCGCGCCGCCGACCTCGCGCACGAGCGCCTCGACCTCGAGCACGCGCACGTGGGTCTCTTCGAGGGGGGTGCCGGTGTGCAGGGCGAGCTCGATGCGGAACTCCCCGCGCTCGACCCGCGGCAACAGCTCGCTGCCGAGCCCCTGGCCGCGCTCGACCGCCCAGGCGAACAGGGCGAGGCCGAGCAGCAGCACCGCCCAGCGCAGCCGCACCGTCGCGCGCACCGCGAAGGGGTAGCTCTTCTCGAGCAGGGCGAACAGCAGGCGGAAGCCCTGCAGCGGCAGCCAGGTCAGGGCCAGGAAGCCGTACACCAGCGGCCGCGAGAGCAGCCACAGGGCGAACAGCACGAGCAGCGCGGCCAGGGTCAGCACCCGCCCGATCACCAGCAGCGCCGCCCGCAGCACGAGCAGGACGGCGGCGACCGGGAAGCCGAGCACCCGCCAGGGGGCCGCGCGCACGCCCGCCATCCAACGCGCTTCGGGCCACTCCGGAGGGCGCAGGAGCAGGGCCCGCATCGCCGCGAAGCGCGGCCGCCCGGCCTTGCGCTCGCGGCGCGCGGCGAGGGCGGGGATCAGGGTGAGCGAGACGGCGAGGGAGGCGAGCAGCGAGAAGACGACGGTCAGCGCCTGGTCGCGGAAGAGGCGGCCGGCGAAGCCCTCGACGAAGACGATCGGGAAGAAGACGCAGATCGTCGTCAGGGTCGAGGCGACGACCGCGGGCCCGACCTCCCGCGCCCCCTCGATGGCTGCGACCCGGCCTGGCTGGCCGGACTCCCGGCGCAGGGAGATGCTCTCGAGCACGACGATCGCGTTGTCGACGAGCATGCCGATGCCGAGGGCGAGGCCGCCGAGGCTCATCAGGTTCAGGCTGACCCCGCCGATGTGCAGGAAGCCGCAGGCGACGACCACCGAGACCGGGATCGAGACCGCGACGACCAGGGTGCGGAAGACCTTGCGCAGGAACAGGAAGATCACCAGCGCCGCGCCGAGCCCGCCGAGCAGGGCGGCGTTGCGCACCTCGGCCAGGGCGGCCTCGATGAAGGTCGACTGGTCGCTGACCACCCGCATCTCGATGCCGCCCGGCAGCTCCTCCCCGAGCGGAGGGGGCGGGTCGTCGGCGCCCGGAGGCATCATCCGGCGTCGCCACTCCGGCACGGGCGGCGCGCCGAACACCAGCGTCTTGACCCTTCCGGCGACCTCGACCAGGTTGGCCGCGCCCTCCTTGTAGACCTCGAGGATCACCGCCGGCTCGCCGTCGACCCGGGCGATCACCTCGGGATCTTCGGCCGCCTTGACCACCTGGGCGACGTGGTCGAGCAGGATCGGCTCGCCCGTCGGCCCGTCCGCGAGGATCATCTGCCGGATGTCGTCGAGGTCCCGGAACTCGTTGACGGTCCGGATCAGGTACAGGGTCTCACCTTCGCGCAGGCTGCCCCCGGCGAGGTTGATGTTCTCCTCGCCGAGCCGCCGGTTGATCAGGTCGACCCCGAGCCGCAGCCGGGTCAGCGCCTCCTGGTCGACCCGGATCAGCACCTGCTCGGCGCGTCCGCCCCGGATCTTGACCGCGGCGACCCCTTCGAGCACCTCGAGCCGGCGTTTGACCTCCTCCTTCGCGGTGCGGTACAGCGCCGCGTCGCCCGCGCCGTACAGGGCGAGCTCGAGGATCGGGTCGAGGTTCGGGTCGTAGCGCAGGATGGACGGCCGGTCGGCCTCATCGGGCAGGTCGACCTGGTCGAGCTTCTCGCGCACCTCGAGGGACAGCCGGCTCATGTCGGTGCCCCAGGCGAACTCGAGCACGATCTCCGACAGCTCGGGCCGGGACACCGAGCGGATCGCGACGAGCTGGGTCGCGACCTCGAGCGCCTCCTCGATCGGCTCGGTGACCAGCGCCTCGATCTCCTCGGGGGCCGCGCCGACCATCTCGGTGCGCACGGTCACCCGCGGATAGCTGAGGTCCGGCATCAGGCTGAGGGGCAGCTTGGAGTAGGAGACCAGGCCGAAGATGAAGACCGCGGCGGTCGCCATCATCACGCCGACCGGGCGGCGCACGGGCAGGGCGAACCAGGTCGAGGCCGGCGGCTGCATCAATCCACCACTTTGAGCGCCGTCTCGTCGAGCAGCCCGTACTGCCCCTCGATGACGACCTGCAGGGCGGCGAGGGTCAGCCCCTCCGGCAGGCCAGAGGCGGCGAGGATCTCGGCGCGCGCGGAGTCTTCCAGGCCGATCTCCACCTCGACCCGCACGGCGCGGGCCAGGCGGCTGTCGGCCGAGTCGCCGCCGACCTTCTCGGGCACGGCGAGCACGAGGAAGTTCCCGCCCGGCTCGCGCAGCACCGCCTTCTTCGGCACCAGCAGGGCGTCCGGCCGGTCTTCGACGACGATCTCGGCCTCGACGAAGTAGCCCGCCCGCAGCCCCTTCGCCTCGCTCAGGGTGATGTGCACCTCGCCGGTGCCGCTGTCCGGATCGAGGGTCGGGGCGATGGTCGTCACCGCGGCGTCGTAGGGCTCCTCCCGGCTCGGGTGGAAGATCTCGACCGGCTGGCCGACCTCCAGGGAGGGGATGTCGCGCTCGGGGATGAAGACCTTCGTCAGCAGCTCGGAGAGGTCTTCGATACGGAACAGCCGCCGCTGGCTCAGCAGCTCGCCGACCCGGATGTCGATCGCGGTCACCGTGCCGTCGATCGGGCTGAGCAGCGCGGTCTTCGACAGCGTCAGGGCCGCGACCTCGACGTCGATCTCGGCGAGCACCAGCGAGTTGCGCGTCTCGTCCAGGGCGTCGTTCCCGATCCCGCCGCGGCGGTTGAGCTCCTCCTGGCGCTTGAGCACCGCCTCGAGCCGCTTGACCCGCTCGACCGCGGTCAGGTAGGCGAGGCGCTGCTCGGCGCTGGCGAGCACGGCGAGGGTGTCGCCCGCGGCGACCGCGCTGCGCAGGTCGACATCGACCCGGGCGACGCGCCCGAGCAGCTCGGGGAAGATCTCGACGTAGTCGCGCGGCTCGAGGTTCCCGGTCGCCCGCACCCGGGCCTGGATGCGGCCCTGCTCGGGGATCGCGACGCGCACCAGCGCGCGCGGCACCCGCAGGCTGTCCGCTTCCGCCTCGGCCTCCGCTTCCTGCATCTGGAATTCGCAGGCCGCCAGCAGCAGGCAGAAGCCGAGCGACAACAGCAGGGAGAGGTGCCTCACGCAGTCTCCTCCGGGACGAAGGGGTCGAGCTCGGCCCGCAGGGTCTCGTGCAGCAGGCCGTTGCTCGCGATCACGTTGGAGCCGTGCACATCGAAGTCCGGACCGGCGAAGTCGGTCACGGTTCCGCCCGCCTCCCTGACCAGCACCGCCCCGGCGGCGACATCGAAGGGCTGCAGCCAGAGCTCGAAGTGGGCGTCGAAGTGGCCGGCGGCGACGTACGCCAGGTCGATGGCGGCGGAGCCGCAGCGCCGGAAGCCACCGATCTTGCTCAGCAGCCGGTAGACGTTGTCGCGGTTGTCCTGGCGCGTCTCGTTGCGGCGGTAGGCGAAGCCGCTCGCGATGATCGCCGACAAGAGGGTGCCCCGGGTCGAGACCCGCAGCTCTTCGCGCAGGCCGCCGGTTCCGGGTCGCTCGCGCCAGGCCCCGGCGCCGCGGGCGGCGCAGTAGAGCTCGTCGAGCAGGGGGGCGAAGACGACCCCGACCTCGAGCTGTCCGGCCCGGGCGAAGCCGAGGGAGACCGCGAAGAAGGGGTGGCCGCGGGCGAAGTTGACCGTGCCGTCGAGGGGGTCGACGTACCAGATGGCGGCCGACGAGCCGGCGTGCTGGCCGGACTCTTCGGCGTAGATCGTGTGCTCGGGGAAGCGCGCCTTGAGCCCGTCGACGATGAGCTCCTCGCTGGCGCGGTCGGCCTCGGTGACCAGGTCGCGCACCCGCCCGCCCTTGGTCTGGACCTGCAGCGCCGTACGGAAGCGGGCGCGCAGGATCGCGCCCGCCCGCAGCGCCAGCTCGCGGGCAGTCTCCAGCTCCGGTGTCATGCTCCGACCTTGTGCCCTTCGCGGCCGCGTCCGGGCGATTGCTCCTAAGGATACGCGATCGAGCCTCCTTTGTTGGAGAGCGTCGGTCGAGAGTTGGGAAACGGGCGCCGGGAGTTTCAGGCGTCCGTGTCTTCCTCCGCCCTCAGCCCCTGCTCGATCCGCGTCAGCTGCGCGTCGAGCCGCAGGGTGCAGGCGTGCAGCCCGGTGCAGCTTCGCGTCGCGAGGCGCTGCGTGCAAGCCGCCGTGCGCGCGGTCGCGCGGCGGAGCGATGCGGGAAGACTACTCTTCCTCCGGCGCTTCCTCCTCCGGCGCTTCCTCCGCCGGCGCCTCCTCCTCTGGCCCCGTCGCCTCCGACTCCGCCGGTTCCGCCTCCTCTTGTGCGGGCCGCTGCTCGATCCGCGTCAGCTGCTCGTCGAGCCGCAGGGCGTAGGCGTACAGGCCGGTGCACAGCGAGCGAAACAGCGTCGCGAGCAGGGAGATCGCGAGGGCGGCGAGGATCATCGGGATGGTGCTCGCGAGCAGCCGCTGCGCGTCGAGGAACACGAACGCGAGAGTCGCCAGCACGCTGAGCACCATGCCGGCGCGGCAGGTGTGGGCGAGGACGTTCGCCCAGGTCATCAGGCTCTCGGTGTCGGGCCGCGGGCAGGTGTAGTCCGGCCTCCCCCGGGCCGCCCGCACCACGCTCGCCGCCCGCCGGCGCAGGCTGGCGAGCTCGCGGCCGAGGGCGTGGAAGAAGACGCCGAAGAGCACGCCGACCAGCAGCGCGAGCACCGTGCCCGCGGTCAGCGTCCCCGCCTCGAGGGCCGTGGCGCGGCTGGCGAAGACCGTCACGCGGTGCAGGGCTTCCGTCGCCTGGACGCCGAGCGGACACGCGGCCACGGTCGCGGCCAGGCAGAGCACCACGCCGAGGCCGCAGCCGCGCCTGCGCACCTGCTCGAGCGACGCGCCCCGCGCCGGATAGGGGACGGCTCGCCCATCGTCGTCCTGCTCCACGACCGCCGCGACGTAGGCGTGCATGTCGGCGAGGTCGAGCACGCTGACGGCGAGCTCTTCGAGGAAGCGTGCCCCCCAGACGGCGAGCACGGCGGGCAGCACCATGATCAGGGCGGGGATCAACAGAAAGGGGCTCGGCACGCCGGCCACCCCGCACAGCACGAAGACCGTCGCCAGGCCCTGCAGGACGCTGACCGTCCAGATCTTCGTGGGAAGTGTCTCGAGCTGCTCCTCCAACGCGGTCCGGGCGCTCTCCGAGCTGTAGCTGTCGAAGGTGGCGGTCGCGACGGTGGCCAGCGGCCGCCAGTAGCTCCAGAGCATCACGACCTGGATGAGGAGCAGCAGGGGGAGAACGACCCAGCCCAGAACGATGCCCCACGGAATGATCCGCACGTTGGGCCCGAGGAGCGCGAAGATCGAGAGCGCCGCGAGCAGCAGGACCGCGACCCACACGCACCCGCACCCGGTGCTCGCGCGCCGGAAGCTCCGCGCGCTCCAGCCGGCCCGTGCCCTGACGTCGCCAGTTTCCATCGATGCTCCGGAGGTCGGACGCTTCAGCTTCGAGAAACGACGCGCGGCGCGCAAGCCGGCGGCGCGACGTCCCTCCGAGGGCGGCGCTGCGGAGGATCATCGCGCAACGAGGTTGACACGAGAGCGCCTGCATCCGAAAGAAGGGGGAGACTCCACGTCGGTGAAAGGTTCCTCCATGGCCCGCCTGCTCCTCGCTCTGCTCGTCCTCTTCCCCCTCGGCTGCAGCTCCTGGGAGACCTTCGCCGAGGCCGAGGGGCTGGTCTGGGACCGACGGGTGACCGCCGACAGCGTCGCGATCCGGGTGACGAACACCAACCCGGGGCCGGTGCTCGCCTCGCTGCAGGGCACCGTCGGCGACACGCGCCTCGCCTTCTCGGAGCGGGTCTTCCTCGAGCCGGGCAGCGCCGAGCCCCTGGTCGCGATCGCGACCCGCCAGGGCTGGGACGCCGCCTGGGACTTCACCGCCGAGCCCGCGCCCGCGCTGCCCGTGAGCCTGCAGGGCGCGTGGATCGACAGCGGGCTGGCCGGGCACTTCGACGGCCCCCTGTACGCCGAGGCGGGCGAGCACCGGCTGACGATCGGGGGGCGCGCGGCGACCGGCATCGTCTCGCTGCAGTCGCGCAGCGAGGCCGACGGCGAGGTCTGGGGGCTGATGCTGACCGATGGGCGGCACTACCTCCTGCGGCGGGTTCCCCAGAAGCACTGCGCGAACTGGTTCAAGGTCACCCGGCTGACCGAAGAGGACCGGGTCAAGACCATCGCCTACGTGACGATCCGCGATCCCGCGGGCGCGAACGCGGTCTTCACGCCGCCCCTGCCGCGCCTGCCCTACGGCTGGTGGGAGAGCCTGCAGGCCGGAGACGAGGCCGTCTTCGATGTCGTCGAGCACTCCCGCACCTGGGGCCGCACCGAGACGACCCGCAGGACCCTGGTCGAGGGCCGCGACGGCTACGAGCTCGCGCTGTACAACGACCCCTACGATCCCGCCCTGCCGGGCCGGGTCAACGCCCGCGCCCACTTCTTCCACGCCCCGGACGCCTCCTTCGAGAGGCTGCACACCGAGACCGTACGCGCCGCCGACCGCAGCTTCCCCTGCACTGTGTACGAGGTCCGCCTGCCGGGGCCGGACGGCGTGGTTGAGGGGCGGATGTGGATCTCGGACGCGCTGCCGCGCTGCTTCAACGGTGGCGCCGTCAAGAGCGAGCTGCGTCGCGAAGGCAGCGATGCGCTGACCACGGTCGTCCTGCGTTCGCTGACTCCGCGCGACTGAGCGCCCCAGGTCTTTTCCCGCGCCTCCGGATCGTCCATAATGGGCGGAACGTGAGTCATCTGTGGGCATTCACATGCTGCAGCGAAAATACACCCAGAAGGAAACACCATGCCCGATTCGGCGCGGGACCTCCCCTACGTCGCCAGAGACGAACGCCTGGCGCCGCTCGCTCGCTCCTCCGTGGAGCCGGCGCGCGACGACATCCCCTGGAAGAAGGACTCCCGGGCGCGTCTGTTCTTTCCCGAGAGCTTCCTCGCGATGCTCGGCGCCACGCCGCCCGAGGATGAGGAAGCCGCCGAGCTGCTGCACTGGACCCTCGCCCTCGCGCTGTGCCGCGAGCTGGTCTCGGCGAAGACGGCGCTGCTCGCCTTCGTCGAGCGGGAGCAGAGCGTGCTCGCCGCGCCCGACTGGCTCGCCGCCCGCGGCCGCGCGACCCTCGAGCTGTTCGAGAAGCTCGGCGCCCGGCTCGAGGAGGGGGCCGACGGCCGCATCGAGGCGTTCTCCCGCTGCTACCGCCCCTCGGCTCCCGAGCCGGACTTCCTGACCGCGCCCGAGAGCTTCCCCCACGCCGCGGCTCTGCACTACAACTTCTGGCTGCGCACGCTGTTCGTCGCCGAGTACGCCGGGCTGGTCGCCGCCCAGCTCGCCTCCGCCCCGCACCTGGGGAAGGTCTGGCTGGCCGCCAACGAGGCGGCGGGTGCGCACGCCGCGCGGCTGATCGAGGCGGCCCAGGCCTACCTGTCCTGCCTGAACCTGTCCGAAGATGACAAGGTGCACTGGTCACGGGCGTTCTACTTCCACCTCGCCCAGAACGGCACCCGGCTGCTCGGGGTCGACGCGGCCCAGCAGGTGCTCGAGACCCGGCATCCGGAGCTGACCGTCTTCCCGCGGGTCGAGTTCAAGGACCTGCCCTTCGTCCAGACCCTCTGCGAGGACCGGGCGTTCGCCGGCACCCGGGCCGCCGCGCCCTATCTGCTCGAGCTCGCCGCCGAGCACGCGCTCCTGCCGGAGCGGCAGCCGGCGACGCCGCTGAGCGGAGCCACCCTCGACTCGCGCAAGGAGCAGAGCCTCGTCGACCTGCTGGTCAAGGCGACGAAGGGCTCGGGGAAGATCCTCCTGCACGGCGAGGAAGAGGAGAGCCTGACCGCCAAGGGTCTGCTGCGCGACGCCGAGCATCACCTGCTGATCCTGCGCCGCCTCGGGCTCGGTCCCGGCGAGCCGGTGCTGCTGCAGCTCGAGAAGCCGAAGGCCTTCCTGACCGCGTTCTGGGGCTGCCTGCTCGGCGGCTACGTCGCGGTTCCCCTGCCGGCCCCGCGCAACCTCGCCGAGCTGCCGGATGACCTCGACCACATCGCGGCGGTCGCGGCGCTGCTCGGTCACCCGCCGCTGGTCACCGACGCCCACACCGCGCGGGGCTGCCGGGCGCATCCGCTCGGCCGCAGCCTGACCGTGCTGTCCTGGGACGAGCTCGAGGCCGAAGGCCGCTCGAAGCACCGCCCGCGCACCAGCCCGGGCAAGGGCAGCCAGGACGCGCTGATCCGTGTCAGCCGCGGCCGCACGGGAGCGCCCCACGCGGCGGTGCTGTCGCACCACACGGTGATCAACCAGCTCGCAGCCCTGCGCCAGGGGCTCGACCTCGGCGAGAAGGACGTCTTCCTGTGCGGCTTCGACCTCGCCTCCGCCGAGGGCCTGTTCGAGTTCCACCTGCTGCCCCTCGCGATCAACGCGACCCAGTGCTTCGCCAAGCCGAAGGACCCGCACGCCTGGCTGATGCGGGCGAAGAAGCAGCGGGCGACGGTGGTCGGCTGCCCGGCGGAGCAGTTCCCGACCACCGAGCCGAAGGCGCTGAAGCGCGTCACCCGCATCCAGTGCGGACCGGGACGCCCCGGCAGCGAGCTCGAGGCGCTGCTCGACGGGCGGCGCTACGAGCTGTACGGCCTGGCGGAAGCCGGCTACGCGGTCACGCTCGAGGAGCAGCCGGGCCTGCTGACCGTCGACGCCTTCAGCCTCGGCGCCCCGAGCGGCCTGGTGCAGGTCGACGCGAGCGCCCCGCGGGCCCTCGCCCTGCACAGCAAGGGCAAGCCCCTGCCGGGGGTCGAGCTGCGCGTGGTCGATGGCGAGGGCAACGCGCTGCCCGAGCTCAGCGTCGGCGAGGTGCAGGTGCGCGGGGCGGGGCTCGCCTCCCGCACGGTGCCCGAGCAGCCGGACACGCGGCGCGGGCGCTGGCTGGCGACCGGTGACCTCGGCACGCTGGCCGGGGGCCGGCTGTTCCTGGCGGGGGCGCAACGCGACACGGTGTTCGTCGGGGGGCGGAACTTCCTCGCCCGCGACCTCGAGGTCCAGGGCGAGGGCATCGAGGGCCTCGAGCGCAGCGTGGTGATCAACGCGCGGGATCCCCTGACCGGCCACGACCAGGTCGTCGTCTTCGCGGCCCTCGTGCCGGAGCTGCCGGTCGCCGCCCAGAGCGAAGTGCTGCGGCAGCTCGCGACCGCGGTCTCGGAGCGCGTCGCCTTCCCGGTCGACGAGGTCCTGCCGGTGCGCGCGGCGCAGCTCCCCCACGGGCGCCGCGGCGAGGTGCTGCGCTGGCGCCTGCGCGAGCGCTACAACCTCGGCGAGTTCGCGCGCCTGTCGGGGCTGCTGCCCCTCGCCGAGCGGGCCGCGGCGGCGCGCCGGGCCGACCGCCGCTCGCCCCTGCCGCGGCTGCTGCCGCTGCCGGCCAAGAAGCGGCGCTACGAACGGCGCCGGGCCGACCGCCGCAAGGGCGCACGGCGCGAGGTCGACCGCCGGCGCCTCGCGGCCGCGCACACCTTGAGCCACGACCTGCTCGAGGCGGTGCGGCGGCTGTGGGCGGAGGTGCTCGGGAAAGACCTCGGCGAGCTCGGCTTCGACAGCAACTTCATGGAGATCGGCGGCAACGCCCTCAAGGCGGGGCAGCTGCACAGCCGGGTCGAGGAGACCTTCGGCGCGCGCCTCGACCGCCGCGACCTCGAGAGCTGTCGCACGGTGCGCGAGATGGCGGCCTTCCTGCACCGCACCTTCGCCGCTCCGGCCGCGCCGCGGCTGCCGCGGGCGACGAACGAGAAGCCGCCGATCGCGGTGATCTCCATCGCCGGGCGGCTGCCCGGTGCGCGCGACATCTGGGAGCTGTGGCGCCTGCTCAAGGGCGGGCGCTCGGCGATCGTGCCGGTGCCGGAGAGCCGCTGGAGCGCCGATGACTTCTACGACCCCTCGCCGCTGACCCCGGGCAAGACCTCCTGCCGCTGGGGGGCGTTCGTGTCCGGCATCGAGGACTTCGACCCCGGGCACTTCGACGTCAGCTTCGAGTCGGCGCGGCACATGGACCCGCAGCAGCGGCTCTTCCTCGAGGTCGCCTACGACGCCCTGCGCAAGGGCGGGCTGCACCGGCCGGGCTTCTCGCCGGAGGTCGGCGTGTTCGTCGGCGTCGGGCCGTCCGAGTACTTCCACCACTACCTCGAGCGCAACGAGGCCGAGGCGCTGGCCGACACGCCCGCCTTCTCTGGCCTCGCGCCCGAGATCCAGGCCGAGCTCCTGCGGCAGCTCCCGCGCGGGGCCCGCATCCGCCCGCAGACGGCGCCCGGCAACCTCGAGAGCATGGTCGCCCAGCGGGTCAGCCAGGTGCTCGGCCTGCGCGGGCCCTCGCTGGCGCTGAACACCGCGGGCAGCAGCGCGCTGCTCGCCCTGCACCTCGCCTGCGAGGCGCTGCAGCGCGGGGAGTGCTCGATGGCGATCGCCGGCGGCGTCAGCGTCAACCTGACCGCCTCGCCGTACCTCTTGTACAGCCAGGCGGGGCTGCTCTCGAGCAGCGGCCAGTACCGGCCCTACACACCCGATGGCGACGGCCTGGTGCCCGGGGAGGGGGCGGGGGCGCTGCTGCTCAAGCCCCTCGACCGCGCCCTGGCCGACGGCGACAGCGTCTGGGGGATCGTGCGCGGCAGCGCGGTCAGCCACGACGGGCGCACCGGCAGCGGGGCCCATCCGAACCTCGCCGGGCTCGAGGACGCGGTGCGCAAGGCCCTGGCCCAGGCCCGCATCGAGCCGCGGCTGGTGTCCTACGTCGAGGGCCACGGCAGCGGCCACTGGGAGGCCGACCAGACCGAGGTCCACGCCCTGCGCCGGGTGCTCAGCGAGGGTTCCTGGGAAGCGGGCTCGTGCAGCTTCGGGTGCGTCAAGCCCAACGTCGGCCACCTGATGGCGGCGAGCGGCATCGCGGGCGTGCTCAAGGTGCTGCTCGGGATGCACTTCCGGGAGATCCCCCGGACCCTGCACCTCGCCGCCCCGCGCGGCGAGAAGGGCTCGCCGGCGGCGCGCGCCCTCGGCCTGCTCGACTCGCCGCTCAGCCTGGCCGAGCGCCACCGCTCCTGGTCGGCGCGGGACGGGCGGCGCATCGCCGGCGTGACCTCGGTCGGGGTCGGCGGGCTCTCCTGCCACGTGCTGCTCGAGGCGCCGACCCGGGTGCAGATCACGCATCCGGCGCCCCAGCTGATCTGCCTGCAGGCGAAGTCCCTCGACTACCTCGGGCGCACGGCGCAGGCGCTGCGGAAGCAGGTCCGGCGGCGCAAGCTGCCGTTCGGGCTGCTGTGCGCGAACCTCAACCGCGCGCCGGGGCGGACCGGCGTGCGGCGGGCGATGCTGTGCCGCGACGTCGGCTCCCTCGAAGCGCAGCTCGAGCAGGCCGTCGACCACGCGACCGACCCCGGCGCCGCGCCGCGGGTGGTGCTCGTGCTCGGCGGGCGGGGGCGCAGCCTGGCCGGGGCGGCACACCTGTTCAACCGCGAGGCGGCGTTCCGGGAAGCGCTGGAGCACTGCTTCGCGGCCCTCGACTACAGCGGGGACATCCAGCGCCTGCTGCGCGCAGCCGAGGCGGCGGAGCAGGCCGAGGCCCGGGAGGCGCGCGCGGCGGAAGCTCCCGCGGCGGAAGCGTCCGCGGAGGATGCGTCCGAAGCGTCCGCGGAGGCTCCCGCGGAGGCCGTCAGCGAGGATGCGCCTGCGGAGGCGGAGGAGGCGGCGGCGGGGGAGGCCAGCGACGCCGTGCCCGCGACTGCGGACGCCGGGTCGAACGGCGCTGGAGGGGCCGGGGCGGATGTGGAGGAGGCCGAGCCGGAGCCCGCTCCCGAGGCCGACGAAGCGGACGACGCGACGGAGCCCTCCGCGGACGCCGCGTCCGAAGAGGTGCCCGAGGTGCCCTTCTCGACGACCGTGCTGCGCTTCGCCTTCGAGTACGCGGTCGCGCGCCTGCTCTGGCACTGGGGCGTGCGCTGGGACGGCGTGCTCGGCTGCGGGCGGGGTGAGTGGCTGGCGGCGGTGCTGACCGGGTTGTGGCCGCTCGAGACCGCGCTCGACCTGGTCCACAGCCTCGAGCCCGAGCGCAAGGAGGGCATCTCCCGGCTGCGCGTCGGCGGAGCCCGCGCGCGGGTCGAAGCGGTGCTGGCCGAGGCCGAGGGCGATGTACAGGTGTCGGCCGTGGTCGGCCCCGAGCAGCTCGAGATCGGCGGCGCGCCCGACGATCTGGAAGCGCTGCGCGCGCGCCTCGCCGAGGCCGGCCTCGAGGTCGGCGCGCCGCGGGCCGCCCGGCGCTGGAGCCTGCGCGCCCGGCGCGGGCTGGTCAGCCGGCTGCAGCTCGCCGAGGCCGCCTCGGGCAGCCTGCGGCGGCCGGTGTACTCGACGGTGCGCGGGCGCAAGCTGCGCGCCGCCGAGCTCGACGACGACTACTGGAGCGCCCAGATGAGCCAGCCCATCCGCCTGCACGACGCCCTCGCGGCGGCGCGGGCGGACGGCGCCGGGCTGTTCCTCGACATCGGCCTCGATCCGCACTGGCGCCCGGCCCTGTCCGACCACATCCCCTGCTTCGCCCCGCTGAACGGCGCGGGCCAGGGGCGCGAGGCGCTGCTCGCCACCGTCGGCCGGCTGTTCGAGTCCGGCCTGCCGATCGACGGCGGCCGCCTCTCCGGCCCGACGCCGCTCGCCGCGCCGCTGCCTGGGCCGCCGTACAGCCGCGTGCGCTGCTGGCTGTTCGACCAGCCGGGGCGCGAGCGGCCGCCGCAGCGCTCCCTGCATCCGCTGGTCAACGAGCAGGTGACCGCGACCGACAACGAGGTCGTGTTCATCAAGCGCTTCAACGCCGAGCAGGAGTACTACCTGCGCGATCATAGCCTGCACGGCCGCGCCTTCATGCCGACCGCCGCCTTCATCGAGATGGTGCTCGGCGCCGCCCGCCTGACCGGCGAGGCCCACGGCCTGCGCAACATGTCGATCGTGCGGCCGCTTTTCGCCGGCCTGACGCACGACTCCAAGGTCCACGTGCACATCGTCCGCAGCACCGGTGAGCGGCGCTTCAGCGTCGTCAGCCAGACGGCCGGCGGCGACACCTGGATGGAGCACTTCTCCGGCCAGGTCACCGAGGCCGACCAGGACGAGATCGTGCCGCCCCTGCCGCTCGACGTGCGGGCGGTGCGCGAGCGCTGCAAGGAGGAGGTGGCGATCCCGACGCTGTACCGCTCCCTCGAGGCCGGCGGCTTGCTCCTCGGCCCGAGCATGCAGTGCCTCGAGACCCTCCACCGCAACGAGCGCGAGGTCTTCGCCAGCCTGCGGCTGCCCGACAACGCGCCGGACAGCCCGGGCTACCACCTGCATCCCGCGCTGCTCGACGCCGCCCTGCTCGCGATCTGCGGCCTGACCTTCGACCGCATGCCGCCCGGGGTCGTGCTGCTCGGCTTCGGCATCGGCGAGATGCTCGCCCACGAGAAGCTGCGCGGGCCCTGCCTGGTGCACGTCGAGCAGAAGAGCGAGTTCACCGGCGGCTCCGAGGTGATCCGCTGCGACGTCAGCGTGGTCAACGGCTCGGGGCGTCGGCTCGTCGAGCTGTCCGAGGTCTGCCTCAAGCGCAGCAAGCGCAGCAAGACCGCGATCGGCGCGAGGCTGTTCGAGATCTCCTGGCAGGAGTCCCCGATCGGGCTGCCGGTCGAGCACGCCCACCCGGTGCTGCTGTTCGCCGACCCGGGGGGCATCTGGGCCGAGCTGAAGTGGCCCCTGCGGCTGGCCGGCACGCGGGTGGTCGTCGCCTACCCCGACACGACCTTCGAGCACCTCGGCGACGGGCAGTACAAGCTGAAGCTCGACGAGCCCGACCACTACGACAAGCTGTTCGCGGCGCTGAAGGAATCCGGCGTCGCGATCCGCAGCGTCTGGCACCTCGCCTACTTCCCCGCCCGGGAGGGGCACGACCGCTACGGCCAGGTGCGCGACCTCAGCACCCTGTGCGCGGCCCTGCGCCGGAACGGGCACCGGCAGGTCGAGCTCAACGTGCTCAACTCCCGCAGCGTGCCGGTGGCCGGCAGCGTCGACCCGTACCGCGCGGCGGTCTGGGGCTACCTGCGCTACCTCGCCTCGAAGCCGAACCTGTGGAGCTGCCGGGGCCTCGACCTGCAGGCCGACCTCAGCGCCTCCGATCTGGCGCGGCTGATCCTGGCGGAGTGGAGCTCGAGCGGCAAGGAGCTGCTGGTCTGCTACGCCCGGGGCAAGCGCTATGTCCCGGCCCTGCAGCCCAAGGTCCACGCCCCCGACCCCGAGCCGGCCCTGCGCGAGCGCGGGACCTACTGGATCACCTCCGGCCCCGGCGGCCTGACCGACGTGCTCGCCCGGCACCTCGCCCGGAACTTCGCCGCGCGCGTGCTGTTCACCCGCGGCACGCCACTCAGCCCCGAGGAGGAGGAGCTCTGCCTCGAGCTGAAGAGCCTCGGCGGCGACGCGCTCTTCGTGCAGGCGGACATCACCGAGCGCGAGCAGCTCGCCGACGCCCTGCACCGCGCGGAGACGCGCTGGGGCAGCGTGTCCGGCGTCTTCCACAGCGCCGAGATCAAGGGCGGCAGCAGCAAGTCCTGGGCGGGCCTGCACGCCCAGCTCGAGGCGAAGATCGGCAGCGCCGAGAGCCTCGCCGACCTGTTTCGCAACCGCGACATCGACTTCCTCTGCCTGTTCTCCTCGGTGCTCTCGCTGGTCGGCCTGCAGGGCAGCTCGGCGCACGCGATCGCCGACAGCTTCCTCAACGCCTTCGCCCGGGCCGAGCACGAGCACGGCCGGCCCGTGCTCGCGAGCGTGTGGTCCGACTGGGAGGGCGGACGCCCGCTGAGCGGCCACGACGTCAGCCGCAAGCGGGTGCGGGGCAACGTGTCGGAGTTCGGCTTCGTGCCGATCGCCCACGACGCGGGCCTCGAGGCCCTCGAGACCCTGCTCGGCCTCGGCCATCCCCACACCCTGGCGGTGTGTGTGCCCGAGGGCCGCATCGCCCAGCTGCAGGCGGCCTTCCGCCAGGCGCACTTCGCGCCCCAGGCGGTGCTGCCGACGCCGCGCCCGGCGCCCGCGCCGATCGAGGCTCCGCCCGAGCGCAAGGCGCGGGCCCAGGCCTCCTGGAGCCTCGAGCGCACGATCTTGCAGCTGGTCGGCAGCAAGCTGCAGCGGCCCTCCCGGGACATCGACCCCGAGGCCCTGTTCGTCGAGCTCGGCCTCGACAGCCTGTCCGCCCTGGACATCGTCGCCGAGCTCGAGAAGCGGCTGGCGGTCACCCTGTACCCGACGCTGCTGTTCGAGCACCACACCCCGCGCGACCTCGCGATCGCGCTCGACGAGCTGCGCCAGGACAAGAAGGCGGCGCGGAAGAAGACGGTCAGCGGCGACGCCTGGCTGCACGGGCGGCTGTCCAAGCGCCAGATCGAGTGGAAGGAGAAGTGCAGGCAGTTCGCCCGCGAGAGCATCGCGCCCTTCGCCGAGGCCTACGACAAGCTCGCGGACTTCCCCGAGAAGGCCCACGACCAGGCCGCCGCCCAGGGCTTCCTGCACCTCGCCTTCAGCGAGGAGCTCGGGGGCCGCGGCGTCGGCGAGCTCGACCTCGCCCTCGCCGTCGAGGAGATGGCCGCCTGCTGCGCCGGCAGCGCCCTGGCGCTCAACCTCAACCACGTCGCCCTGCAGCCGGTGCTCTCCGCCGGCACCCTCGCCCAGCAAAAGAAGTTCGCCGCCCGCCTGCTCGCCCGCCGCGGCTACGCCGGCCTGGCCTGCGATCCCCTGCGAGGCGCGGGCTCGCTGGCGGTGCGCGCGCTGCGCGGGGAGGAGGGCTGGGTGCTGAGCAGCCTCGAGCCGGTCCCGGTTCCCAACGGGACGAAGGCCGAGCTGTTCGTCGTGCTCGCCCAGGTCCAGGGGGAGGGCCCGACCGGCCCGACCTTCTTCGCGGTGCCGCGCGCCGACGGCGTGGTGCTGGAGCCGTCGGGCGAGCGGCTCGGCTTCCGCTGTCTGACCACCCCGCGGCTGCTGCTCAGCTCGGTCGAGCTCGACGACGACAGCGTGCTCGGCCCGGTCGGAGGCGCGGCCTCCGTGCTCGCCACCGCCCAGGAGCCGCTGCGCTTCCTGCTCGCCGCCACCCACCTCGGCCTGGCGGTCGGGGCGGTGCGCGAGGGCATGGACTGGCTGCAGCGCGAGGCGTCCGGGCTGCTCGAGCTGCGCGAGGTGCAGCTCAAGCTCGCGGACCTGTACCGCGGGGTGCGCGAGTGCCGGCTGCAGATCTGGCGTACGGCGCGCATGCTCGAGCACGGCGTCGAAGCCGGCGCCGAGGTCGCGAGCGCGGCCCTGCACGCCAACGCCCTGGCGCGCTCTGCGACCGAGGCGGCGCTCGGCTTCTACGCGCGGGCCGGGCGCGACGCCGACCTGCGGGCCCAGAAGCGCTTCCGCGACGCACGTGTGTTCTCCCTGCCCGGAGGCGTGCCGGACGCGCTGCGGCTCGGCCTGTACGCCCGCTTGCGCGACGAGGTCGAGCGGGACGGGCTCCTGTAGCTTCCAGAAGACAAACCTGCCCTGCCGGAGAGGAAGTCCCCCGATGCTGTGCCCGACGTGCAAGACCGACAATCCCCAGAAGGCCCGCTTCTGCCTGGCCTGCGGGCAACCCTTCGACACCACGTCCGACACCCTCGACGGCGTCTCGACCCTGCACGGGCGGGTGACCGCCGACGCGCGGGCGCTCGAGGACACGCTGGTCGGGCGCTGCCTGAACGGCTACCGCATCGAGCGCTGCCTCGGCCGGGGCGGCATGGGGGTGGTGTTCAAGGCCGAGCAGATCGCCCTCGGCCGCACGGTCGCGCTCAAGGTGCTGGTGCTGCGCGGGGAGAGCGAGGGGGAGTTCATCGAGCGCTTCCAGCGCGAGGCCAAGGCGATCGCCGGCTTCGAGCACCCGCACATCGTCGCGATCCACGACATGTTCAGCGCCGAGGGCATGTTCTGCATCGCGATGAGCTACCAGAGCGGAGGCTCCCTCAAGCAGATGCTGAAGGACGTCGGTCCCCTGCCGGAGGTGCGCGTCGCGGCCCTGGTCCGGGACGCCGCCCTCGGCCTGTGGGCCGCCTCCGAGCGCGGCATCGTGCACCGCGACGTCAAGCCGGACAACCTCCTGCTCGGCAGCGATGGGCGGGTCCGGGTCGGCGACTTCGGCCTCGCGCGCGCGGCCGAGGATGCCCTCGAGCTCACCCAGAGCGGGGCCCTGCTCGGCACCCCGGCCTTCATGCCGCCGGAGCAGTGGGAGGACCTGCGCAAGGCCGATCACCGCTCGGACCTGTACGCCCTCGGCTGCACCCTCTACCAGCTGCTGGTCGGGCGCGCGCCGTTCCGTGGGCCGTCCGGGGCGAACCTGATGAAGCAGCACGCCGAGCAGCCCCCGCCGCCCCTGCGCGATGCCTGTCCCCAGGCCTCGGAGGAGATGGCGAAGATCGTCGCCACGCTGCTCGAGAAGGAACCGTCGCGCCGCTTCCAGACCGGGCTGCAGCTCGCCAAGGCCCTCGAGCCCCTGGCCGGCGGCACCACCCCGACCCTGACCGGGGCCGCGGCCGCCAAGGCGGGCGCAGAGCCCGCAGGCGAAGAAATCACAGGAGACGGGGCGAGCGCGGCCGCGGACGGCGCGCCGAGCTCGGGCAGCCTGGCGCCGCTGTTCGCCGTGCTCGCCGTCGCCGCGCTGCTCGGGGCGGTGTGGTGGTTCGACGGCCGCCAGCACGACGAGCCGGAGACCGTCCACGACCAGCCGCTGGTGCAGGTGCGCCGGGCCGCCGACAGCCTGTACGCGGTCTGGCGCGAGCGCACCGCCGGCTACCGGTTGAGCAACATCGGCCAGCGCGAGGCCGACAGCCTGCGCCAGGTCGGCATGCGGCACGTCGTGGCCCTGCGCGAAGAGCCCGCGCTCGAGGCGCTGCGGGCGAGCGTCGAGGCCTGGGAGCAGGCGCTCTCGCGGCTCGAGCGCGTGCTCTCCGGCGCCCGCGAGCAGGCCGAGCTCGAGACGATCGCGGCCCGCGCAAGGGAGCAGGAGAGCTTCGCGCGGGTCCACGGCGAGGCGGCGGTGTGGGATGAGGAACGGCAGGCCCGCGCCGTCTACCGGCAACGGCTGCAGCAGGCCCTCCAGGCGGCGCCCGCGGCGGCGCAGGACAGCCTGCGGATCGTGCTGTTCAGCGCGGAGCGCGGGGAGAAGATGTGGAACGTCGCGCGCGTGCGCCTGCTGCCGGCCATCAACCGGCACGGCGTGCTGCGCGCCGGCGGCGTCGCACAGGCGGAGACTCTGGTCGTGCGTGGGTCCTACCCGAAGGCGGTCGCGCTGTTCGACTTCCTCGGCCGCGTCAGCGACAGCCTGCGCTGGCGTCTCCAGGGGGCGCGGACCGCGGTGCGCGCCCAGACGCGGGCGCATGGCGCCGCCCTGTCCCTCGCTGCCCTGAACGGCCCGGTGCCGTGGCCGGCCGCCGACTCCCTGGTCCAGCGCCTGCAGCTGGCCGACTCACTGCTCGTGTCCGAGGACGCGGAGGTCGTCGCGGAGCTCGCCGCCATCGAGGCCCGCTACCGCGAGCTGTACGGGGAGCTGTACGGCGTCCTGCGCGCCCGCACCGACGCGCACGACGCCGTGCTCGCGTGGGAGGAGCTCGTGCCCGCGGTCGGCGCGGTCGTCAGCGACTCCGCCGCGATCGCCCTGGTGATCGGCGCGGAGATGTCCCTCGCGGAGGCCGACCTGCCGGCGGCGCAGAGCCAGTTCCGCGCGGCGGACAGCATCTACGCGCGGCTGATGCGCACGGGACCCGCGCTCGCCGCCCGCTGGGACCGGCTGCAGGCGCGGCGCGTGGCCCTGCGCGAGGGGCGCGAGGCGCTCGCGGAGGCGCTGCCGGACGCGCGCGAGCTCGCGGACATCGACGCGCGGCTGGCGGGCGCTCTCGAGGCGCATCCGGAGGATCCCGACCGGGCGCAGCGCGCGCTCGCGGCCGGTGAAGCGCTGCTCCAGGCCGCCTGGCGCGGCGCTCTGCGGGAGGTCGAGCAGCGGCTCGCGGGGCAGCGCGCGCTGCTCGAGCAGCTCGCGGGGATCCGCTCGCCGAGCAGCGACGAGCGCGCGGCGCGGGCTTCCCTCGACGCCCTGCTCGTCGTCCCGGACACCGGTGAGGTCGCCCGTTTCGGGCAGCTGCGCGCCGCGAGCCAGGCCGCCGCCGCCATCGTCGCGGAGCGGCCTTTGGGGGAGCGGGTCCTCGCCCGCGCGAAGCTCGCGCGCGCGTCCGTCGCCGCGCAGCGCTTCGACACGGCGCTCGAGGCCTACGACGCGATCCTGCGCGAGATCCCCGAAGATGGCACGCTCCAGGGCATGCCGGTCGCCGACCTGCGCCAGCTCTACCGGATCGAGCGCGCCGACGCCTGCCTGCAGGCGGACCGGCCTCAGCTCGCGTTGGCGGACTGCGAGGCGGTCCACGCCGAGGGGCTGCACGAAGGCTCCGGGCTCGAGCAAGAGCTCGCGCGGATCGAGGCCTTCGCGCTCGCCCGGCTCGAGCGCCTGCCCGAGGCCGTCGCCGTCGCGCTGCCGCTCCTGACGGTGGAGGAAGGCATCCCCGAGCCGGAGCTGTGGCTGCGCACGATCGTCTGGATGCTCCGCCTCGGCGACGCGGCGACCGCCCAGGAGAAGCTCGGCCTGCTGCTCGAGCATCTCCCTGCGCCCGGTCCCCAGCCCCATGAGCTGCTCGCCGAGGCGCTGGCGATGCAGGGCGCGCACGAGGAGGCGCTGCTCGCCCTCGACCGCGCGATCGCGCTCGAAGCGACCTCCGCCCGCTACGAGCGGCGGGTCTGGCTGCGGGCCCGCCTCGGACGCGTGCGGGGCGCCCTCGACGACGTCGAGCGCGCGCGGGGCGGAGAAGACCGCCCGGCCCTGCTCGCCCTGCGGGCCGTCCTCGAGCACGCCGACGGGCGCAGCGAGGCCTGCGCCTTGACCCTCGGCGTCCTGCGTGCGCGGGTGCCCGCCGCCCATCTGTGCTGGACCGGCCTGCTCGCCCGGCCTGAGGTCCCGGACGAGTCCTGGGCCCAGGTGTTCCACGCGCTCGTGCGCGGCGGCGGCGACCCCGAGCAGGTCGCGGCGGTGCTCGCGGAGACCCCCGACAACGCGCTGAAGATCCTGCGGGCGCGATGTCTCCAGGCGGCGCGCGGCGTCGTCCTGTTGCGCGCCGGAGAGGTCGACCGGGCGCGCGAGGCCCTCGCCTCCGTCAGCGCTTCGCACCGCGACGCCCCCGCGCTGTGGGCGGTGCTGCGGCTGTCGGCGCTCGACTGAGGGACTGGCGTTGTACATTCCCCCGCGGATGACCGAAAGGGAGTAGAGGGGGACACCGCGTGGAAGCCAAAGAACCGACGATCGTCAAGAAGATCTACTTCATCAAGTCCGTGCGCAACGCCGAGCCCGAAGAGCGGATGCTGCGTCACATGAAGAACAAGTTCAAGTCGATGGACGCGATCCGCGACCTGTTCGACTGGCACCGTGAGGGGCGCGACTTCACGGTCCACCTCAGCGTCGAAGGCGCCGAGCGCGGCACCCTGCCCGAGACGGCGCTCGAGATCAGCCCCTGGAACCGCAAGGAGAAGAATCAGCTGCATCTGCTCCAGGCCATCGAGCAGATGGTGCGCTGGCTCGACCGCGGCTTCGCCTTCGACATCACCCTCGCCCCGAAAGGCAGCGTGCCGACGTTCCTGAATTGAGCTCGTCTGAGGCGCCTGGATAAGCGGGCCCCTCCCCGGAAAGAACGCACACACCGAGGTAGGGGAGGGTTCACCCCCTCCCGCCGTTGGCCGGGGGCCTACGTCCCCCTCCGGGACAAGCCCCCTGCGGGGGGCAGCCTCAGAAGATCGGCTGCAGGTAGGGAACCTGCCCCGGCTCGAGCAGGTGCAGGGTGTCGTACACCACCGCGCAGACCACCCCGGCGGCCGCGCACAAGAGGCTGAGGCTCAGGGCGAAGCGGTCACGGTGCAGGGCGAGGGCGCGGCTGGCGACGAGGACCAGCACGCCCAGGCCGATCGACACCCGGCCCGGATCGGCCCAGCCGGCCCGCGTGAAGGTGTTCAGCCAGCGTGGGGCGCTCCAGGCAAAGACGCCGAGGGCCGCGAGCATCGCCCACAGGTCGACACACTCGAGCAGGCCGAGCGCGCCGTGGCCGACCTGCAGCAGGCGCTCGCGCTCGGCGGCGCCGAGCAGCACGGTGAAGACGGCGAGGCTCGCCCCGTAGCTGACGCAGGCCGCCTCGAGCAGCATCAGAACCGTACCCGGAACACCCACACGGGGTGCGGGTAGCGCGCCAGGGACTGGGTGCGGCCGCCGGTCAGCACCCGGCCGCCGTCGAGCAGGGCGACGTCCTCGGCGGGTCCGGGGAACCAGAAGAAGCTGCACAGCCGCAGGCGCTCGTTGCGCGGCCAGACCAGGAAGTCGCCGCTCGCTGGAGCGGGCAGGAGCGCGCGCCAGCTGTCCGGCGCCGGGCCGTACCAGGCGTAGCGGCCAGAGTCCTGGACCTGCCCGTCGACCTCGAGGGCGTAGGCGATCACCAGCGCGCGCCGCTCGTCGGTGTCGAGGGAGCGGTCGGCGGGATCGGGCCGGAAGCGCAGCGTCAAACGCGAGCTGTCCGCCGGCAGGTCGAGGCGGTGCCGGGCGAGCCAGGAGGCGCGGTCGAACAGCTCGAGGTCGCAGGACAGCGCCCGCGGAGTGTACAGGTCGAAGGCGGCGAAGATCTCCCAGTTGTCGCGCTCGAAGCGTTCGTAGCGCGGCAGCGCCAGCGGCCGCAGCGACAGGCTGTCCGGCGCCGGCCGGGACCAGAGCGGAGCCGGAGTGGGCTCGCGCTCCGGCGCGGGGGCGACGGGGGGCGTGTCGACGTCGCAGCCGACGAGCGCGGCGAGCAGCATGAGTGGGATCCAGCGGGCCATCGTTCCTCCTCCCCCTGAGGAATACCCGCCGCCGGCCGCGCCCGCAAGCGCGACGGACCGCGTGCGGCTCAGCCCCCGACCCCGAGCCAGCGCCGCCACCAGGGGCGCGGCAGCGGCTCGACGGGCAGCAGCGAGCGGTCGGCGAGCACCCGCTGGGGGTTCTCCTCGAACAGCCGGGCGGCGACCTCCTCCCCGGCCAGCCGGGCGACCTCGGCGCGCGCCTCGCGCAGCGCCGGCGGGCGCCGCTCGACCGCGTGGGCGTCGCTCGCGATCACGTCGCACAGGCCCTCCCGCAACAGGCCGCGCGCCCGGCGCGCCCGCTCGGGCGAGCCGGTGAAGGCGTCCGCGGTCAGCTGCAGGGCGGTGCCCGCCTGCCGCAGCTGGCGCAGGCGCGCGCGACCCGGCCGGCCGCGCAGCCCCGGATAGCGCTCTGGGTGGGCGAGCAGCGGCCGCAGCCCGGCGGCCCGCAGGGCGAAGAGGGACTCTTCCAGGCGGGGCGGGATCAGCCGCGGCGGCAGCTCGACCAGCACCCAGGAGCTCCCGCCGAGGGTCCGCGCCGCGCCGTCCCGCGCGGCCTCGAGCAGCCGAGCGTCGAGGCGGTTCTCGGCGCCGAGCCGGAGCTCGAGGGGGATCGCCTCGGCGGCGAGCGCGGCGCGCAGCGCCGTGAGGGCCTGCGCGGCCGCTTCCGCCGGCACCTCGTAGCTGCCGTCGTAGGTGTGCGGCGTCACCACGCTCTGCACGATGCCCTCGGCGACCGCCCGGCGCGCCATCGCGAGCGCGGTCGCGAGGTCGGGGGCGCCGTCGTCGACGCCGGGGAGCAGGTGGCAGTGCAGGTCGAACATCAGGACCCGGAGGTCGCGGCCTGGAAGCCGAGGTTGACGACCCGGCCCTTGAGCAGGTCCCACAGCTCCCAGGCGAG